>NZ_JBEZJI010000063.1:0-50871 GCF_040649435.1 Actinomadura sp. NPDC048955
TTGTCCTCGGGCCTGGCCTCGGCCAGAAACCCGTCCACACCCGCCTCATCGGCGATCGCCTTGGCGGTCAGCGGATTGTCACCCGTGATCATCACGGTGCGGATGCCCATCCGGCGCATCTCCTCGAACCGCTCCCGCATACCCTGCTTGACCACATCCTTGAGGTGAATCACCCCCAGCACACGTGCCCCTCCACCCGCGGACTCCCCGACCACGAGCGGCGTCCCGCCGGACGCGGAAATGCCGTCCACGATCTGACCGAGCGCCGGCGGCACCGCACCACCCTGCCGCCGCACCCACTCGGCGACCGCTCCCGCCGCGCCCTTGCGCAGCGACCGCCTCGGCCCCTCGTCCAGGTCGACGCCCGACATGCGGGTCTGGGCGGTGAACGGCACCCACTCGGCGTGGGAGAGTTCCCCCGGCGTGCGCTCGCGGAGTCCGTACCGCTGCTTGGCCAGGACGACCACCGAGCGGCCCTCGGGCGTCTCGTCGGCGAGGCTGGACAGCTGCGCCGCGTCGGCCAGCTCGTCCTCCGTCACCTCGTCGAGCGGGAGGAACTCGGCCGCCTGCCGGTTCCCGAGGGTGATGGTGCCGGTCTTGTCCAGCAGAAGAGTGTTGACGTCGCCCGCCGCCTCCACCGCGCGCCCCGACATCGCCAGCACGTTGCGCTGCACGAGACGATCCATCCCGGCGATGCCGATGGCGCTGAGCAGCGCCCCGATCGTCGTCGGGATCAGGCACACCAGCAGCGACACCAGCACGATCCCGGTGACCCCGTGGGCATCGAGGGCCAGCGAGTCCGGCACGCCGGGATTGGTGTCCTTGGAGTAGATCGCCAGGGGCTGGAGCGTCGCGGTGGCGAGCAGGAAGATCAGCGTCAGTGCGGCGAGCAGGATGTTCAGCGCGATCTCGTTCGGCGTCTTCTGCCGGCTCGACCCCTCCACGAGCGCGATCATCCGGTCGATGAAGCTCTCACCGGGCTTCTGGGTCACCCGCACCACGATGCGGTCCGACAGCACCTTCGTCCCGCCCGTCACCGCCGAGCGGTCCCCGCCCGACTCCCGGATCACCGGGGCCGACTCCCCCGTGATCGCCGACTCGTCCACGCTCGCGATGCCGTCCACGACGTCGCCGTCCGCCGGGATGATCTGCCCGGCCTCGACGACCACGACGTCGCCCTGCGCGAGCTGGGGCGCGGGGACCGACTCCTCCCGCACGTCCACCGCCGCGGGCCGCCAGCCGACCAGGCGCCGGGCCGTCATGTCCCGCTTGGCCCGCCGGAGCGTGTCCGCCTGGGCCTTGCCGCGGCCCTCGGCCACCGCCTCGGCCAGGTTGGCGAAGACCACCGTGAGCCAGAGCCAGCCGACGACCAGCCAGGCGAACCACGTCGGATCGGTGGCCGCCAGAACCGTGGACCACACGGCGCCGATCTCGACGATCAGCATCACCGGGTTCCGCCACAGCGTCCGGGGGTCCAGTTTCCGGAGCGCGTCCGGCAGGGACCGCAGCATCTGCCGCGGGTCGAGCAGGCCGCCCTGGACGCGGCCCGAGGGTTCGGGAGCGGGTGACTGCGCGGGGACCCGCGCGGTCTGCGTCGTGGTCATCAGTGGATTCCTTCTGCCAGCGGCCCGAGCGCGAGCGCGGGCAGGAACGTCAGCGCGACGAGGACGACGGTGACGCCCGCGACCAGCCCGACGAACTGGGGCCGGTGCGTGGGCAGGGTGCCGTCCGATTCGGGGGTGTGCCCCTGGCGGGCCAGCGAGCCGGCCAGGGCGAGCACGAAGATGATCGGCAGGAACCGGCCGAAGGCCATGCACAGGCCGAGCGCCGTGTCGTACCAGACCGTGCTGACCGTGAGGCCGGCGAACGCCGAGCCGTTGTTGTTGGAGGCGGAGGTGAACGCGTACAGGACCTCCGACAGTCCGTGCGGCCCGGAGTTCAGCAGGCCCGCGCGGCCGCTCCCGGTCGCCATCGCCGCGGCGCTCCCGGTCAGCACGAGCGCGGGCGTGACCAGGAAGTACAGCGCGGCGAACTTGATCTCCCGGGACCCGATCCGCTTGCCCAGGTACTCGGGCGTGCGGCCCACCATCAGCCCCGCCACGAACACCGTGATCACGGCGAGGACCAGCATCCCGTACAGGCCCGCGCCCACGCCGCCGGGCGCCACCTCGCCGAGCATCATGTTGAACAGCGTCATCATGCCGCCGAGGCTGGTGTAGGAGTCGTGGAAGGAGTCCACGGCGCCGGTCGAGGTCAGCGTGGTCGCCGCGGCGAACACCGCAGAGTTCAGCACCCCGAAACGCGCTTCGGTGCCCTCCGTCGCCGCGCCGGCCGCGGTCGGCACCGTACCGTGGTGCAGGCCCTGGAAGATCATCGTGAGCGAGACGCTCACCAGGGCGAGGAGGGCCATGACCGCCGCGATCGCATACCCCTGGCGCGGCTGGCCGACCATGCGGCCGAAGGTCCGGGTCAGCGCGAACGGGATGACCAGGATCAGGAAGATCTCCAGCCAGTTCGTCCACGCCGAGGCGTTCTCGAAGGGGTGCGAGGAGTTGGCGTTGTAGAAGCCGCCGCCGTTCGTCCCGAGTTCCTTGATCGCCTCCTGGGACGCAACCGGGCCGCCCGTCAGCGTCTGGGCGCCCCCGGCGATCGTGTCCACGGTGTGGTGCGCGGGATCCCAGAAGTTCTGCACCAGGCCGCCGGACACCAGCACGACGGCGCCGACGAAGGCGATGGGCAGCAGGACCCGCAGCGAACCCCTGGTCAGGTCGACCCAGAAGTTGCCGAGGTGGTCGCTCCTGCGGCGCGCGAATCCGCGCACCAGAGCGACGGCCACGGCCATGCCCACGGCGGCGGAGACGAAGTTCTGCACCGCGAGCCCGGCCATCTGCACCAGGTGGCCCATCGTCGACTCGCCGGAGTACGACTGCCAGTTGGTGTTGGTCACGAAGCTGACGGCGGTGTTCCAGGCCTGGTCGGGCTTGACCGGGTCGAACCCCAGGCTGAGAAGCAGGTGGTTCTGCAGGCGCTGGAAGCCGTAGAGGAACAGCACGCTGACGGCGGAGAAGGCCAGGACGCTGCGCGCGTAGACGCTCCACCTCTGCTCGGCCTCGGGATCGACCCCGACCAGCCGGTAGAGCACGCGCTCCACGCGCGAATGCCGCGTCCCGGAATAGACCCTGTACATGTAGTCGCCCAATGGCCTGTGCGACAGAGCGAGGGCGAGCAGGAGAGAGCCGAGGAAAAGGACCCCGGCGACCGTGGGGCTCACTAGAAACGCTCCGGGAAAAGAAGGGCCGCGACCAGGAAGGCGACCAGCAGGACGGCCAGCGCCAGGCCGATTCCGTTCTCTACGGTCACAGTCGCTCGACCGCCTTCACGACCAGTGCGAACACGGCGAAGACCGCCACCGTGAGCAGGATGAACGCCAGATCTGACATCTCTCGGTTCCTTGGAGGGCGGCGCGCGGCCGCCGTGGTGCGCCGGGTGCTCGTCACACCCGCACCCGCTTCGGGGGTGCATCAGGCAGTTAACGGCACTTTCCCGGCATCTCCCCAGGTCGTTGACGCGTTCTTAGCGCAACGACGCGGTGCTTAACGCTTCTTTAACGCCGAACGGATTCGCGCGTCCGCCGAAGGCGCCCGTTCCCCCCGCCCCGGGGGTTTACCGGCCCTGCGCCCGCCGGGGAGCCCGCTCGGCCCGCCAGCGGTCGACCAGGGCGGGCAGCTCGCGGAACATGAAGCCGTAGAAGTCGCGCATCTCCTCGAGGCGGCGCGCGGCGAGGCTGTCGTGACCGGCGGCGGCGATGCCCTGCTCGGCGGCCTCGAACATGGCCTGGATCAGCCCGTTCTGCGTGGACATCAGCGTGGCCCAGGCGCCCTCGCGGAGCCGGTAGTGCTCCCGGCGGCTGCCCGGCGCGGGAACGCGTTCGATCAGCCCGACCGTGGACAGCATCTTGATCGCCCCGGACACCGACCCGGAGCTGATGGAGAGCCGTTCGGCCAGCTCGGGGGCGGTGACGCTGTCGGTGTCGGCGAACATCAACGCCGCCAGCACCCGCGCGTTCGCCTTCTGCAGGCCCCCCTCGGACAGGGTCAGCGCCATCCGCTCGGCGGCCTCGCCGGTGTCTGCCACGGTGCTCCCTCTCCCCCACGGTCCCTACGGAAGCTTAACAGCTCAGAATCTTCAGAAAACTTTGAAAGTTCTGATACTTTTCGGGGCATGCACACGCTGATCGAGCTGACCGAGCTCACCAAGGACTACGGCCCACGGCGCGCCCTGACGGGCTTGTCGCTGCGGGTCGGCGCCGGCGAGGTCGTGGGCTACCTGGGCCCCAACGGCGCCGGGAAGTCCACCACCATCCGGCTGATGCTGGACCTGATCCGTCCCTCCTCCGGCAGCGCCCGGGTGCTCGGCCTGGACCCGCGCTCCGACGCGGTCGAGCTGCACCGCCGCGTCGGCTACCTGCCCGGCGACTTCGTCGCCGACGGCCGCCAGCGCGCCGGGGAGTGCCTGATGTTCCTGGGCCGCCTGCGCGGCGGCGTCCCCGCCCGCCGGATCGCCGAGCTGGCCGAGCGGCTGGAACTGGACCTGGCGGCGCGCGTCAGGAGCCTGTCCAAGGGCAACCGGCAGAAGGTCGGCCTGGTCCAGGCGTTCATGCACGACCCCGAACTGCTGATCCTGGACGAGCCCACCTCCGGCCTGGACCCCCTGGTGCAGCAGACGTTCCTGGAGATGGTGGCCGAGGCCCGCGACGCCGGGCAGACCGTGTTCATGTCCAGCCACATCATGAGCGAGGTGGAGGCCGTCGCCGACCGAGTCGCCATCATCCGCCAGGGCCGGCTGGTCGCCACCGGGACCGTCGCCGGCCTGCGCGCCCGCTCCTCCCTGCGGGTGCGGATCGGCTTCGCCGCCCCGGTGCGGGACGCCGAGTTCGCCGCCCTGCCCGGCGTCACCGGCGCCGTGGTGGAGCCCGCCGCGGACGGCTGCGTCCTCACCTGCCGCGTGGACGGCAGCCCCGACGCCCTGGTCAAGGCCGCGGCCCGGCACACCGTCACCCGCCTGCACGCCGACGAGCAGGACCTCGAAGAGCTCTTCCACGCCTACTACACCGGCGACGACGGCGTCCCCACCGCCTGACCGGCCCCCACCGAGCGCCCCTCTCCGCCAAGGACGAAGCCATGACGACCACCGCCCGCAGCGCCGCACAGCCCGGAGCCTCCGGCCCCGCCCGCGCGTTCAGCCGTTCGATGTTCACCAGGACGCTCTTCGACAACCGGCGCGTCCTCACCGCCTGGGCCGTGGCCACCGGCCTGCTCGCCATGGCGTACGCCGGCTTCTACCCGCAGGTCACCGCGGACGCGGCCGGTGACGTGCCCGAGGCCATGAGCGGGTTCGGCTTCGACGACCCGACCTCGGCCGCCGGCTACCTCCAGGGCGCGGTGTTCGGGCTGCTCGTCCCATTGCTGGCCACCTTCTACGGCGCGGCCACCGGCGCCCGCATGATCTCCGCCGACGAGGAGTCCGGCTACCTGGACCTGCTGCTGGCCCATCCGATCGGCCGCACCCGCCTGCTGCTGCACCGCTTCGCCGCCCTCGCGGCCGGAGCCGTCGCGATCGCCGGCGCGGTGCTGGCCGCGATGCTCGCCGTCCGCACCGGCGCCGGACTGGACGCCGTCGCCGTCTCCGGCTTCGCCGCCCAGACCCTCAACCTGGCCCTGCTGGCCCTCGTCTTCGGCGCCCTTTCCACCGCTCTCGGCGCGGCCACCGGAAAAGGTCGCGCGTTCGTCTTCGGCGTCACCGCCGGGGCGGGCGTGCTGGCCTACGCCCTGAACGGCTTCGCCCCCCAGATCGGCGCCGACTGGCTCCGTGCCCTGACACCCTTCCACTACTACATCGGCGGCGAACCGCTGAAGAACGGCTTCCAGCTCATCGACGCGGCCGTCATGGCCCTGGCCGCCGCGGCGCTCCTCGCCCTCGGGGCCTGGCGGTTCGGCCGCCGCGACCTCGGCCGCTGATCGCGCCTCCCACCGGCCTCAGCGCCACCATTGGAGCCCGGTGGGGGCGCTGCGCAGCACGTTGGTCCCGCAGTGGATGGACCCCAGGCGGACGTGGTAGTACCAGGCCTCCACCCAGCTCACCCGGTAGCCGATCCGGTCGGCGACGGCCTCGGTCCAGGCTTCGAAGAGGTCGACCTTGCGCTCGGGGATCTGCAGCTTCCGCCAGGCACTTCCCCTGAGGAAGCCCCGCGAGTCGAACGCGCCGGGGTTGGCCCGGACGATCTCCTGCCGGATCTCCCCGCGATCGCTGTCCTTGGGCCAGCCGTCGCGGAACGCGGAGGTCAGCTTCTCGGCGTCGTCCCCGGCGAGGTCGCCCGCTATCGAGCCGGGACGCGCCCAGTGGACCGTGCGGTCGAGTCCGCGGGAGCGCAGCCACTGCGGGGTGAACCGCGACGCCTTCACGTCCCCGACCTGCTCGGCCACCACGCGCAGCACCCGGACGGCCGCCTCGACGTCCATTCGCGGGCCGTGCGGCCGCGGGACCAGCAGCCAGGGGGCGGCGATCTGGAGGTTCGCCAGGTTCGGGGTGAAGGCGGCGGTCTGCTCGGCGAGGGCCGACCGGTCGTCGAAGACGACCGGGAGCTTGAGGATGGGGATCGCGCCGTACTCGGTGGTGAGCTTCTCCTCGGTCTCGGTGAGCTGCCCCTTCGCCGGGATGGACGCACCGTCCGGGCCCGTCCGCGGTCCGGCCGGTTCGGGGTCCTCCAGGTCCTCGTTGGTGCCGTCGCGGAAGTGGTCCAGCTCGAAGATCGAGATGCCGGCCGGCAGCGAGGGGGTGACCGGCCGCCACGGCGAGTCGGGCAGCGGGAGCGGGGAGTTCTGGATCGGGCCGGTGAGGACCCGGTACAGCGCGGCCATCGACAGGTAGATCTCCGGCGGCTCGATCGGCAGGAGCTGCCCCTTCTCGTGCTGGTGCAGCCACTGCATGCCGCGAAGCAGATGGGTGACCGGGTTCGCGCCCTCGTAGGTGAGGCGGGTGCGGGGCGTGGGCAGCCAGTTCTTGTACCGCGTCAGCTCGCCCGGCGACAGGCCCGCCATGAACTCCTGCCGTGCGGCCTCGATCAGGCGCAGCGCGACGAACGGCGAGGATCGCAGCACGGCGCCCTTCTGGCTCTGCGGGTCGCGCAGGTCGGGGACGAACGCGAGGACCTCGTCGACGTGGCCGACGTCGAGCCAGCTGGTGTCGACCTCCAGCGTCCGCTGGCGGCCCTGCGCCTGCCCGCGCAGGAAGGCCAGCAGCTCGGGGTCCATGTCGGTGGCGGTGGACCCGTCCGGCTGCGGTGTGGTCTGGTTGCCGACGACCACCACACCGGCCGGGGCCTTGGCGTGCGGCGGCCCGACCTCGATGTTGCCGCCGAAGTTGTGGCTGGAGTGCCACTGCTGGAGTCGCTTCTCCAGCCGCCCCACCTCCGCCTCGGACATCAGGAACTCCTGCTGCGGCAACCTGCCCACGGCGGGCAGCCGCAGCCGGAGCTGGGGCGCGCCCTGCGGGACCGGGATCTCCCGCCTGACGTCCTCGACCTGCTTCTCGGCGTTCTGGACGAGCCGGCCGAGCTTGTCGTGCTGCTTGTACCAGGGCGAGTCCGGACGTTCGGCCGCCGACCTGGCGACCTGCTTCAACCGGCCGGCCAGCGCGGGCAGCTCGTTGCGGGCGCGGAAGAACTCGACGGTCGCGTCCCCGAACAGCGCCACGGTCGTGTTCAGCTCGACGTCGGTGCCGATCCGCGCGATGGACTCCATCAACTGCCGCCGCAGCATCTTCACCCGGATCATGATCACCAGGGCGCGGTCGCTGCCGGCGAAGCCGAGCCGCCCGGTCGTGCCGTCCGGGGAGGTGATGGTCAGCTCCCTGTCCCAGAACGACTGGCAGACCCCGAGGTTCCGGCTCGGGAAATGGCCGGTGACCACCGAGCTCAGGTTGGGCGCGACGACTCCCCGGGCGGCGTCGGAACGGGTGCGCGGCGTGTGGAGGAGCACGCGCAGCGGGCCGTCCGGCGTCTCGGTGAAGGCGAGCTGGTACTGGTCCTGGATCCAGCTGTCGCCGCCGTGCGCCTCCATCGGGATGAGGGTCGGCGCCACGCCGAGCGGCTGGAGCGCGGCCCGCACCTCGGCGACGGCGGGACCGTTGTCGTCCAGCGGCCTGGCCGGGTCGTCCGCGGTGACCTGGCACATGTAGAGCCGTTCCAGCGCGCCCGCGTTCCCGATCAGGACGAGCGGGGACAGGGTGAACAGCACCTCGTCCTCGACCACGGTGCCGGCGGGGTCGTCGCGCTCCAGCCAGACCGTGACCCGGCCGCCCGGGAGCGCCGGGGCCGGTCCGCTGAGCACCGTGGTAGCCGACGGCGCGGCCGGCAGGTCCACCGCCTCCAGCGCGAGCCTGCGGGGAAACGGGGCGACGGGCAGCCGGAAGCGGACCCGGTCGCCCGTCCCGGCCCCGGCGAGCCGCCGGCCGGTGGCGTCGACCACCGCGCACCGCAGGGCGTCGGCGCCCCGCAGCACGACGAACAGCGGTCCCGGGGCCGCGGTGACCTCCTCCACGAGGAGGCCGGCCGGTTCGTCGTCCCCGGCCGTCTTCACCGGAAGCTCGCGGTCCAGCCGGACGGGGTCGCCGGGGGTGACAGCCGCGGGCAGCCGCCGGGCGTCGCTGTCCAGGTTGGCGCGGACCAGCGCCCCCGGCGGCGCCTGCCGCCGCGCCCACTCGCCCGGCCGCGCGGTGAGCCGGCCGTCGCGGTCGAAGTCGGCGTGCAGCCGGTAGGCGGTCATCGGCCGCTCGCGGCCTCGTGCCCGGAGACGGGGGAAGCGTCCCCGGGCACTTCGGTCCCGGCGGCGGCCGGCCCGTCCGCCAGCGCCACCGGAGCGCCGGGCTTCAGCGCGTCCCGCAGCGGGGGCACGTCCGAGACGTCCTGGACCAGCACCAGGTCGGTGGGGACGACCACCTCCCAGGGCTTGGATCCCGCCGGGTACGGGACGCCGTTGTCGAGCTTGCCGAGGTTGGTGGTGATCTCGTCGATGATCGGCACGTACAGGTCGTCGTCGATCCGCGGTACGTCGTTGCCGTCCCAGATGTTGCCGGTGTAGACGAAGTAGGCGACGGCGCTCTCGAAGCCGGGCCGGACCGGGACCTGGACGCGCGCGGCGCCGGCGCGCAGGAAGGCGGCGAAGTCGGCGTCCGGGTCGGTGATGTTGAGCGCGGAGATCCACCGGGCCCGGCGGCCCCACATGTGGGGGTAGCAGACGTAGAGCATGTTCTGCCACTCGAAGGCGTTCTCCAGGAACCGGATGAACTTGCCGTTGGCGTTGGCCTTGTCGAGGTCCAGGATCGGCTCGGGCGGGGTCATGGGCACCGGCGGCTGGAAGGAGTCGAGGTTCAGGTCGGGCTTCTTGGCCAGCATCATGATGACCCACTTCTTCAGCTCGTCGCGCTCCACCCGCCGGTTGACCAGGGGGTTGCGTCCGAACTGCTGGTTGGTGCTGCGCTGGAGCTCGCGCTGCGCGGCCCGCTCGTTGTACTCCGCGAGCTGCTGCTGGTAGGCGGCGATGACGGCGTCGTAGACCGACTGCTGCCACCGGGCCTCGGCCTCCGGCGTGACGACGCACTCCACGTCCACGCCGACCGACCAGCACAGCGCCGTCACGGCGATCGAGATGGACAGCTCCTTCTCCGCGGCGGCGGTCCCGCTCTTGGCGCCGAAGATGTCGGTGTAGACGTACAGCTGACCGCCGATCACGATGTGGAAGTTGTGCACGCTGCCGGCCTCGAACAGGTGGGTCGCCTGCACGGTCACGCTCTTGGCCGCGTACCCCTCCGGGATCTCGATCTTGCCGGAGCGGCCGAAGTTGGTCGTGGTGGTGCCGTCCTGCTTGTCGGAGAACGTGACCGTGCGGGTCGACGGCGGCGGAGCGGGCGCGTTGACGACGCGGTACCGGGCGACGAACTCGGTGTAGTTGCCTCGGGTCAGGTAGGACGGTCGCAGCGGCTGCCCGTCGGGGGTGGCCGGAGCCTGCGGCTTCACCAGCTCGCTGTCCTGCGGCGGGTTCTCCACCAGCCCGTAGAGGTAGTAGGCCGCCGGCTCGGGCACGACGAAGTCGAACATGAACCGCTGGCCGTAGTTGAAGACCTGCGCGTCGTAAACCTTGTTCAGCCACCGGTAGATGCCGCGGACGTGCTTGGTGAAGTTGTTGCTGAACGCGTGCCGGTTGGTCTCCTCGAACTCCTCCAGCGTCCGCCGCCGGACGAGGCTGCGGACGCGCTCGCGCACCTTCTCCGCCGTGCGCTGCGTGACCTCCTGGCTGAACGAGGAGGCCTTGCGCTGGGACTCCTCGGTCGAGGTGGAGCTGCCGGCCTTGACGCTGGAGGAGAACGAAGCGGCCGGGCCGTAGCTGCCGCTCACCTGGAGCCCGGCCTCGATGTCGAGCTGGCTCTTGACGTGCTTCTCCGCCTCGTTCTGCAGCTCGTCCCGCTCGGTGGACTGCAGGTCCCGCTCCTTCTCGGTCTCGGTCTCCGTCTCGTCCTCCGTGGTCACCTCCACCTGGGTGAGCCGGCGGGTCGAACGCTCCCGGGTCTCCCCCGCCATGATGTTCTCGACGTGGGCGAACTCCCCCAGCTCGTAGGCCTTGATCTTCTGCCGCACCACCAGCAGGTCGGCCAGGCCGGCGGCGGAGTGCTGGGGCGCGGGCGGCGGATCGGCGGCGAGCCCCTCGCCCCCGCCGCTCATGGCCCGGTGGAACCGGTGCAGGTCGATCTCGCCCCCGTCGAAGGCCAGGGTCCCGCCCGGCCGGACGTCCGCCGCGACCCGCCCGGCCGCGTGGTGCAACTCGGCCTCGATCGCGGGGATCGCCCGGAACGGCCGCAGGTCGCCGGCGAGGAGGCCCAGCCGGTCCAGCACTCCCCGCGTCCGCTCGCCGAGCCCCGCCACGGCATCGGCGGAGAGCCGCGGCTCGGCACTCGCCGCCTCCGGGGCTTCGGCGGCGGCGCCCGGAACCGCCGCCGCGGTCACCGACGAGAAGACCAGGTGCCTGCCGTCATGGACCAGCCGGAGCAGCTCCCGGTGCGCGCGTCCCAGGTCGTCAAGCCACGTCCGCGCCTCGTCATCGCTTTCCGGCGGGACGGGCGGCGCCGGTGCGGACGCCCGAGCCGTGGGGAGCCGCGCGAAGAACGCCGGCAGCGTCGCCGGGGCGCCGACGACGTCTCCGAGTGACCGCTCCGGCCCGAACGCCGCGGCCGTGGCGGCCAGCCCGAGCAGCTTGGCGTCGAGGAGATCCCGCTCCGCGGTCCCCGCGGCGTCGCCGCGCAGCGCCGCCACCAGCAGCCGGTCGCTCAGCTCCGCCCGGGCCGCGGCGAACTCCGGGGCCTCGACCAGCTCGTCCAGGGACAGCCCGTAGGCACGCGAGACGCAGCCGCCCAGGTCGGCCTCCTCCAGCGTGCTCTTCTCGTTCGCGTAGAACCAGGCCCGCAGCGGGGCGAGGTCCAGCTCGGCGGCGCGCGCGGCCTCGTCCGGCGGCTGCCGGTCGCCGGCGATCTCGCGGAGCCCCTCCCTGCCGACGCCCGCCGCCGCGGCCTCGGCGAGGCGCCGGTACAGCCCGGACGACTCGACCATGACCGGCAGCCCCGCATGGGTCGCCTGCTTGCGCGCAGGGCGCACGGTCATGAACCGGAATATGCCTTCACTCGCCATCGAGGTTCCTCCACGGTCTTCCCGGCCGCCGTTCTGATGGACGGCTGCGAGCGGCTCACCGAAGAGTGCGCTGAGTAGCCGCCTTGCTACATCGTGGAAACCACTACCTTCGGCGGCCGGACCGCGCCACTCGGTTGCGGGAAACCCCGAGCACGTCCCTCATCTGCGTGTGGAGGAGGTCATCTCTGGTCGAAAAGGCGGGCTCGGTGGGCCCACGCGGCGGCTTCCAGACGGGTCGTCACGCCCAGCTTGGCCAGGATGTTCGACACATGGACGCCGGCGGTCTTGGCGGAGATGAACAGCCGCTCGCCGATCTGGCGGTTGCTCAGGCCGGCCGTCAGGAGCTCCAGTACTTCGAGCTCCCGGCCTGTGAGCCCGGCCGGGGCCTCCTGCCGGGCGGGCGCGGCGGTCGCGCCGGAGGGCAGGCGGGACCGCTTGGCCAGCTTCTCGACCTCGGTGCGCAGGGGCGCGGCCCCCAGCCCGGCCGCGATCGACGCCGCTTCGGTCAGGAGGACGGCGGCCTGCTTCCTGTCCTGGGCGGACAGGGCGGCGCGGGTGGCGCGGACCAGGGTCTCGGCCAGGGCATGGGGCTGCTCCAGGTCGCGCCACGCCGCTATCGCCTCGTGCCACGCGTCGAGGCCGTCCTGCCTCGTCTCGGCGTCGAACGTCGCCCGGTACGCCCGCTGGAGCCGCCCGGTGACCGTCAGCTTGCCGCTCCAGGTGATCAGTCGCT
This sequence comes from Actinomadura sp. NPDC048955, assembly GCF_040649435.1. Lineage (NCBI taxonomy): Bacteria > Bacillati > Actinomycetota > Actinomycetes > Streptosporangiales > Thermomonosporaceae > Actinomadura > Actinomadura sp. NPDC048955. The sequence continues at coordinate 12,468 of NZ_JBEZJI010000063.1, forward strand.
CCCTCGGGCTCCCGGCGCGCGGGTGGTCGTTCAGGCCCTGCGCGGCGGCGAGCAGCAGGGGCCAGCCGTACCGGGGGCTGACCAGCAGATCGTGGTCGTCGAGGACGTGGCCGATGATCGCGGCCACCGCGCCCGCGTCCTGCCTGGCCCGGGCCAGCCTGCACTCCAGCAGGTCGGGTTCCAGGCACGACTCCTCGCCGCGGCTGTTGCCGCGCATGACGGCCCTGGCCTGCCCGGCCGCCGCTTCGGCCCGGTCGAACTCCCCCCGCCTGAGGTCGACGGTGGCCTGGATGATCCGCAGGTACGCCTGGTAGAGCGGCGGCGGCGCCAGACTCAGCGCGTTCCGGTTGACCTCGCTCGCCTCGGCCCAGCGGCCGAGTGAGAGCAGCGACTCCGACAGGTTCGGCGCCAGGAGCGTGCCGCGGGTACGGGCCAGTCCGAGACCGTCCGCGAGGGCCATGCCCTCCTGCGCGACCTGCGCCGCCCGGGCGTGCTCGCCGGCGGCCTCCAGGGCGTCCGACTCGGTGACCGCCACGAGGAGCCGGGTGTCATGCGCCCCGGCGTCGGAGGCGGCCGCGCCGGCCTGGCCGAACAGCTCGCTCGCGGCCGCCAGGTCCGCGTTCGCCGCGGCCAGGGCGGCGAGCGTGACGAGCGCCTTCGCCTGGACGACGAGGTCGCGGGTCCCCCGCCCGATCTCCAGCGCCTCCTCGGCCGACGCCCTGGCCGGCGCGAGCCGGCGGTGGTTGCGCTGGGCGGTGGCCAGCTCGGCCAGCACCCGGCCGCGCACCGCGGAGGGCGGGGCCGACGGGAGCGAGCGGGCGGCCCTCACCAGGTCGGGCAGCGGATCCTCGCCGTTGCGGTCGCGCATCGCCGCCCGCGTCTCCAGCAGCACCGCAGTGCGCTCGGGGCCGGGCGACTCGTCCAGCGCGGCGGTCGCGGCGGCGATCCCGGCGTCCAGTTCGCCCGCGTTCAGGCATGCTTCGGCGGCCATCTCCATGACCGTGGCCCTGTCGGCGCCGATCCGCTCCGGCAGATCCGGCAACCGGTCCCACAGGCGCAGGACGCGGTCCAGCATGCGATGGCGCTCCGCGTACGCGTACGCGCGGCGGGCCGACTCGGCGGCCTGCCAGGCGGCCTCGGCGGCGCGGGCGTCCTCGCCGGCCGCGTGCCAGTGCACGGCGATCTCGACGGGCGCGCGGTCCGCGGGGACCAGCCGCCGGTCGGCGCTGATCGCCTCGGCGCAGCGCCGGTGGAGCCGGACGCGCTCGCCCGGCAGCAGCCCCTCGTAGACCGCCTCGCGGATCAGGTCGCGGCGGAAGGCGTACCCGCCCTCGACCACGTCCAGGAGCCTGCGGCGCACGAGCGGCCGCAGCGCGTCCTCGAACTCCAGGTCGCCCATCCCGGTGAGCGCGGCCAGCAGGGCGTGGTCCACGGGCCCGGCGGCCACCGCGGCCGCGTGCACGACCCGCCGGCTCGGCTCGGGCAGGCGCTCGACGTCCGTCCGCAGCAGTTCGCGCAACGACCGGGCCGGGGCGTCTCCGGCGTCCACCAGGGCCTCGACGAACAGCGGGTTCCCTCCGCTGCGGCGGAAGATCCGGTCCACCCTCGGCGCGTCGGGCTCGTGGCCGAGCAGCGCGGCGACCTGCCGCTCCACCGCGTCCCTGGCCAGCCCGGCCAGCGCGATGCGGTGGACGTTCTCCCCGCGCGTGACCAGCGCCCGCAGCGGGTGCGCGGCGATGATCTCGTCGGGCCGGTACGTCCCGACCAGCAGCAGGCCGGGCCCGCTGACGTTCTGCGCGAGGAAGGCCAGGAGTTCGCCGGTCGACCGGTCGGCCCAGTGCAGATCCTCCAGCACCACGACCAGGGGCCGGTCGGCCGCGCCGCCCTCCAGCAGCAGGAGGACCTCCTCGAAGAGCCGGGCACGGCCGAGGGCGCGGTCCGGGTCGCCGTCGTCCTCTCCCAGCTCCGGCAGCAGCCGGGCCAGCCCGCGCCGGCCGCCGCCCGGAAGCAGGCCCGTCGCCGCGGGGACTCCCATCGCGCGGACCAGCCGGCGCAGGGCCGTCACGAAGGCGCCGAAGGGCGGCCCGTCGACGCCCAGTTCGGTGCACCCGCCCGTCACCGTCCGCGCGGAGGACCCCAGCCCGGACGTGAACTCCCGCACCAGCCTGGTCTTGCCCATCCCGGCCTCACCGCCGACGAGCACCAGGGTCGCCGCGTGCCGGGCCTCACCGTGCGCGGCGAGCAGCGCCGCTCGCTCCGGCCCCCTGCCCACCAGCACCGGGCTCACCAAACGGCTCGCCATGGTCACAGAATAGCCCGCGCCCGAAATCTAAAGAGCCGATGCCGGTTCGCCTGGGGCATCAGCCCAATGTGCCGGGTCCCCGCGCCCGAGATGCTGGACGGACACCGAACCGAAAGGCACACCTCATGCGCATCCGCACGCACATCGCCGTCAGCGTCGACGGTTTCATCGCGTCACGGGAGGGGCTGCCCACGATCCTGACCGCGCCGGACTTCGAGTCCGGCGTCTCGCACGGCCATCCCGAGTTCATCGCCGGCTGCGGGGCGGTGGTCATGGGCCGCAACACCTTCGCTCCGGCGGTCGGGTCGTCGCACTGGCCGTGGCCGAACCTGCGGGTCTTCGTGCTGACCGGCGGCCCGCTCCCGGAAGGGACCCCGGCCGACGTCGTGTCCGCCTCGGACCCCGCCGAACTGCACCGGCTCATGCGCGAGGCGGACTTCGCCGGGGACGTGCATCTGGTCGGCGGCCAGCAGACGATACAGGCCTTCCGCGACATCGACGCGCTCGACGAACTCGGCGTGGTCGTCATGCCCGTCCTGCTCGGCGACGGCCTCAGGCTCACCATGGACAAGAGCGGCACCACCCCCCTTCAGCTCACCGGCTCCCGCACCTTCCCCGACGGGTCCGTCGAGCACCGGTACACCGTGGTCCGCGACCGCGACTGACCGGGCGCACCGGCGGCAGGCCGCGGTGGTCCGGTGAACGGGCCACCGCGCCGCACGCGGGCTTCCGAGGGGTGTGACGGAGAACGAAATCGGGTTATGTTGATCTCCAATTCCGCGCGGACCGGTCCACCCTTTCCGAAGATGTGAAGGTGGTGCAGGCATGACCCCGAACCCTGCGAACTTCCGTGACCGCGGCTGGTGGCGGGACGAGACCTTTCTCGACGACCTCCGGCGGCATGTGCGCGAAAGGCCGGAGAAGACGGCGGTGGTCACCCGGCGCCAGTCCGACGGGCGGACGCACCGGCTCGACTACGTGCGGCTCGCCGCCGCCGCCGACAGGTTCGCCGGCGCCCTGGTCGAGCTCGGGCTGCGGCCCGGGGACGTGTTCGCGGCGCAGCTCACCGACCGGTGGGAACTCGCCGCGATCACGCTCGGCTGCATCCGGGCCGGGGTCGTGTACTGCCCGCTGATGAAGACCTACCGGCGCCGCGAGCTCGACGTCATGCTGCGCGTCACCGAGGCGAAGGTCCTCGTCACCATGGCCGAGGACAACGGGGACCGGCTGGGTGAGCTGGGGGCCGAACTCGCCGCCGAACTGCCGTCCCTGGGGCGCGTGTTCGTCGCGGACGGCCAAGGGCCGGACGGCACCGAGGACTTCGAGTCGTTCTTCTTCGGGACCGCCTGGGAGGAGCGGCACGGCCACCTGCTCGACGAGCGGGAACTCGGCCCCGACGACCCGTACCTCGTCCTGTTCACCTCGGGGACGACGAGCGATCCCAAAGGGGTCCTGCACAGCCAGAACACGCTGTACGCCGCTGTTCGCGGCGAGGCGGAGACCTTCGGTCTCGACGAGACGCTCGTCATGTACACCACCGCGCTCTACACGCACTACACCGGTGTCGTGCAGGGCATGCTGATGCCGCTGTCGCTGGGGGGCACCATGGCGTTCCAGGACGCCAAGGAACCGGGGGCCGCCCTCGACCTCATGGCCGAGCACGGGGTCACGTTCTTCTACTGCGCGCCCTTCTACCTGCTGAGCCTGATCAAGGAGCAGCGGTCCGCGCCGCGCCCGCTGCCCGCGCTGGCGTGGCTGGTCAGCGGTTCGGCGCCGATCCCCCCGTACTTCATCGGCGAGACCGCGAGCGTCTTCGGGCTCCGGTTGTACTCGCTGTGGGGGATGACCGAGAACGGACCGGTGACGATCACCCGTCCGGACGACCCGGAGGACTGGGCCGCCCACAGCGACGGCAGTCCCATCTCGGACATGGAGCTGCGGATCGACCCCGTCTCGGACCGGACCGGGGGCGAGGGCGTGCTGTGGGTGCGGGGGCCGACGCAGTGCCTCGGCTACTACCGGCGGGACGAGCTGTACGCGGCCGACCTCGACGCGGACGGGTGGTTCAACACCGGCGACCTGGCCCGCGACGACGGCCGCGGCGGCATCCGGATCACCGGCCGGGCCAAGGACATGATCCTGCGCAACGCGAACATCGCGCCGGTCACCGATCTGGAGTCGATCATCGGCCGGCACCCCGGCGTGCGCGACGTCGCGGTCATCGGCCTTCCCGACGAGCACGAGGACGAGACGATCTGCGCGGTGGTGGCGCCGGTCTCCGCGGCCTCCCCGGTCACCCTCGAGGAGCTGCAGAGTTCGCTGGACGAGGCGGGGATGACCAGGGCGTACTGGCCGCGGCGGCTGGAGGTGCTGGAGGTCCTGCCCACGACTGCGACCGGGAAGATCCGCAAAGAGGAGCTGCGGCGGCGCTACGCGCGGGCGGAGCCGGCCCCGCGGTGACGGCGGCGGCGCGGTGACGGCGGCGGCGCGGTGGCCGCGCCGGGTCACGCCACGACGCGGACCCGGGTGAGCCACCGGTTCAGTTCGAGGAGGTAGGACAGGCCGATCGCGGAGGTCCGGGCGGTGATCGGGCCGGGCAGCTCGTCCAGTTCGGAGGTGACCGCCCGGCGGACCCTCGCCCGGTCCATGAGGTCGAAGAGCGGGGCCCCCGGCTCGTCGATCATCTCGATCACCAGGTTCTTCAGCGTCTCGACGTAGCCGGGGTCCCGGCTGGCCGGGTACGCGCTCTTGGGCCTGTTGACGATCTCCTCCGGGAGCAGGTCGGCGCAGGCCCGGCGCAGCAGCGCCTTCTCCGTCCCCCCGTCGGCCTTCAGGTCCGCGGGCACGTTGAACAGGTACTCGGCGAGCCTGTGGTCGGCGAAGGGGACCCGGACCTCGAGGCCGACGGCCATGCTCATCCGGTCCTTGCGGTCCAGCAGCGCGCCCAGCCAGCGGGTCAGGCCGAGGTGGAAGACCTCCCGCTGCCTGCGTCCGGTGCGGTCCTCGCCGTCCACGTGCGGGACCTCCGCCAGCGCCTCCCGGTAGCGGTCGGCCTCGTAGTCGTCCGGCCGGATCGCGCGCCTCACCTCCTCGCGGAGCAGGAACTGCGGCTGGCGCCGCGCGTGCATCCAGGGGAACGACGTATGCCGGACGTACCGGTCGTCGACCTGCCAGGTGTAGCCGCCGAACATCTCGTCGGCGGACTCTCCCGACAGGGCGACCGTGCAGTCCGCCCGGACCCCGCGGAACAGGTGGTACATCGAGATGTCGAGGTCGCCCCAGCCGGGGAGGTCGCGCGCCCGCAGGCCGCGGTCGAGCCCCTCGACGAGGCTGTCGGTGCCGACCTGGACGACGGAGTGCTTGAGGCCGAGCCGTTCGGCGACCAGTCGCGCGTACGGTTCGTCGGGGCTGGGCCGCCACAGGTCGCTCCCCGGCCGGGCGGGCGCCGGGACGCTCACCGAGTAGCTGGTCAGCTCCCCCGCGAACTCCCGCGCGGCCAGGGCCGTGATGGCGCTGGAGTCGATTCCCCCCGACAGCAGCGTCCCGACCGGGACGTCCGCCACGATCTGGCGGTTGACGATGTCGGTGAGCAGGGAGCGGACCTCCTCCGTCGTCGTGCGGAAGTCCTCGGTGTGGGGACGGGCCTCCAACCGCCAGTACCGGCGCTCGCGGATTCCGGAGGCGTCGGCGACCACGAGGCACCCCGGTTTGAGTTCCCGCATCCCGCGGTAGACGGCGTGGCCGGGCGTTCTCGCGCGTGGGACGGCCATCAGCTCGGCGAGGCCCTCCAGGTCCACCTCGGCCGTCATGCCGGGATGGGCCAGCAGCGCCTTGGGCTCCGATCCGAAGATGATTCCGTCGCCCAGCCTCGCGTAGTAGAGCGGCTTTATGCCGAGCCGGTCCCTTACCAGAAGCAGTTGTCGCGCGTGCTCATCCCAGATGGCGAACGCGTACATTCCGTTGAGGCGCGTGACGAGATCCGCGCCCCACTGGAGATAGGCCGTCAGCAGCACTTCGGTGTCCGAGCGGGTGGTGAACGACCAGCCGGCCGAGCGCAACTGCCCACGAAGTTCGTGGAAGTTGTAGATCTCGCCGCTGAACGTGATGACGACCGGCTCGCCGGCGCGCCCGCTCCGCAGCATCGGCTGGCGCCCGCCCTCGATGTCGATCACGGCGAGGCGCCGGTGGCCCAGTGCGGCGTGGCGCGAGAGCCACGTCCCCTCGTCGTCCGGGCCCCGCGGGGCCTGCGTCCGCGTCATGGCGGTGACCACGGAGCCCTCCCCGGAGAGGTCCCGCGTCCAGTCGGCCCATCCGGTTATGCCGCACACGTGCGCTCCTTCCGTCGTCTTCTTGGTGGGGCGCGGATCAGGCGGAAAGGAGACGGCTCCGCGCGAACGCGAAGAGATCGGGCAGGCCCGCGTTGACGAATTCCCAGTCGTGCCCGCCGGGCCGTTCGCGGTACCGGTGGGGAATGGAACTGCCCGCGAGCGCCTCGCGCATCTTCCGGTTCATGTCGATCATCCGGGGGTAGTCGTCCACGCCGATGTCGAGATGCACCTCGATCGGGTACCTCGCGTCCCGGTCCCGGACCGCGCGGTACGGGTCGTACTCGCGCCGGACCCCGCTGCCGACCGGCCCCCAGACGCGCTCATGGTCTCTCGCGGTCGGCATGGCCAGCCGCCGCCCCTCCCGCAGGTGGCCGTAGGGATCGCCCTCGCGTAAGGGAGCTTCGAAGGCACCGGCGCTGCTGCACACGACCGAGAACACCTCACCGTGCCGCAACGCCTGGTAGAGGGCCGCGGCCCCGCCCATGGAGAATCCGCCTATGCCCCGCCCGTCCCGGGACGCCACGGTGTTGAACGTGGCGTCGACATGGCCGACGACCTCCCCCACCAGGTAGTCCTCGTAGCGACGTCCCCGCGCGTCGTTGATGAACCATGAGCGCCCGGATTCGGGCAGCACCACGACCAGCCCCGCCGAATCCACCGCGGGCGCGAGGTCGCCGCACTGGAGCCACGTGTTCCGGTTGCCTCCGAAGCCGTGCAGGAGGTACAGCACGGGAAAGGCCCGCCCGGCCGACGAGTAGCTGGACGGCAGGAGGACGTTCACCGACTTGTCCCGGCCGATCGCCGCGCTCCGCCAGGTCTCCGTCAGGACCTTCATCGCGGATCCGCCCGGGTCTCCCCCAGCCGCCTCCGGTCGATCTTCCCGGTACCGGTGACCGGGAACGAGGTTCTGACGTGGAACCGCTCCGGGACCATGTAGCGCGGGATCTCGGTCAGGCAGTGCCGGCGTAGCGCGGAGACGTCGAGCGGGTGCGCCTCGGGCACCACGAACGCCTCGATCACCCGCTCCCCGGTGCCGTCGTCGACGGCGACGCACGCGGCCTCCCGGACGTTCTCCGCGGCCGACAGGACCGCCTCGATCTCACCGATCTCGACGCGGTGGCCGCGTATCTTCACCATGTCGTCCTCGCGTCCGCAGAACACGTAGTTCAGCTCGTCGTCGAGCCGGACCAGGTCCCCGGTCCGGTAGGCGTCCAGCGGCTCCGCGCCGTCCCGGGGGATCGGCACCGTCCTCTCCGCCGTGAACCCGTCGTCCCGCCAGTAGCCGAGCATCACCGAGTCCCCCGCGACGCAGAGCTCACCGGACGCTCCCGGCTCGTGCTCCACCAGGCGCCCGGCGCCGTCGACGATGAACGTCGCCGCGTATGGGCAGGCACGTCCGATCGGCACGGGGTGCCGGCGGCCGGCCTCGACGTCCGACTCGCGGACGCGGTGGGAGACGCAGACGTTGGTCTCCGTCGGACCGTAGAGGTTGTAGAAGTCCACTCCAGGAAGGAGCGCGTGCAACTCCCGGAGCCGGGCGATCGGGAACGTCTCACCGGCGAAGAGGACGACGCGCAGCCGCGACTCGGCCAGCAGCCCACTGTTCTTCGCGGCGAGCATCCGTGTCAGCGCGCCCGGGACGGAGTACCAGACGGTGATGCGCTGCTCGACGACGAACCTGTTGAGGGCGCCTCCGAGCCCGACGTGGCTCTCCGGCACCAGCACCACGCAGCCGCCCGCCATGCAGGTCGCGAACAGGTCCAGGACGGACAGGTCGAAATGGAAGGGCGCGTGGCTGGAGACCCGGTCGGCCGGGCCCAGACCGAATTCGTCGACCGCCCATTCCACGAACGCACGGGCGTTTCCGTGGGAGAGCACGACGCCCTTAGGGACGCCCTTCGACCCCGAGGTGTGGAGGATGAAGGCCGGGCTGTCGGGATCGAGAAGCGGTTCGGGTGCGCCCTCCGCCGGGGCGGTGAGCGCCTCCTCCCAGGCCGTCACGGACGCGTCCGCAGAGGGGCCGACGGACACGATCCGGGAGGAGACGTTCTTCCGCAGCCATTCCACCCGGTCGTCCTGAGCGATCACACAGGCGGCCTCGCAGTGGGCGATGATGTGGCCGGCCCTCTTGTAGGGCGCGCTCGGGTCGATGGGCACGTACGCCGCGCCCGCCTTCAGCACTCCGTGGACGGCGACGACCGACTCGATCGACTTGTGCAGCCACAGGGCGACCCTGTCGCCGGGGACGACTCCGCCGTCGAGCAGCGTGCGGGCCAGGGCCGAACTGCGCCGATCCAGCTCGGCGTAGGTCAAAGCCTCGCCCCGGAACTCGACCGCCGGGGCGTCCGGCCGCTCTCCGGCCCAGTGGCGCAGGCGGTCGCCGAGACCGTTCACCTTCCCTCCCCGTCTCCCTCGGTGTCCGGCCAGGCGAGGCCGAGCTTCCCGGAGATGATCACTCGCTGCAGGTCCGAGGTGCCCGACGAGATCGTCATGCCGAGGGCGTCCCGGAGGTTGCGTTCGGCGCGCCCGTCGGAGGAATAGCCGAGCGCCCCGTACACCTGCATCGCGCTGGTGAAGGTCTCCGCCGCCGCTTCGCTCACGTACAGCTTGCCGACCTCGGGAAAGATGGACGCCTCCGGGCCGTCGAGCTCCGCCGCGGCGCGGTGCAGCAGCATGCGGGAGATCTCCCAGCGGATCCGCATGTCGACGATCCGGTTGGAGACCGATTGGTACCGTCCGATGTGCTTGCCGAACTGGCGCCGACGGCGGCAGAAGCGCGTGCACTCGTCGATCTCCCGCCGCATGACGCCGAGCCACGGCGCCAGGAGGAGAGCCCGCTCCCACGCCATCGTCTGCGCGAACACGGCGGATCCCTGCCTCTCGGCACCGAGGCGCCGGGAGGCGGGAATGCGGCACCCGTCCAGCTCGACCTCACCCCAGCGGGCGGTGCGGAGTCCCATCTTCTCCGCGTGCTCCTTCACCGACACGCCTGGATCGTTCCGCTCCACGATGAAGGCGGTGACTCCGGTGAATCCGAGTTCCGGGTCGACGGTCGCGTAAACGATGAAGACATCGGCGACGGGCGCGTTCGTGACGTAGCGCTTGCGTCCGGTCAGGAGATAGGAGTCACCGTCCCGCTCGGCGGTGGTGGCGAGCGACAGCGCGTCCGAGCCGCTTCCCGGCTCGGTCATCGCGTTGGCCCCGATGAGACGGCCGGCGGCGAGTCCGGGCAGGTACCCGCGCCGCTGGTCCTCGTCGCCGAACTTCCAGAGCGGCACCTCGACGGCCAGGACGTGGGCGCCGATCGCCATCATGAGACCGTTGTCGAGGCACCCGTGGCCGAGCCCCTCCATCGCGTGGACATAGTCGACGGGACCGCATCCGGATCCCCCGTATTCGGACGGCAGGAGCAGGCCGAGCACACCCTGCTCGGCGCAGCTCGACCAATCGTCGCGGCTGAACGCCCCGGCCCTGTCCCGCTCGGTCACGTCCTTGCTCAGCGCCTCTTCGCCGAACGCGCGGAAAGCGCGGTACAGCCCGTCCTGGTCGCCGTCCCATTCGAACCGCATGGCTCTCCAATCCCCCGAGCGGGATGTCATGCCATATCGAGAATCGCCGGCGGCGGGACGGTCGCCTCCACCGCGCGGAATCGCAAGCGTCGCCCCTCCGGTCCGCCAGGCGGCCGCGGGAAACCCGGCCGCGCCGCACCGATCGCTGTCATTGTGCATCCGTGAAGCGATCTTGAGAAGCCCAACTTCTGCCAAATGGCCGCCCGCGGCGGGCTCCGTACGGCCTCTTGCGCCCCCCGGACGCCTGTCGTACGGTACGGACCGTCAGCCAATCGAAGCGGAAAACGTTCCGGCCATGGACGGCCCGCCACCGGTTCGTCGGCAAGAACCGGGCCTCGGACGGCCAGGCCGCCGGTCAGCGATGCGCCGTTCCCTTCAACGGGCGCCCTCCATCCGCGGGTATCGATTCCCGTCCCGCCGACTCACTCCTGCCGACTCACTCCCGCCATTCCCGGGCCGACGCCGCAGACGAGGTGCATGCCATGGATCGTGCCAGCAACGTGGATCCGTCGGCGCAGATCAAAAGCATCATGATCCGCGTTCTCGATCTGGACATCGCCCCCGAGCGACTGGACGACACGGTCTCGCTCTACTCGCCGGTCGTGGGCATGGACTCCCTGAGCCTGCTGCACACGCTCGTGGAGATCGAGAAAGAGTTCGGCATCGAGATCGACGACGAGGACGTGATGCTCGCCGAACTGCGGAACGTGGGAAGCCTTGTCGACATGATCAGCGGAATCATCGGCGCGGAGGGCGGAAAAGCGTAACATGCGCGATGTTTTCGAGCTGGACCGGGACCGGGTTCCCACGCATTGGTACAACATCCTCGCGGACCTTCCCATCGAGGTCCCACCGGCACGGCCGGCGGCGCCGAGGAACGGCGGTTCGGCGCCGCTGCAGCCGCAACTGCCGTTGTCGATGTACCGCCAGAGCATCGGCCGTGAGCGCTACGTCGAGATTCCCGGCCCCGTTCGATCGGAGTACCAGCGCTGGCGCCCGACGCCCCTTTTCCGGGCGTCCAGGCTGGAGAACGCCCTCGACACCCCGGCGCACATCTATTTCAAGTACGAAGGCACCAGTCCGTCCGGCAGCCACAAGATAAACACCGCGCTGGCACAGGCCTATTACTACGCCAGATCCGGCGTCAGGGAGATGGTGACGGGAACCGGCGCCGGCCAGTGGGGCACCGCGCTCGCGATGGCCTGCCACCCGTACGGGATGGCGTGCACCGTCTTCATGGTGCGGTCCAGCTACGAGCAGAAGCCGTACCGGGGCACGCTGATGCGGTTGAACGGCGCCGAGGTCGTCCCGAGTCCCAGCACGAGGACGGAGGTGGGCAGGGCCGCCCTGCGCGCCGACCCGGATTCGCCGGGCACCCTAGGGATCGCGAACGCCGAGGCGATCGAGTACGCCAACAGCCGGAAGGAGGCGCGGTTCTCGATCGGCAGCGGAGAGAACCACGTCCTCATGCACCAGACGGTCATCGGCGAGGAGGCCTTGCTGCAGATGGAGCTGGCCGGCGAGTTCCCCGACGTCGTGATCGGCGCGATGGGAGCGGGCAGCAACTTCGCCGGCCTGACCTTCCCCTTCTACCGGGCGGCGCTGGCGGAGGACGCCGGCACCCGGTTCCTGGCGGTCGAGCCCGACGCGTGCCCCAAGATGACCAGGGGCAGCTACATGCTGGACTACACCGACTACTCCGGTGTGACCCCCGCGGTCAAGATGTACACCCTGGGGCACACGTTCACGGCCTACCACATCCACGCCGGGGGCCTGCGCTACCACGGTGCCGCTCCGATCGTCAGCGCCATGTACGACAACGGGATGGTGGAGGCGACCTCGTACTCGCAGACCCGCGTCTTCGAGAGCGGCGCCGCGTTCGCCAAGGCCGAGGGCCTCGTTCCCGCCCCCGAGTCGGCCCACGCCGTGGCCGCCGCGATCGACGAGGCGGTACGAGCGCGCGAGGAGAACAGGAAGCGGGTCGTCCTGGTCGGTCTCAGCGGGCATGGGCTGCTGGACCTCGGCGCCTACGAGAGCCACCTCTCCGGAGAGACCGTCGACGTCGCTCCCACCGACGAGGAGATCAAGGCGTCCCTGCGCCTCATCGAATCGCTGTGACGGACGTCGGCACGCCACCGGCGGTGACGTGCCGAACTCTCCTGTGGGGACGTGCGGGTCAGGGAGCGGCGGGGGCGCGGACGCCCAGCTCGGCCAGGACGGCCGCACCGTTGGACCGGGTGATCTCGACCCGGATCTTGTCGATCGGAGTGCCGGCGTCGACGCGGAACCAGGTGAGGTCGTCTCCCCAGCGCACGGTGTAGTCGAGGTCCCCGACCGCGTGCCAGGCGCCGTCCGCAGCGGTCCGGACCTTGATCTGCGCCGCTTCGGCGTAACCCGGCTTGAGCGCCATGCCGGCCTCGGCCACCCGGGTCGGCTCGTCGAACGTGATCGTGTACTGGGCGGGGGCCGCCGTGGCCTTCCAGGCGGCGTCGTAGTAGCCGACCACGCCGTCGATCGGGCCGGTGCGCCCCACGTTCGGCTGGCTCGGTGTCGTGTAGAGCAGGTCGGTGTCAATGCCGAGCCGTCCCGCGGCGTTCAGCTTGGCCAGGTCCACGCGGCGCGGGTCCGCCGGCTCGGACCGGATGCTCGCGACGTCGACGAAGTCGCCGACCAGCTGGCTCCGGGCGGAGTCGAAGCCGAGCACGAGGACCCGGCCCGGGGAGACCTCCGCGACGGCGGGGTTGGCCTGGTCGCCGGTCCCCGAGTCGTACACCAGCTCGCGCGGCGCGCCCGTCCACGGCCGGTCAGGGTGCCGCAGCACGGCGCCGACGGTTCCGCGGCGGTTGGTGAAGTGCCCCGACAGGTCGCCGTAGGCGAGGAAGACGTCGCCGTTCCGCAGGACCTCGGTGTGGGCCGAGGAGGTCACCAGGTCGATCTCCGCCGGGGGCGTCCAGGTGCGGCCGCCGTCGCGTGACCAGGACTCCTGGGAGTGGACCGCGCCCATCGTGGAGGCTCCCGTGCCGATGCGCAGCAGGGCGTGGACGGTCCCGTCGCGCAGGACGGTGAGCACGGGCTCCTGGTAGTGGGTGCCCTGCGCGGACGCGATCAGCGACTCGGTGCTCGCGTGCCAGGACGCGCCGCCGTCCAGGCTGCGCACGACGGTGGCGCGCTGCCAGCGGTCGTCGGGGACGGTGCCGTAGAGCGGGATGATCAGTTCACCGGAGGGCAGTTCCTTGATCTGGCCGTGGCTCGCCGCCCATCCCAGCTCGTAGGTGTCGACGATGTCGGACTCGCCGCTCATCGAGGTCTGCACCGCCGCGGGCTCGGACCAGCTGGCCCCGCCGTCGTCGCTGTGCCGGACGAACTCGCCCATCGGCTCGGGCGGCGCGACCGAGTAGTCGATCTGGAACCAGCTCAGCAGGAGCCTGCCCGAGCGGAGCTGGGTGATCATCGGGTCGCGGTCGTCGTACGGGGAGTCGTGGACGGCCTCGGGCCGGGTCCAGGTGCGGCCGCCGTCCCGGCTGTCGAGGATCACCAGCCGGCCGTCCTGGCCGGTGTGCCCGGCCCCCTCCCGCGCCACCGCGACGAGGGAGCCGTCGTCGAGCCGTTCCATGTTCGGGAAATGCAGTTTCTTGCCCGGGGCGGCCTGCGCCACGATCACGTCGGGACGGTCCGGGGCCGATGGAGTGGGCGGGTTCGCGTGCGCCACGGCGCCCGGAAACCCCAGCGTGAGCAGCGCGCCTACGGCGATGGCAATACCTCGATGCATTCGCATGGTTCACGGATACAACACGGAATACCATTCCATGTCAATGTTCGAATTCGGTCAGTAGCGGGCCCGGATCGGGTGCCGTTCCACGGCGCGGCCGCCGTCCGCGAAGTACAGCTCGCTCCACATGTTGGTCGTGCCGCAGGCGTGGTTGGGAACGACGCGCAGCAGGTCGCCCACGCGCAGGCCGGCGGTGCCGGGCCCGGTGAGGTAGCCGTGCTCCTCGTTGCCGCCGGCGAACTCCACTCCGTCCAGCGGGCCGCCCTCCGCGTCGCACACGACGCCCAGGGATCCGGCGGTCGCGACGGAGTCGGAGCTCATGGCCTTGATCCCCGCGTCGATGATGACGGTCCAGGGGCGCTGGGCGCTGGTGACGCGGGTCAGGACGGTCTGCGCGCACTGGTCGATCCCGGCGCTGCCCAGGCCGACCTGGTTCGCGTCGAAGTAGACGTAGGTACCGGGACGCGCCTCGGTGACCCCCGCGGCGAACGGCGCGGACGTGGCGCCGGGCGTCGAGCCGACCGAGACCAAGGAGCACTCGTGCCCGGCGGCGCGCAGCGCCTCGGCGACCTGCGCCAGCGTGCGTCCGGCGAGGTCGCCCGCCGCCTCCAGCCCCGGGCGGTCGGGACCGTGCGCGGCGAGGTGCCCCTCGTGGGTGAGGACGCCCCGCATCTCCAGCGCGGACAGCGCGCAGAGCGCGGCGGCGGTCTCGACGGCCCTGTCGGGGTCGACGCCCGCCCGGTGCAGGCCCGTGTCGACCTCCAGGACGAAGGGGACGGTGACGCCGCCGGAGGCGGCCGCGTCCGACAGCGGCACCGCGACCTCCAGCGAGTCCAGCGCGATGGCCAGGCCGCCCCGGGCCAGGGCTTGGACGGCGAAGGCCACCTTGGCGGGTCCGACCGGCTGGTGCGCCCACAGGACGTCCTCGACGCCCGCGTCCTGCAGCAGCCGCACCTCGGCTGGCGTGGCGCAGGTGAACCCGATCGCACCGTGGGCGAGCTGGCGCCGCGCGACCGCGAGGCACTTGGAGGTCTTGAAGTGGGGCCGCAGCGCGACCCCGGCGGCGCCGATCGAACCCGCCATGGCGGCCAGGTTGGCCTCCATACGGGCCCGGTCGACGAGCAGCGCCGGTGTCGGCAGGGCGTCCAGTGACAGCCCTCCGGGCGGGAAGCCGGCGCTCATGCCAGTCCCATCTGGGGCCGCGGGTCCCCGTCCAGCAGCCACTCGACGGTCTCCTTCTTGATCTCGGGGAATCCGGAGGGGCGCTGCCCGGCCATCTCGCGCAGCCCGGCCACGGCCTCGGCGGGCGTCCAGAGCGGGAAGTCGGAGCCGAAGACGAGCCTGTCGACCACGTCCCACTCCTGGGCGCGGGCCAGCGCCAGGTAGCCGTCCATGGGACGGGCCCAGCACGCCGACACGTCGGAGTACACCCGCCGGTTCTTGCGCAGCGTCACGATCGTCTCGCGCTGCCAGGGATGCCCGAGGTGCGCGATGATCTGGACGAGGTCCGGGTGGCGGCGCGCGACGTCGTCCACGACCAGGGGGTTGCTGACCGACAGGTCCCCGGCCGGGCTCGGCGTGGCGCCCATGTGCCACAGGACGGCCAGCCCCGCGTCGGCCGCGGCCCGGTAGAACGGGTCGTGGGCGGTGTCGCGCGGGTCGAACAGCGCCAGCACCGGGTACAGCTTGATGCCGCGCAGCCCGCGCGCGACGCCGTCGGCGAGCTGGTCGAGCACGTCGGGATCGGCGGGGTCGAGCGCCATGAACCCGATCGTCTCGGTGGCGGTCTGCGCGCAGAAGCGCTCGGTGTACTCGTTCGGCGTGAGGATCCCGGCGGCCGTGGCGCGGATGCCGAACACGCACGCCGCGGTCACGTCCGCCATCGCGCGGTCGTAGTCGGCGGGAGTGAACTCGTGGGCCCCCCGTCCGTAGACGGGCTTCCAGTGGCGGTCCCACTCGTGGCCCCAGTGCTCGGGCCGCTGGCAGTGGGTGTGGAAGTCGATCAAGCATCCTCCCGGGTGCGGGGCGCGCCGGAGCGCAGGGACGAGCGCAGGTACTCCAGGGCGGCGACGACGTCGGCGTCGGCGGCGAGGCCGGCCGCCGCGGCGCGCAGCCCGTCCAGGTAGCGGGCGCGGCGGTCGCCGTCGAACTCGGCGGACGGCCCGGACACGCTGAGGGCGGCGACGCAGCCGCCGTCCACCTCGACGGGCACGGCGACGCAGCGCAGGCCGATGCTGCCCTCGTTGTCGTCGAGGGCGTGGCCGCGCTCGGCCGTGGCCCGCAGGTCCTCGGCCAGGGCGCGGGCGGTCGTGTGGGTGTGCTCGGTGCGGGCCGGGAAGGGCTCGGGCGGCAGATGCGCGGCGACCTTCGACGGGTCGAGCCGGGCGAGCAGCATCTTGCCGAGTCCGGTGCAGTGGGCGGCGTCGCGGGTGCCGGGCACGGTGTGGAAGCGGATCGGCCGGTCCGGCTCGCGGACGCACACGTGCAGCACCTCCCGGCCGTCGAGCACGCCGAGGTTCGCGGTCTGCCCGGTGGCCTCGGCGACCTTCGCCAGGTGACCGCCCGCCACCTGGGACAGGTCCAGCCCGGTCAGGTACGCGGTGGACAGCGTCAGCGTCTTGTGGCCGAGCCGGTAGGCGGGCCGCTCGTCGGCGCGGACCACGTAGCCCATCTCCTCCAGCACGCCGAGGAGCCGCACCAGCGTGCTCTTCGGCAGGCCGGTGCCGGCCGAGAAGTCGTTCAGGGTGAGGGTGCCGCCCTGCGCGGCGAGGCGTTCGAGCAGCGCCAGGCCCCGTGCCAGGGCGTTGGCGTGGTAGTTGGCCGCCGCCGGGCGGTCGTCGTCCACGTTGGCGCGGCGGGCCGCGGGCCGCGGGCCGGTGGCTCTCGTCCCTCGGGCTCTGTCCATGGGTGCCTCGTCTCTGTTCTGGGGATGCGCGGTTCAGGGGGCGCGCAGGATCTCGCCGGGCCGCGCGTCGCCGTGCGCGCCGTCCTCGACGACGGCGCGGCCCCCGACGATGACCGCGCGGATCCCGTCCGGATACCGCTGGGGTGCTGCGAACGTAGCCCGATCGGCGATGCGCGCGGGGTCGAAAACGACGATGTCCGCGTGCGCCCCCGGCTTCAGGACGCCGCGCCCCGCGAGCCCCGCGCGTGCGGCCGGCGCGGACGTGCACTTGCGGACCGCCTCGGCGAGCCCGAGCCGGCCCGGCCGGACGTACTCGGCGAACAGCCGCGGGAAGCAGCCGTAGGAGCGGGGGTGCGGCGTGCCGCGGCCGGTCGGCCCGGCGGGATCGAGGGCCTGGCCGTCCGAGCCGATGACGCCGGCGGGATGGGCCAGCGCGTCGGCGAGGTCCCGTTCGCTGCGGCCTCCCGCCACCATCTGGACGGCGTTGCCGTGCTCGGCGACGAGGTCGAGCGCGAGGTCCGGCGGGTCGGTCCCGGCGTCGGCGGCGAGGTCGGTGACGGCGCGTCCCCCGACGGCGATGTCGTCCCACGAGTTCGGCATGTCCCGCCACCCGTCGCGGACGCGGGCGCGGACGGCGCGGTCGGTGAGCCGGGCCCGCATCGCCCTCTCGCCTCCCTCCTGTGCCCACGCGGGCAGCAGCTGCGACAGTGGCGCGTTCCCCGCGAGATAGGGGTAGATGTCGAAGCCGACGTCCAGCCCGGCGGCGCGCGCGGCGTCGATGAGCTCCAGTGCGCGCGCGACCGAGCCGTGGTTGCGCCGCCCGACCGCGACCAGATGCGAGATCTGGGTGCGGCAGCCGGTCGCGGCCGCGACCCGCAGCGCCTGCCGCACGGAGTCGAGCAGCCCGTCGGCGTAGTCGCGGACGTGCCAGGCGAACAGCCGGCCGTGCGCGGCGGCGGTGCGGCCGAGCGCCTCCAGTTCGTCCTCGCGGGCGTAGCAGGCCGGCGCGTAGACCAGCCCCGTGGAGACGCCGGCGGCGCCCGCCGCGAGCGCGTCGCCGAGCAGACCCCGCATGCGGTCGAGCGCGGCGGCGCCGGCCGGGCGGTCGCCGAAACCGACGGCGGCGGCGCGCAGCGGCGTGTGCGCGACGAGCGCGGCCACGTTCACGGCGGGGCGCGCCGCGTCGAGCGCCACCAGGTAGCCGGGCATATCGGTCCAGTCCCAGCGGACGGCCGGATCCAGGTCGAGGTAGCCGGCGGCGGCGCGCAGCGCTTCCCCGTCGTCGCCGGCGGCGGGCGTCACGCCGAGGCCGCAGTTGCCGACCACGACGGTCGTGATCCCCTGCCGGACGGCGCTGCGCGCCTCGGGGGCCGAAAGGAGGGTCAGGTCGGAGTGGGTGTGGACGTCCACGAACCCCGGCGCGACGACGTGCCCGGACGCGTCCACGGTCCGGGCCGCGGGGCACCCGGCCAGGTCGCCGATCCGCGCGACCCGCCCACCGGTGACGGCGACGTCGGCGCGGCGCGGCGCCGCCCCGGTGCCGTCGGCGAGCGTCCCGCCGGCGATGAGCAGATCGATCACGGCGCCGCGGCCTCCGGGCGCACCCGGAACGTGGCCCCCACCTCGACCGGGCTGCCCGTGGGCAGGGCGGCGACGCCGAGCGCCACCCGCGCGTGCCGCCCGGCGCCGTCGCCGAGCACCTCGGTGAACAGGGCCGTCGCCGCGTCGGCCACCAGGTGCTGGTCGGTGAACCCCGGCGCGGAGGCGACCCACACCGACACCGCCTCGACGTGCTCGACCGCGCCGAGCCCGCCGGCACCGGACAGCTCGTCCCGGACGGCGGTCAGGACGTTGCGGGCGCACTGCCGCGCGCAGGCGCGGGCCGTGTCGAGCGTGACCTCGTCCCCGACGCGGCCCTCGGCGAGCAGCCGGCCGTCGCGGACGGCGACCTGGCCGGAGGCGATCAGTACCGCTCCCGAGCGGCGCGCCGGGGCCACCGGCGGGCGCTCCCCCGCGGGCCCCGGGTCCGGGGAGGCGGCGGCCAGGCGCTGGTCGGCGTCGTGCATGGTGACTCCTTCGATGGCGAGGTCAGGCGGTGGCCGGCGCGCCGGCCGGCTCGGCGAAGTGGCAGGCGGCCGGATGGCCGGTGCCGGGGCGGGCGACGAGCGGCGGCGCCTCGGTCGCGCAGATGTCCCGGGCCTTCCAGCACCGGGTGCGGAACCGGCAGCCGGAGGGCGGGTCGATCGGGCTCGGCACGTCCCCCGTCAGCATGATCCGCGTCCCGCCGCGGGCGCCCGGACGCGGCCGCGGGACGGCCGACAGGAGCGCCTGCGTGTACGGGTGCAGGGGGCTGCCGAAGATCTCGTCGCGGGTGCCGTGCTCCACGATCGTCCCGAGGTACATCACCGCGATCTCGTGCGAGACGTGCCGCACCACCGACAGGTCGTGCGAGATGAACAGGTACGCCACGCCCAGCTCCCGCTGCAGTTCCCGCAGCGTGTTGACGACCTGCGCCTGGATCGAGACGTCCAGGGCGCTGACCGGCTCGTCCAGCACGAGGACCTTCGGGCCGAGGGCGAGCGCGCGGGCGATCCCGATGCGCTGGCGCTGCCCGCCGGAGAACTCGTGCGCGTACCGGCGGGCGTGCGAGGGCGCGAGCCGCACCATGTCGAGCAGCTCGGCGACCCGCTCGGGGCCCGCGTCCTCGTAGCGGCCCTGGACGCGCAGCGGTTCGGCGATGATGTCGTGGACGGTCATCCGCGGCGACAGCGACGCGTACGGGTCCTGGAACACCAGTTGCAGGTCGCGGCGCAGCGCGCGGAGCTCGGCGCCGCGCGCGCGGGTGACGTCCCGCCCCGCCACGACGATCCGCCCGGCGGTGGGCTCCAGCAGCCGCACCGCCATCCGTCCCGTGGTCGTCTTGCCGCAGCCCGACTCGCCGACCAGGCCGAGCGTCCGCCCGGCGCGCAGGGAGAAGTCGACGCCGTCGACCGCGTGGACGCTGCCGGTCCGCCTGCGCAGCGGCCCCGACCGCACCGGGAAGTGCCGGGTGAGGCCGGTGACGCCGAGAACCTCGTCCGGTCCGGTCATCGGTCGCCTCCCTTCTCCCCGCCGGGCGGGGCCATCTCGGAGTGGAAATGGCAGGCGCTCGCGCGCCCCGGGCCAGACTGGACCGGTTCGGGGCGCTCCGCCCGGCAGCGGTCCCGCGCCATCGGGCAGCGCGGCGCGAACGCGCACCCCCGCCCGATCTCGCCCGGCACCGGCGGCGCGCCGGGGATCGGGGTCAGCTCGCCGGCGTCGCCGTCCAGCGAGGGCAGGCTGTCCAGCAGCCCCCGCGTGTAGGGGTGCCGGGGCGAGTCGAAGATCGCCTCGACGGGGCCGTGCTCGACGACCCGCCCGGCGTACATCACCACGACGCGGTCGGCGAGCTCGGCGACCACGCCGAGGTCATGGGTGATCAGCACGGTGGCGGCGCCCGTCTCCCGCCGGGTCAGCCGGAGCAGGTCGAGCACCTGGGCCTGGACGGTCACGTCCAGCGCGGTCGTCGGCTCGTCGGCGATCAGCAGGTCGGGGTCGTTGGCGATGGCCATCGCGATCATCGCGCGCTGCCGCATCCCGCCGGAGAACTCGTGCGGGTACTGCTTCAGGCGGCGCTCGGCGCCCGGCACCCCGACCAGGGTCAGCAGCTCGGCGGCCCGCTCGCGCGCCTGCGAGCGGGACATGCCCGGCCGGTGCAGGCGCAGCGCCTCGCGGATCTGCGCGCCGACCGACAGGACGGGGTTCAGCGCGGTCATCGGATCCTGGAAGATCATCGCGATCCGGCCGCCGCGCAGCCGGCGCAGCTCGCGCGGGGCCATCGCGCGCAGGTCGGCCCCGTCGAACACGACGCGTCCCGAGACGACCCGGCCCGGCGGCCGGATCAGCCCGAGCGCGGACATCGCCGTGACGCTCTTGCCCGATCCCGACTCGCCGACGACGCCGAGCGTCTCGCCCGGCGCGACGGTGTACCCGGCGCCGTCCACGGCCCGGACGGCCCCCTCGTCGCCGGTGAACTCGACGACCAGGTCCTCGATCTCCAGCAGCGGGCGGTCCGCGTTCCCGGCGGGCGCGCTCATGTGCGTCCTCCCGGCGTGACGGCGTCGCGGAGCCCGTCCCCGACGAAGTTGACGGCGAGGACCGTCACGGCGATCGCGACGCCCGGCGGTATCCACAGCCACGGCATCGTCTGGATCAGCGTCAGGTTCTGCGCGTCGTTCAGCATGTTCCCCCAGCTCGCCTGGGGCGGCCGCACGCCGAGCCCGAGGAAGGACGCGGTGGTCTCCAGCATGATCGCCTGCGCGACGGCCAGGGTGCCGGTCACCGTGACCGGGGCCAGCGCCGCGGGGACGACGTGCTTGCGGATCAGCCACCACGCGTTCGCCCCGCTCGCCTCGGCCGCCTGGATGTACTCGCGGTCGCGCAGCGACAGCGTCACGCCCCGCACCACCCGTCCCGCGACCGGCCACTGCGTCAGCCCGATGGCGACGATCAGCACGGTCACGCTCGGCCCGACGATCCCGGCGAGCACCAGGATCACCACGACGGTCGGGAACGACATGACGATGTCGGCGATCCGCATGATCACGTTGTCCACCACGCCGCCCAGCAGCCCGGACACCGAGCCGAACAGCGTGCCGACCACGACGGCGCCGAGCGCGGCGGCCAGCCCCACCAGCAGCGACACCCGCCCCGCGTGCAGGGTGCGGGCGAACACGTCGCGGCCGGAGGTGTCGGTGCCGAACCAGTGCGCGCCGGACGGGCCCTCGCGGACCGCGTCCAGGTCCACCGCGTTCGGATGCCCGGCGATCAGCGGCGCCAGCAGCGACGCGAGGATCACCGCGCCGAGCACGGCGCTCCCGGCGACGGCGAGCCGGTTGCGGCGGAACCGGCGCACGGCCCGCGCCCGGGGCGACGCGGACCCGGCCCGGGCCCCGCCGCCCTTGCGCGGCGGGGGGCCGTCCCCTCCCCCGCCGGGCGTTCCCGGCTTCTCGGTCGGCGCGCCGGCGGGCGTCACGGTCATCGCAGGCTCACTCTCGGGTCGACGACGGCGTACAGCACGTCCGCGATCAGGTTGCACAGCAGCACGAGCACCGCCACGTACAGCGCGAACCCGACGATGACCGGGTAGTCGTGCTGGCCGATCGAGCTGACCGCGAGCTGCCCCATGCCGGGCCAGGCGAAGACCTGCTCGATCACCACCGCGCCCGCCAGCATCTGCGGGATCTGGTACATCACCACGGTGATCAGCGGGATCAGCGCGTTGCGCAGCGCGTGCCGCAGGACGACGCGGGCCCGGGACGCGCCCTTGGCCTCGGCCGTGCGGACGTAGTCGGCGCCCAGCTCGTCCACCAGGCCGCCGCGCACGTAGCGGGTGAACGGCCCGGCGGTGACGAACGCCAGGATCAGCCCCGGCAGGATCAGGTGCCGGAGCTGGTCGGCGGGGCCGCCGCCGCCCGGCGTGGTCATCCCGGCCGACGGCAGCACGCCCCACTTCAGGGAGAACAGGTAGATCCCGACGATGCCGAGGAAGAACGGCGGCACCGACACCGCGGCCAGGCCGAGCACGGTGGCGCCGTAGTCGACCGCGGTGTTGCGGCGCACCGCGGCGGCGACGCCGAGCGCGATCGACACCGCGAGCGCGACCGCCAGGGCGGCGCTCATGAGCTGCAGCGTCGGTCCGACCCGCTCGCCGAGCACCGCCGAGACCGGACGGTGCCCGACGTAGGAGTAGCCGAAGTCGCCGTGCAGCGCGCCCGACAGCCAGTGGCCGTACTGGACGACGACGGACCGGTCCAGGCCGAGCTCGTGCCGTTTGGCCTCGATGAAGGCGGCGCCGCCGCCGCGCATCTGCTCGGGGTCGACCATCATGCGGACCGGGTCGCCGGGCGCGACCCGCACCAGCACGAAGATCCCGATGCTGATCAGCACGAACACGAGCGCGTTCACCAGCAGGCGCCGGATGACGTAGGCCGCCACGCCTCACCCCCTCTCGTCGGTGCCGGCCGGGCGCGGGGCCGGGGCGAGCGGCCCCGGCCCCGGTCCGGTCAGCTCAGCTTCCAGTTCGCGAAGTCCCAGGTCCCGACCTCGTTGGTCGGCAGGCCGGACGGTTCGAAGCCCGACAGGCGCGTCCGGAAGGCCCAGACCGCGTCGGGGTTGTAGAGCCACAGGTACGGGACCTGCGCGTTCTCGACCTCGGCGGCCTGCTGGAACAGGCCCTTGCGGCGCGCCGGGTCGGCGACCGCGTCGGCCCTGGACAGCAGTCCGTCGAGCTTCGGGTCGCAGAAGCGGCCGATGTTGCCGCCCGCGGGGTAGCCCTGGTCGCAGGCGTCGATGGTCGCGACGGTGGACGGCTCGGTCGCGTAGTTGCCGCCGCCGAACAGGGCCATGTCGAACGACTTCTTCTCGTACGAGGAGAGCAGCTCGTCGGCCTGCACCTGCTTGAGCTCCACGTTCACGCCGACGGCCTTCAGCTGGCTCTGGATCACCGTCACGGCGGTGTCGCGGTCGCGCTGCCCGGGGATCCACGACAGCGTGACGGGCTTGGAGCCGTCCCAGCCGGCGGCGGCGAGCAGGCTCTTGGCCTTCCCGGGGTCGTAGGCGTAGCCCTCCTTCGCCGACGCGCCGGCGTCCCCGTAGAAGCTGGAGTTCACGACCGTGCCGGCGCCTCCGAGCACCTTGTCGACCAGTCCCTTGCGGTCGATCGCGGTGAGGAGCGCCTGCCGGACGCGCGCGTCCTTGAACCGGCCCTGGGTCTGGTTGAGGGCGATCCGGGTGTAACCGGGGCTCTTGGCCGAGACCACCCTGACACCGTCCATCTTCTTGACGGTGGGCAGGTCGGTCGGCGAGACCTGGGTGAGGTCCATCTCGCCGGTGCGCAGCTGTGCGGTGGCCACGTCCGAGGTCACCGGCTTCAGGTACACCTTCTTGATCGCCACCGGTTCCCGGAAGTGGGGGTTGGCCTTCAGCTCGACGTACTGGTCGGTCTTGTAGTCGACGAAGGCGAACGCCCCCGAGCCCACGGTCGGCTTGGTGAAGAACCCGTTGTCGCCGAGCCCCTTCGCCGGGACGCCGCCGAGGACGTGCTCCGGCAGGATCGGGGTGTTGCCGATCAGTCCGGGCAGGCCCGCCGCCGGGCGCGTCGTGGTGATCTTCACGGTGGCGGCGTCGGGCGCGGTCAGCCCCGCCAGCGAGTCGGCCTCGCCGTCCGCGAGGGCCTTGGCGCCGGTCACCGCGGCGAACTTGCCCGCCTGCGCGCTCCCGGTCGCCGGGTTGGCGAGGGCGGTGTAGGTGAACACCACGTCCTTGGAGGTGAGCGGCTTGCCGTCGCTCCACTTCAGGCCCGGCCTCAGCTTGAGGGTGATGGTCCTGGCGTCGCCGGACACCTCCGGCGCGGCGGCGGCCAGGTGCGGCTTCAGCCCGTAGGACGCGTCCGCGCCGTACAGCGAGTCGAAGACGAACGACATGACCAGCTGGTCGGGGCCGTTGTTCGGCGCGAGCGGGCTGAACGTCTTCGGCTTCTGGTACAGGTACATGTTCAGTACGCCGGCGTCGCCGCCGGAGGACTTCTGCGTCGGGTCGGAACTGCAGGCGGCGAGCGCGGCGGCCGCGAGGACGCCGCCCAGCACGGCCGCGGCGGCCCGCCGGGCTGCGCCGGCCGCCGGTCTGCCGGAACGAATGGTCATTGACTTGCCTCTTCTCGGCGGTGGCCGGGAGCGCGCCCGGCCACTGGTCCGCTCAGCGGACGCGGTTCACCAGGCTTCCGAGCCCGCTCACGCGGACGGTCATCTCATCGCCTGCGGACAGGAACTCCCCCGATGCCAGTCCCACCCCGGACGGCGTGCCGGTGTAGAGCACGTCGCCGGGCTCCAGCGTCATCAGCCGGGACGCGAACGCCACCAGCTCCGCGACGTTGAAGATCATCTGACCGGTGTCGCCGTGCTGCCGGACCCGCCCGTTGACCTCCAGGGTCACCTCGAGCCTCTGCGGGTCGGGCACCTCGTCGGCGGAGACGAGGTAGGGGCCCAGCGCGGCGAACCCGTCGAGCCACTTGCCGTTCAGCCAGTCGAAGAACGCGACCGCGGGATCGCCGGTGTCGCGCTCGTGGCCGTAGTCCATCTTCCGCGCCGACACGTCGTTGCCGATGGTGTAGCCGGCGACGTGGGCGAGGGCGTCCTCGACCGGGATGTCCTTGCCGCCGCGCCCGACCACCGCGACCAGCTCGGCCTCCCAGTCGATGCTGGGGCTGACCGACGGCAGCGCGATCTCCTCCCCGGGGCCGCTGACGGAGGTGGCGGGCTTGATGAACAGCCGCGGCGAGATCCGCGCCTTGTCGATCGGATCCCCGCCCGTCTCGGTCACGTGCTCCTGGTAGTTGGCGGCGACCGCGAGGACCTTGCCCGGGCGCAGCAGCGGCGCGAGCAGGGTCACCTCGTCCAGGGCGCGGGCCGGTCCACCGGACGGCGCCGCACCGGGTCCGCCGTCCGCGAGCGCGGCGACCACGGGCGTGAGGTCGCCGGGGCCGAGGTCGGTGACGCGACCGCCGTCGACGACCTCGCCGTGGCGGACTCCGCCGTCCGGCAGGCGGTACGTCGCGAACTTCATGGATCAGACCTCCGGGGAGTCGATCGGCACGGGCGTGCCGAGGGCGAGCGAGCGGGCCGCGGCGTCGGTGACGCGCAGCGCGGCGAGGGCGTCGGCCGGGCCGGCCTCCGGCGGGCGCCCGGTGACGACGGCGGTGTGCAGGGCGGTGAGCATCCGGCCGACGGTGCCGGGGCCGTGCCAGGCGGCGCGGTTCCCCGTCACCGTCCGGACGGACGCGCCCGGCCGGGCGGCGTCGACGTCCATGACCCCGCCGGACCCGCTGACGCGGTAGCGGTGCAGCGCCATGCCGGGGGCGTCCGCGGTGCCGCGCAGCCGGCCGACGGTGATCGTGCTGGTCAGGCCGTGCTCGTGGTCGAGCAGCAGGACGGTGATCGCGCCGCGTCCGCCGGCCCGCAGGGCGTGCACGCGGCGGACGGCCTGACCGGTGAGGGCCCGTACGACGTCCACCGGATAGAGGCCGAAGTTGGCGAGTTCGCCTTCCGGGCACGGGTCGCCGCCGTCGACGAGGAAGTCGGCCTGCACGTTCCAGGGCAGCCCGACGCGTCCCGCGGCGAGCGCGCCCGCGGCGGCCTGGACGGCGGCGCCGAAGCGGTGGTGGTGCGCGGGCATGCAGACCCGGCCCGTCTCCGCCGCGGCCGCGGCGATCGCCTCGATCTCCGCGACGTCCAGGGCGAGCGGCTTGTCGGCGAGGACGTGGCAGCCGGCGCGCAGGGCCTCGATGACGCGGGCGGCCCGCTCGGCGGGCGGCGCGCACACGCACACGACCTCGGCTCCCGTCTCCCGGACGGCGCGCGTGAGGTCGGGCAGCCCGCTCTCCACGACCGTGAACCCGGCGTGCTCGTGGAACGCGGGAAGGTACATGTCGTGCTGGTGGTCCTGGGTCCCGAAACCGCCGGACCCCCAGGGCAGCACCCTCAGCGCGCGCATCAGGGCGCCTCCTTCAGGACGTCGGCGACCCGGACGGGCGCGCCGGTCGCGATCGATCGTTCGGCGGCGACGCCCATCGCCACGGCCAGCAGCCCGTCGGCGCCCGTCACGGCCGGCGGGCCTCCGGTGACGGCGTCGGCCCAGGCGCCGATCTGGGCGGCGAACCCGTCGGCGCCGCCGGGCGGGAGCAGCGCGGTGCCCGCCTCGTCGGTCACGGTCCCCGCCTCGCCGTCCCAGGGCAGGGTGAGGATCCCGCCGGTGCCGGCGACCATGACGTCGCGGCGGGCGAGCGAGGCCGGGCGGTGCCCGCGGCTCATCTCGCACACGGCGGTCGCACCGCCGCCGAACGAGACCGTCATCTCCAGGTAGTCGTGGACGCCGAGTTCGGCGGCGGTCTGGCGGCGGCCGCGCGCGTACACGCTCTCCGGGGTGTCGCCCGTCCACCAGGTGACGAGATCCAGCAGGTGGACGCCGTTGTGCAGGGCGTGCCCGCCGGAGCGGACGGGGTCGAGCATCCAGCCGCGCCAGTCCGGCCAGATCCAGCCGCCGAGGATGGACAGCCGGACGAGGTCGACCGTGCCGAGCTCGCCGGAACTCAGGACGTCCCGGACCGTCCGCGCGTAGTCGTAGTAGCGGTGGCTGTGCGCGGGCATCAGCACCCGCCCGGCCGCGGCGAACGCCTCCACGGCGCGCCGGGCCCCCGCCACCCCGGTGGCGAGCGGCTTCTCGATCAGCAGATGGGCGCCCGCCTCGGCGACCTGGACGGCGATGTCCGCGTGGGTGTCGTTCGGGGTGCACACGACGCAGCCGCCGGCGCCGGTCCCGGCCAGCGCCGCGGCGAGGTCGGCGAAGGCCGGGACGCCCCCGTTGGCGCGGGACGCGGCGGCGGCCCGCGCCGGGTCGACGTCGACCACGCCGGCGAGCTCCAGCCGGGGCTCGGCATGGATCGCGGCGGCGTGCTGCGCGGCGATGAAACCGGTGCCGACGAGCAGCACCGGAACCGGCACGGAATGGGATTCCATGCCGACGGATCCTGATCGTCAAACCATTCACATGTCAAGGGTCGGCCGGAAAAAACCTTGAGCCAACGCTGGTCAGGGCGCGACTGTCATCCAACCCGTTGACATGGAACACCTTTCCATGAACTATTCGACCGAACGGCTCCGATCCATCTTCGTCAACCACTTGGGGGCTCCCAGAATGACCACCGCCGAGCTGGCCGGGCAGAGATCGCGCGGCGCGGAACTGCTCGCCGCCGCGCGGACCGTGATCCCCGGCGGCGTCAACTCCGCGACCCGTCTGGTCGGCGCGCCGCACGCGCTCACCGCGGCGTCCGGGGCCCATGTCACCGACGCCGACGGCCGCCGCTACCTCGACTACCACGCGGCGTTCGGCGCGATCCTGCTGGGCCACGCCGCGCCCGAGGTGGACGACGCGGTGCGCGCCGCCGTCGGCGGGCTCGACCTGGTCGGCTGGGGCGTCACCGAGACCGAGATCGAACTCGCCCGGCTGGTCGTCGAGACGATCCCGTCCGCGGAGCAGATGATCTCCGCGATGTCGGGCAGCGAGGCCACCGCGCAGGCGATCCGGCTGTCCCGGGCGGTCACCGGCCGCCCGCTGATCGTCAAGTTCCAGGGCGGCTTCCACGGCTGGCACGACGCCGTCGCCCGCAACGTCATCTCCGCGCCGGAGCGCGCCTACGGCGACGATCCCCTGTCGCGCGGCATCCTGCCCGAGGCGCTGGGCTCCACGCTCATCGCCGAGTTCAACGACCTGGAGTCCGTGCGCGCCCTCTACGAGCGGCACCCCGGCCTGATCGCCGCCGTGATCGTGGAGCCGATCCCGCACAACGTCGGCGCCCTGGTGCCCGAGCGGGAGTTCGTGGAGGGGCTGCGCGCCCTGACCGCCGAGCGCGGCTCACTGCTGATCTTCGACGAGGTGATCACCGGATTCCGCCACGCGCCGGGCGGCTACCAGGAGGTCTGCGGCGTGCTGCCGGACCTGACCACCTTCGGCAAGGCGATGGGCAACGGCTACCCGATCGCCGGCCTCGCCGGCCCCCGGCGGCTGATGGAGCACTTCAGCTCCGCGGGCGGCGACGTGCTGCTGGCCGGCACCTTCAACGGCAACCCGGTCTCGTCCGCCGCGGCCATCGCCACCATCACCTACCTGCGCGACCATCCTGACTTCTACGAGCGCACCCACGCCCTCGGCGACCGCATGCGCGCCGGGCTCACCGGCATCTGCGAGGAACTCGGCGTCGCCGGGACCGCGGCGGGCTTCGGCGGGGTGTTCGCCCTCTACTTCACCGAGGCCCCCGTCCGCGGCTACCGCGACCTCATGCGCAACAACGACGCCGCCTACGTGGCCTTCCACCGCCGCATGACCGACCGCGGCTTCCTGATGCTCCCTCTCGCGCTCAAGCGCAACCACATCTCCGCCGCCCACACGGCGGAGGACATCGACCGCACGCTGGACGCGGCCCGCGACGTCCTCCGGTCGATCCGCGACGACGGCCTGCTCGCCCCCGCGCGGTAGGCACGTCCCCGGAACGCGGCGGGGCCCTCCGAACCGGGTGCCCGGCGGGCCCTGCCGCTCCGGGGCGCGGCGGCCGTGAACGCGCCGCCCATCAGGAGCCGGGGAACGGACCCGCGCGGCCGAGCAGGGCGGGCACGGGCTTTCCGAGGCGTTCGCCGAGCCAGGCCGCCGTCTCGGCGACGGCGGACATCCGGACTCCGGTGTCGACCCCCGAGCGGTCCAGGGCGTACAGCAGGTCCTCGGTCGCGATGTTGCCGGTGGCGGCGGGCGCGAACGGGCAGCCGCCGAAGCCGCCGGTGCTGGCGTCCAGGGCGCTCACCCCGCATTCGAGGGCGGTGAGGGCGTTGGCGTAGCCGGTGTTGCGGGTGTTGTGGAAATGGCAGCGCAGCGGGACGCCGGGGGCGATCTCGGCGGCGCCCGTGAGCAGCGTGCGGACCTGGGCGGGCACGCCGACACCGATCGTGTCGGCCACGGCGATCTCGTCGGGTTCGCTTTCGGCGACCCGCCGCACCAGGTCGAGCACGCGGTCCGCGGGGACCTCGCCCTCGAAGGGGCAGCCGAAGGCGGCGGCGATCGTCACGGTGCGGCGGAGCCCGGCGGCGCGGGCCTCCGCGGCGACGGCCGCCCAGGCGGCGACGCCCTCCTCGACCGTGCAGCCCTGGTTGCGGCGGCTGAACTCGTCGGTGGCCACGACGACGACGTTGACCTCGTCCACCCCGGCGGCGAGCGCGCGGTCGAGCCCGCGCCGGTTGAGGACGAGCCCCGCGTAGCCGACGCCGTCCGGCCTGGGGAGCCGCTCCATCACCGCCTCGGCGTCGGCCATCTGCGGGACGCGCTTCGGGTTCACGAAGCTGACGGCCTCGATCCGCCGCAGGCCCGCCGCGACGCTGCGCTCGATGAGCCGCACCTTGTCGGCGGTCGCGAGGATCGCGGACTCGTTCTGCAGCCCGTCTCGGGGCGCCACCTCGATGAGTTCGACCATGAGCATCCTTTGTATGCAATCTTGAGTCATCTGCAGGATTGTCCTGGCAAGACTCTTGCGTCAAGACTCACGTTCTGCCTATCTTGCATGCAATCGACCGAAGGAGGTTCGGATGGTCCGTGCCGTGGACCGTGTCTACGCACGGTTGCGCGCCGACATCCTGGACGGCGTCCACCCGCCCGGGGCGCGGATCGGCGAGGCCGAGCTGGCCGAGGCCACCGGCTCCAGCCGGACGCCCGTCCGGGAGGCGCTGCGGCGGCTGGAGGTCGAGGGCCTGGTGGAGGTGCTGCCGCACCGCGGCGCGCGGGTCCCGGACTGGACGCCCGAGGACCTGGAGGAGATCTACGACCTGCGGATGCTGCTGGAGGGCGCCGCCGCACGGCGCGCCGCCGCCCGCGTCACCGACGCGGACGCGGACCGGATGGACGAGCTGTGCGCGCTGATGGAGGCGGCCGTCGAGCCGGGGGCCGGGCAGGACCTGGACCGGGTCGCGGAGCTCAACGCCGAGTTCCACGACATCGTCCGCTCCGCCGCCGCCAGCGGCCGGCTCGTGTCCATGCTCAACGCGGTGGTGCAGCTCCCGCTCGTGATGCGGACCTTCCACCGCTACTCCCCCGCCGACCTGGCCCGCAGCTCCGCGCACCACCGCGAGCTCGCCGCCGCACTGCGCGCCCGCGACGGGACGTGGGCCGAGTCGGTGATGCGGGCGCACGTGCTCGCCGCGAAGGCGGTGCTGCTGCGCGCCGCCCGCACCCCGGGCGACCAGAACGACCAGGACGACCACACGGAAACGAGGACCGGCTAGATGTCAACGCACGACGGCGCCGCACCGGACGCCAGGGGCCCGCTCGCCGACCTGCGGGTCGTGGAGATGGGGCAGCTGCTCGCCGGACCGTTCTGCGGCCAGCTGCTCGGCGACTTCGGCGCGGAGGTGATCAAGCTGGAGTCGCCCGGCGCCGGCGACCCGATGCGCCAGTGGGGGCGCGAGAAGCCGCACGGCAAGTCCCTGTGGTGGCCGGTGGTCGCCCGCAACAAGAAGTCGGTGACCTGCGACCTGCGCACCCCCGAGGGGCAGGACCTCGCCCGGCGCGTCATCGACCGCGCCGACATCGTGGTCGAGAACTTCCGGCCCGGCACGCTGGAGCGCTGGGGGATGGGCTTCGACCGGCTCCGCGAGACGAACCCGGGCCTGATCCTGGTGCGCGTGTCCGGGTTCGGGCAGACCGGCCCCTACTCGCCCCGCGCCGGCTACGGGTCGATCGGCGAGGCGATGGGCGGCATCCGCTACGTCACCGGCGATCCCGGCGGCGCGCCCGCCCGCGCCGGGATCTCGCTGGGCGACTCGCTGGCGGCGGTGTTCGCCACGATCGGCGCGCTCGTCGCCGTCCACCACCGCGGCGCCACCGGGCGCGGCCAGATCGTCGACTCGGCGATCTACGAGGCGGTGCTGGCGATGATGGAGTCGCTGCTGCCCGAATGGGCGGTCGCCGGTTACCAGCGCGAACGGACCGGCTCCGTGCTGCCGAACGTCTCGCCCAGCAACGTCTACCCGACCGCGTCCGGCGAGATGATCCTGATCGCCGCCAACCAGGACACGGTGTTCGGACGGCTCGCGAGGACGATGGGGCGGCCCGAGCTGAGCGCCGACCCCCGGTTCGCCGGGCACGCCGACCGGGGCCGGAACATGGCCGAGCTGGACGGGATCATCTCGGCCTGGTCGGCCGGGATCGAGACCGGGGACCTGCTGGAGCTGCTGCACGCCGGCGGCGTCCCGGCCGGCCGCATCTACACCGCCAAGGACATGTTCGACGATCCCCACTTCGCCGCCCGGGAGGCGATCGTGCGCCTCGTCCACCCGGACTTCGGCGAGCTCCCGATGCACAACGCGTTCCCCAGGCTCAGCGAGACCCCGGGGTCGGTCCGCCGGCCCGGCCCGGGGCTCGGCGAGCACAACCGGGAGGTCTACGGCGGCCTCCTGGACCTACCAGAAGACGAGATCGCCGCGCTGTCGGAGCGCGGCGTCATCTGAGCACAGCACCGGGAGAGCAGATGGGATATCGACTGGGCGTCGACGTGGGCGGCACGTTCACCGACGTGCTGCTGGTCGACGAGCGGACCGGCGTCAGCCACCGCGCCAAGACGGCGTCCACTCCGGCGGACCAGTCGGAGGGCGTGCTCAACGGCATCCGCAAGGTGTGCCGGGACGCCGGGATCGAGATGCACGAGGTGGCGCACGTCCTGCACGGCACCACCGTGGCGACCAACGCGATCCTCCAAGGCCGCGGCGCGCGGGTCGGGCTGGTGACCACCGAGGGGTTCAGGCAGGTCCTGCAGATCGGCCGTTCGTTCGTCCCCGGCGGCCTCGCCGGATGGATCATCTGGCCGAAGCCCGAGCCGCTGGCCCGGCTGGAGCACACCGTGGAGATCCCGGGACGGATCGCCGCGGACGGCACGGTCGTCGCCCCGCTGGACGAGGACCGCGCGCGTGCGGAGCTGCGGCGGCTCGGCGGCGCCGGCATCGAGGCGCTGACGGTCTCGCTGATCAACTCCTACGCGAACGACGCGCACGAGCGTCGGGTGGCGGAGCTCGCCGCCGAGGAGCTGCCCGGCGTGCCGGTGTCACTGTCCAGCCACGTCCTGCCGGAGATGCGGGAGTACGAGCGCACCGTCACCACCGTCGCGAACGGCTACGTCCAGCCCGAGGTGTCCCGCTACGTGGGCAACCTGGACCGGTCGCTGAGCGGCAGCGGGATCGACGCGCCGCTGTCGGTGCTGCGCAGCGACGGCGGGCTGACCAAGGCCGCCAAGGCCGCCGAGGACCCGGTGTCGCTCCTGCTGTCCGGCCCGGCCGGCGGGGTGACGGGGGCGGTCTGGTTCGCCGAGCAGGCCGGGTTCCCCGACTTCCTCACCTTCGACATGGGCGGCACGTCCACCGACGTGGCGCTGGTGCTCGACGGGCGCCCCCGGATCGGCCGGGAGACCACCGTCGGCGACCTCACCGTCCGCGCCACCAGCGTCGACGTCCGCACGGTCGGCGCGGGCGGCGGCTCGATCGCGCACGTCCCGGAGCTGACCAGGGCGCTGCGGGTCGGCCCGCAGTCGGCCGGCGCCGACCCGGGCCCGGCCGCCTACGGGTCGGGCGGCACCGAGCCGACCGTGACCGACGCCAACGTCGTGCTCGGCTACCTGCCGACGCGGCTCGCCGGCGGGGAGATCTCGCTGGACGCCGAGGCCGCCCGCAAGGCGATGCGCTCCATCGCCGACGCGATGGGCCTGCCGAGCGTCGAGGCGGCCGCCGCCGGCGTGATCGACATCGTCAACGAGAACATGCTCGGCGCGCTCCGCCTGATCAGCGTCCGGCAGGGCTACGACCCCCGCGACTTCGCGCTGATGTCGTTCGGCGGCGCGGGCCCGCTGCACGCCAACGCGCTCGGCCGGCTGACCGGCTCCTGGCCGGTGATCGTGCCGCCGTCGCCGGGCGTCCTGTGCGCCTACGGGGACGCGACCACCTGCCCGCGCGACGAGAGCGCCCGCACCATGGTGCGCCGCTTCTCCACCCTCGACGACGACGAGCTGCGCACCGCGCTCGCCGAACTGGCCGACGCCGCCGCCGGGCGGCTGGAGGCGGAGGGCGTGCCGCGCGCGAGCCAGACCGCGACCTACCAGATCGACCTGCGCTACCACGGGCAGGGCTTCGAGATCCCGGTCGAGGTGGACCGTGCCACCGTCGACGGCGACCTGCTGGCCGGGCTGGGCGCCGCGTTCGACGCCGAGCACGAGCGGCTGTTCTCCTTCCTGCTCGACAACGAGCGCGAAGTCATCAACCTGCGGGTCACGGTGAGCGGGCCGCGTCCGGAGGTCGCGTGGCGCGTCCTGCCGGAGGGGTCGGGCGACCCGTCCGCCGCGCTCGTCCGCGAGACCGAGGTGTGGATGGACGGCGCCACGACGTCCGCCCGCATCTACGACCGTTCCCGGCTGCTGTCCGGTGACGTCGTGGCCGGACCGGCCGTGGTGGTCGAGATGGACTCCACCACGCTCGTGCTGGCCGGGCACGCCGCGACCGTGCACCCGAGCGGCAGCCTGCTGATCCGTCCCATGAACGAGGAGGGCTGATGGCCGAGATCCTGCAGACCGAGACCGCGCCCGTCGGCCGCGTCGACGTCGACCCGGTGACCCTGGACATCATCGAGAACGCGCTGCGCAACGCCCGCCAGGAGATGGACGAGGTGCTGTTCCGCACCGCGCTGTCCCCGGGCATCCGCGAGCAGCACGACGAGTTCCCGCTGATCGCCGATCCGTCGGGCAAGATGGTCGTCGGCCAGTTCGGGCTCTCGGTCCCCGACTTCCTGGAGAACTTCGACGGCACGATCGGCGAGGGCGACATCCTGATGACGTCCGACCCGTACGCGTGCGGCGCGGCGATCAGCCACGCCAACGACTGGCTGCTGGTGGTGCCGATCTTCCACGAGGGCCGGCTGGTCGGCTGGTCCTCGATGTTCGGGCACATGTCGGACGTGGGCGGCAAGACGCCCTGCTCGATGCCCGCCGACGCCCGCACCATCTACGAGGAGGGCGTGGTCGTCCCGCCGTTCAAGCTGTACGAGGGCGGCGTGCTGAACGAGCCGGCGCTGCGCATCATCCTCAACCAGGTGCGCATGCCCGACTGGAACCGGGCCGACCTGAACGGCCTGACCGCCGCGTGCACCACGGCCGCCCGGCGGGTCTCCGAGCTGTGCGCCCGGTTCGGCGTCGAGACCTACCTGTCCGCGCTGGACGCCCTGCTCGACCGCAACTACCAGGCCATGAAGGTCCTGCTGGCCACCCTCTTCGAGGACGGCCGGACGCTGGAGTTCGCCGACTACATCTGCGACGACGGCTGCGGGTACGGCCCGTACGAACTGAAGATCTCCCTCACCCGGACCGGAGAGAAGATCCATCTGGACTTCTCGCACGCGGCGCCGCAGGCCGTCGGGCCGGTGAACTACTTCATCAACGAGAACCTCGTCCGGATGTTCTTCGGGATCTACGTGATCACCGTCGCGGATCCGCAGATCCTCTGGAACGACGGCTTCTACCCGCTGATCGACGTGACGATCCCCGAGGACTCGTTCTGGAAGCCGCGCCGCCCCGCGGCGCTGAACGCCCGCAACCACGGCATCGGCCGGGTGTTCGACCTGTTCGGCGGGCTGCTCGGCCAGACCAACCCGGAGATCCTCAACGCGGCCGGCTTCTCGTCCTCGCCGCACTTCATGTACTCGGGCCACTACGGCTCGGGGCCGCGCGAGGGCGAGTGGTTCCAGCTGTACTCGATCGGCTTCGGCGGCGTGCCGGGACGCCCCGTCGGGGACGGCCCGGACGGGCACTCGCTGTGGCCGTCGTTCGTGAACATCCCCTGCGAGTACCTGGAGTCGTACTACCCGCTGCGCGTCGAGCGGTGGGAGACGATCGCCGACTCCGGCGGCGCGGGCCTGCACCGGGGCGGCAACGGCGTCGACGTCGCGTACCGCTTCGAGGAGCCCGGCACGATCGCGATCCACGACGACCGCTGGCTCACCTACCCGTGGGGGGTGAACGGGGGGCGCCCGGGCGAGCGGGGCCGCAAGTGGATCGACCGGGCGGACGGCACCCGGGAGGTGCTGCCCAGCAAGATCCATGACGTTCCGGTCGGGCCCGGGGACGTCCTGCACTTCGTGACCTGGGGCGGCGGAGGGTGGGGCGATCCGCTCGCCCGTCCCGCCGGGCTGGTCGCGCTGGAGGTCCTGCGGGGCCTGGTCACCGCGGACGGCGCCCGCGACGGCTACGGCGTCGTCTGCACCGCGGAGGGCGTCGTCGACGAGGAGGCCACCGGGCTGCTGCGGGAGCGGATGGCCGCGGAGCGCACGGAGATCCCGGTGTTCGACATGGGCCCGCCGCTGGAGGAGATCCTCGCCCGCTGCGAGGAGGAGACGGGCCTTCCCGCGCCGCGCCCGCCGGTCGACGTCCGGTCCGCCGCCGCGCTGAGGGACCGCCGGTGAGCGATGACCTCGCCGCCGGCTACCGGGCCTCGGGATTCGGCCGCGGCCTCGGCTGCGGCCGGTCGCCGGCGGTGCTGGCGGTGGACGTCGTCCGCGCCTACCTGGTGGACGGGTCGCCGCTGCGCGCCCCGGTCGAGGACGCGGTGGCCGCCGCCGCGGCCCTGGTCGGCGCGGGCCGGGCGGCCGGGCTGCCCGTGCTGTTCACCCGCGTGGCGTACCGGCCGGGAGGCGCGGACGGCGGCCTGTTCCGCCTCAAGATCCCCGCGCTCCGCGTGTTCGAGGAAGGGAGCCCCCTCGGCGACTTCGCCGAGGGGGCCGCCCCCCGTCCCGGCGAGACCGTGGTCACCAAGCAGTACGCCAGCGCGTTCCACGGCACGTCGCTGGCGGCCACCCTGACCGCGTCCGGCATCGACACCGTGCTGATCTGCGGCCTCACCACCAGCGGCTGCATCCGCGCCACCGCGACCGACGCGCTGCAGCACGGGTTCCGGCCGCTGGTGGTGGACGAGGCCTGCGGCGACCGGGACCGCCGCCTGCACGAGGCGAACCTGCTGGACCTGGGCGCCAAGTACGCCGACGTCCTGTCCCTCGACGAGGCCCTCAGCACCGTGCGCGGGTTCTCATCGGGCCGTGGGGAAGGCCATTGAGGAGGGTGGCGAGGACGTCCCGCCGGCCACGGCGGGAGCGGGCCACCGGGAGGTGACGGCCTTGGCGCGCGTGTAGAAGCGCACCCCTTCGGCCCCGTGGACGTGGGTGTCACCGAACAGGGACGACTTCCATCCGCCGAAGGAGTAGAACGCCATCGGAACCGGGATGGGGACGTTCACCCCGATCATCCCGACGTGCACGGCGCGCTGGAAGCGCCGCGCCGCCTCCCCGGAGGAGGTGAAGAGCGCCGTCCCGTTGCCGTAGGGGTTGGCGTTGATCAGCGCGATCGCCTCGTCGAGCGTCTCGGCGCGCAGCACCAGCAGGACCGGTCCGAAGATCTCCTCCTGGTAGGCCGCCATGCCGGTGGCGACGCCGTCCAGCAGGCAGGGGCCGAGGAAGAATCCCGGGCCGGCCGCGCCGCGCCCGTCCACGACGAGCTTCGCGCCCGCCCGCTCGGCGTCCTCGACATGGCCGGTGACGCGCTCGAGCGCCGCCTCACTGATCAGCGGCCCCATCTCGCTCGCCGGGTCGGTGCCCGGCCCGACCCTGATCGCGCGGGCCCGGTCGGCGAGCCGCTCGACCAACGGGTCGGCGGCGGACCCCACCGCGACCGCGACCGAGACGGCCATGCAGCGCTGGCCCGCCGATCCGTACGCCGCCGCCGTGATCTGGTCCGCGGCCAGGTCGAGGTCGGCGTCGGGCAGGACCACGGCGTGGTTCTTCGCGCCGCCGAGGGCCTGCACCCGCTTTCCGGCCGTGCTCGCCGCCTCGTGGACGTGCCGCGCGACGGGCGTGGACCCGACGAACGACACCGCCGCCACTCCGGGGTGCGTGATCAGGGCGTCGGCGGTCTCGCGGTCGCCGTGCAGCACGTTGAACACCCCGTCCGGCAGCCCCGCCTGCGCGTACAGCTCGGCGACCAGGTTGGACGCCGAGGGCACCCGCTCGCTCGGCTTCAGCACGAACGTGTTGCCGCACGCGATGGCGATCGGGTGCATCCACAGCGGGACCATCACCGGGAAGTTGAACGGGACGATCCCCGCGCACACGCCGAGCGGCTGCCGGAACGAGAACGCGTCCACGCCGGTCGACACCTGGTCGGAGTACTCGCCCTTGAGCACCTGCGCGATCCCGCAGGCGAACTCGACGACCTCCCGTCCCCGCACGACCTCTCCGCGCGCGTCGTCCAGGACCTTGCCGTGCTCGGCGGTGACGAGGCGGGCCAGCTCGTCCTCGTGCCGTGCCAGCAGGTCGCGCAGCGCGAACATGATCTGCGCCCGCCGGCTCAGCGACACCTCGGACCACGACTCGAACGCCCGGGCCGCGGTCCCCACCGCCAGGTCCGCCTCGGCGCGCCGCCCGAGGACGACCTCACCGGACCGGCGGCCCGTCGCCGGATCGTGGACGGCGGCCGAGGTGCTCCCGCCCACCGGGACACCACCGATCCAGTGCTGGATAGAACGCATCGGGTTCCTTTCAGAGGTAGAGGCGCTGGGCCTTCTTGTCGTCGTCGTAGCGGGCGCGCGCCTGCCGGGTGTCGTCCAGTCCGGAGACCTCGGCGACCGGGACGTCCCACCACGCCTCACTGCCCGGCGCCGCGACGAGCGGGTCGGTCTCCACGTGCACGACCGTCGTGCGGGGCGACGCGATCGCCTGGCGGAGCGCCTTCCTGAAGCCGTCGGCGTCGGCGGCGCGGATGACGTCGGCGCCGAGGCTGGCGGCGTTGGCGGCGAGGTCGACCGGGAGGGGGGCGCCGTCCAGGCCGGTGGGGGTGCGCAGGCG
>NZ_JBEZJI010000064.1:0-49748 GCF_040649435.1 Actinomadura sp. NPDC048955
ACCGGAACGCCGTCCGCAGACGGTCCCCCGTGGCGCGGGCGGCGAGTTCGGCGATCCCGGCGAGCTCCCGCGAGGCGGGGACGTCGACGCTCATTGTTCTCCTTCGATCACGGCGAGGTCACGAATGCGCACCTGACGACCGTATCCGAGTGCCGCAAGGGGCCCTGGCGGGCCCTTTGTTACAGAGCCTCCGGCTCGGGCAGTGGGTCCCTGTGCCGGATCCGGCGTCGCCGTCCAAGGGAAAGAAGATGAGGTACAAGATCGAAAAAGGCACGGTCGTCGTGGTGACGGGAGCCTCCGGCGGCATCGGACGCGCCGCCGCGGTGGCGTTCGCGCGCCGCGGGGCCCGGGTCGCCCTCCTGGCCCGCGGTGACGAGGGCCTGGAGTCGGCCGCCTCCGACGTCGAGGCCGCCGGCGGGCGCGCGCTGCCGATCAGCGTGGACGTGGCCGACCCCCGCGCGGTGGACGAGGCGGCGGAGCGGGCCGAGAAGGAGCTCGGGCCGATCGGCGTGTGGGTCAACGTGGCGTTCTCCTCGGTGTTCGCGCCGTTCTGGGAGATCGAGCCGGAGGAGTTCAGGCGCACCACCGAGGTCACCTACCTCGGTTACGCCAACGGCACGAGGGCCGCGCTGCGGCGGATGATGCCGCGCGACCGCGGCGTGATCGTCCAGTGCGGGTCGGCGCTGGCCTACCGGGGCATCCCCCTGCAAAGCGCGTACTGCGGCTCCAAGCACGCCGTCCAGGGACTGCACGACTCGCTGCGGGCCGAGCTGATGCACGAGCGCAGCGGCGTGAAGCTGACGATGGTGCAGATGCCCGCGGTCAACACGCCCCAGTTCGACTGGGTGCTGAACCGGATGCCGCGCCGCCCGCAGCCCGTCCCGCCCATCTACCAGCCGGAGATCGCGGCGGACGCGCTCGTCTACGCCGCCGAGCATCCCCGGCGCCGGGAGTACTGGGTCGGCGCCAGCACGGTCGGCACGCTCCTCGCCGACAAGTTCGCCACGGGGCTGCTGGACCGCTACCTGGCCCGGACGGGCTTCGCGTCCCAGCAGACCGAGCAGCGCACGCGTCCGGACCAGCCCGCGAACCTGTGGGAGCCGGCGGACGACGCCCCGGGCCACGACCACGGCAGCCACGGGCGGTTCGACGAGCAGGCGCACGCGAGGAGCCCGCAGATGTGGGCGGGGCGCCACAAGTACCTGGTGGGGGCCGCGACGGCCGGCGCCGCGGCGGGAGCAGCCGCGGGCGCCGCCAGGCTCCTGCGGCGATGACGCACGAGACGCGAAGGAGAGAGCGATGGCGCAGCAAGTGGCCGACTACGTCCTCCAGAGGCTGACCGAGTGGGGCGTGAAGCGCGTCTACGGCTATCCGGGCGACGGCATCAACGGGCTGCTCGGCGCGTTCGACCGCGCCGAGGGCGAGCCGGAGTTCGTCCAGACGCGGCACGAGGAGATGGCCGCGTTCATGGCCTGCGGCCACGCGAAGTTCACCGGCGAGGTCGGCGTGTGCGCGGCGACGTCCGGACCGGGCGCGATCCACCTGCTGAACGGCATGTACGACGCGAAGCTGGACCACCAGCCGGTCGTGGCGATCGTCGGGCAGCAGAAGCGCCTGGCGCAGGGCACGCACTACCAGCAGGAGGTCAACCTCGAGAACCTGTTCTCCGACGTCTCGGAGTTCTGCCAGATCGTCATGCACCCCGGCCAGATGCGGCACGTCATCGACCGGGCGTTCAAGACCGCCCTGACCACCCGCGGCGTCTCGACGATCATCATTCCGGAGGACGTCCAGGAGGCCGACGCGGTGCCGTCGCCGCCCAAGGAGCACGGCTCGGTGTACTCCAGCGTGGGGTGGAGCAGGCCCCGCGTACTGCCCGACCCCGACGAGCTGCGCAAGGCCGCCGACGTCCTCAACGAGGGCACGAAGGTCGCGATGCTGATCGGCCAGGGCGCCGCCGGCGCCGAGGCCGAGGTGATCGAGACGGCCGAGCTGCTCGGCGCCGGCATCGCCAAGGCGCTGCTCGGCCGCGAGGTCGTCCCCGACGACCTGCCGTTCGTCACCGGCCCCATCGGCCTGCTCGGGTCCAAGGCCAGCGACGAGATGATGATGAACTGCGACGTGCTGTTCATGATCGGCACGAGCTTCCCGTACGCCGAGTGGCTGCCGGACGAGGGCAGCTGCCGGGGCGTCGAGATCGACATCGACGGGCGCATGATCGGCATCCGCTACCCGATGGACGCGCACGTCGTCGGGGACGCGAAGGAGACCCTCCGGGAGCTGATCCCGCTGCTGCGCCGCAAGGAGGACCGCTCCTGGCGCGAGGAGATCGAGGAGAACGTCCGCGCCTGGGACGCGGTCATGGACAAGCGGGCCGCCCAGAGCTTCGAGGGGAAGATCAACCCGCAGGCCGTCGCGCACGAGCTGTCGCCGCTGCTGCCCGACGGCGCGATCCTCACCGCCGACTCCGGGTCGGCCACCAACTGGTGGGCCCGGCACATCAAGCTCCGCGACGGGATGCGGGCGTCGCTGTCGGGCACCCTCGCCACGATGGGGCCCGGCGTCCCGTACGCCCTCGCGGCCCGGTTCGCCTACCCGGACCGGCCGGTGATCTGCTTCGTCGGCGACGGCGCGTTCCAGATGAACGGGATGAACGAGATGCTCACCGTGAAGCGGTACGCCGACCGGATGGCCGGCTCGCCGCTGATCTTCGCCGTGTTCAACAACCAGGACCTCAACCAGGTCACCTGGGAGCAGCGCGCGATGGGCGGCGACCCCAAGTACGAGGGCTCGCAGCGCATCCCGGACTTCCCGTACTCGAAGTACGCCGAGCTCTGCGGCCTCAAGGGGATCTACTGCGACGATCCCGGGAAGGTCACCGGCGCCTGGCGGGAGGCCCTGGCGAGCGACCGTCCCGTCGTCCTGGAGTTCGTGGTCGACAACGAGATCGCCCCGATCCCGCCGCACATCATGAAGGACCAGGCCAGAAAGGCCGTCAAGGCGGGCCTCAGGGACCCGCAGAAGCTCGGCATCGCGGCCCGCGGCTTCCGCCAGAAGCTGACCGACATGTACGAGAACATGCCGGGCCGCAAGCACGACTGAGGGGGCCGGTCCGGCCCGCCGGTCAGAGTTCGGCTTCGGCGTAGTCCTCGGGGGAGAACTCGATGCGGGGCCGGCTGCGCTCCAGGAGGTCGAACGCCTCGGGGACCGAGTCCGTCCAGCCGACGGCGTCCCAGATCTTGGGGCGGGCGAAGCCCTGCTCGGTGAGGCCCTTCATCAGCTCGCGCAGCGGCTCGTAGACGCCGGTCGGGTCGAGGATGACGATGGGCTTCTCGTGCATGGTCAGCACGCGGGCCGTCCACACCTCGAACAGCTCCTCCAGCGTGCCGATGCCGCCGGGCAGGACGAGGAACGCGTCGCTGCGCCGGTCCATCTCGCCCTTGCGGGCGCGCATGTCGGCGGTGACGACCAGCTCGTCGTTGTCCTCGTCGGAGATCTCGACGCTGACCAGCCCCTCGGGGATCACGCCGACCGTGCGGGCGCCGCCGGCCCGCGCGGCGCGGGCGACGGCGCCCATGCACGAGACCTGGGCGCCGCCGCTGACGAGGCTGTGGCCGCGCCGGGCCAGCTCGGCGCCGGCCTCGGCGGCGAGGTCGACGTAACGGCGGTCGATCTTGCCGCTGGACGAGCAGAACACGCAGACGGCGAGGGGTTTCCGGGAGTTCACCCGGCCCAATCTAACGGCTCCGTCCATGTGGGGCCCGTCGATTTTCCGGCCTAGGCGGTGGCCAGGTCCCTGCGGCGCAGACCGAGCAGCCCGAGGGCGGACAGGACGGCCGCGACCGCGAGCAGCCAGAGCAGCGGCACGGGTGTGAACGCGTGCCCCGGCAGCTTCGGGACGTGGGTGAACGGCGAGACGTCCAGGGCCCACTGGTTCAGGTCGAGCCCGGCTCCGAAGAGCGTCACGACCGCGAAGACCCCGACCGCGGCCCAGGCGCCGCCGGTGAGCCTCGGCGCGAGGCCGAACAGCGCGAGCGCGATCGCCGCGACCAGCCACACGGCGGGCAGCTGCGCGAGCGCGGCGAGCAGCACGCGCGGCACCTCGCGGCCGGGGTCGCCGGTGTCCAGGCCGTGCGCGAGACCGGCGGCCAGGCCCGCGACGCCGAGCCCGGCGACCGGGCCGAGCAGCGCGAAGACCAGGTGGCCCGACGCCCACCGCAGCCGCCCGACGGGGGTGGCGAGCAGCGGCTCGGCGCGTTGCGCGCTCTCCTCGGTGCGCAGCCGCAGCGTGGCCGAGACGGCGTAGGCGGCGGCGATCAGGCCGAGCATGCTCATGATCGAGGCGAAGTAGGCGTCGGTGATCCCGCCCTGCCCGCCGAGCCGGGTGAAGATCTTCGCCAGGTCGGGGTTGTCCTTGACCATGTCGCCGACGCCGCCCGCCACCGCGCCGTACACGACGCCGAGCGCGGCGAACCCGGCGAGCCAGCCGTAGAGGGCGCGGCTCTGCAGCCGCCAGCCGAGGCCGAGGGACCCCGAGAGCAGGCGCGGGGCGTCCGCGGGGCCGAGCCTGGGCGGCAGCACGCCCGCTCCCACGTCCCGGCGCGCCGACAGCAGGCCCGCGGCGGCGACGAGGAGGGCGGTGAGCGCGACGACCGGCAGGAGCGTCCACCAGCGTTCCCCGCCGTAGGCGCGCAGGCGGTTCTCCCAGCCGAGCGGGGACAGCCAGCCCAGCCACGACAGCTCGTTGCCCGCGCCGCCGACGTCGGCGGCCATCCGGACCACGAACGCGGCGCCGAGCGCGGTGATCGCCGTGCCCCTGGCCGCGCCCGCGCCCTCGCTGAGCTGGGCGGTGACGCCCGCGACGGCGGCGAAGACGCATCCGGCGGCGGCCAGTTGCAGGCCGAACGCCAGCGAGCCCGCGAACGGCAGGCCCTGCGCGACCAGGCCCGCGGTGAGCAGGGCGGCGAGGATGAGGTTCGCCGCCATCGTCACGGCGAGCGCGGCGGCCAGGCCGGCGCCGCGCCCGGTGACGGTGGCGCCGAGCAGCTCGCGGCGGCCCGCCTCCTCCTCGGTGCGGGTGTGCCGGACGACGGTGAGCACGCTGATCAGCGCGACGACCACCGGGATGAACCCGGACCGCTGGGCGATGATCGCGCCGAGGCTCGTGTCGTACAGCGGCCCGTAGAGGGCGAGGAACGTCGGGTTGTTGCCCGTCGTCCGCCCGTAGGCGAGGCGTTCGGCGGCCGTCGGGTAGAGGCTGTCGGTGGCCGCCACGAAGTTGATCGGGATCAGCGCCAGCACGATGACCCAGGACGGCAGCAGGAACCGGTCGCGGCGCAGGATCAGCCGGATCAGCCCGCCGGTCCCGGTGAGCGACCGCATCGGCGTCGCGCGGGACGGCCGGGCGGCCCGCGCCTCGTGGACCGCCGCGCTCATCGGGCGGCCTCCGATGCGAGCTCGTCCTTGTAGTGGCGCAGGAACAGCTCCTCCAGCGTCGGCGGGCGGCTGCTCAGGCTCCGCACGCCGACCTCGGTCAGCCGCCGCAGCGCCGCGTCCAGCTCGGGCGTGTCCACCTCGAAGCGGATCTTGTTGCCGTCGATCCGGACGTCGTGCGCGCCGGGCAGGGGCAGCCCGTCCGGGGACGACGCCAGCTCGGCGTCGATGGACGTGCGGGTCAGGTGCCGCAGCTCGTCCAGCGTCCCGGACTCCACCGCGACGCCCTTGCGGATGATCGTCACACGGTCGCAGAGCGCCTCGACCTCGGACAGGATGTGGCTGGACAGCAGCACGGTCCGGCCGTCGCGCCGCTCCTCCCGGACGCACTCCTGGAACACCTCCTCCATGAGGGGGTCCAGGCCGGAGGTGGGCTCGTCGAGCAGCAGCAGCTCGGCGTCGGACGCCAGCGCGGCGATGAGCCCCACCTTCTGCCGGTTGCCCTTGGAGTAGGCGCGGCCCTTCTTGCGCGGGTCGAGCTCGAACCGGTCGAGCAGCTCGGCCTTGCGCCGCGCGTTCACGCCGCCGCGCATCCGGCCGAGCAGGTCGATCACCTCGCCGCCGGACAGGTTCGGCCACAGCGTGACGTCGCCGGGGACGTAGGCGAGCCGGCGGTGCAGCTCGGTCGCGTCCCGCCACGGGTCGCCGCCGAGCAGCCGGGCGGTGCCCCCGTCGGCGCGCAGCAGGCCGAGCAGGACGCGGATGGTGGTGGACTTCCCGGCGCCGTTCGGGCCGAGGAACCCGTGCACCTCGCCGGGCCGGACGGTCAGGTCCAGGCCGTCCAGCGCGCGGGTCCGGCCGAAGTTCTTGACCAGGCCGGAGAGGGCTATGGGGGGCGTGTTCGTGGTCACCGGTCCTCCTCG
The DNA here is from genome assembly GCF_040649435.1 of Actinomadura sp. NPDC048955. Classification (NCBI taxonomy): domain Bacteria; kingdom Bacillati; phylum Actinomycetota; class Actinomycetes; order Streptosporangiales; family Thermomonosporaceae; genus Actinomadura; species Actinomadura sp. NPDC048955. Next base: position 6,357 of record NZ_JBEZJI010000064.1, read on the forward strand.
TCGAGGGGTCGCCCGCCGGGGGCGGGCACGTTCTTCAGGGCGGCGCGCGCCTGCGCCACCAGTTCGGGCGACAGGAGCCGGTCGTCGAGGACGTCCAGCATCGCCAGCGCCATGCGGGGGTAGCCGGCGCCCAGGAGGACGTCGGCGCCGAGGGCCCTGGACATGTGCTCGTGCAGGACGATCACGCCGAAACTCATGCCGGTCATGACGGTCGCGTAGCCGTGCAGGTCGTCGGTGCTCGGCGCGGCCATGCCGGGCGCGCCGCGTTCGAGCATCTCCTCGCTGAAGGCGACCGCGTCGTCGAAGAGCACGGCCGCGGCGGCCGATCCGTCGGTCAGGGCGCGGGCCAGGTAGCGCTGGACCGGCAGGGCCGTCCGCAGGGCGATGCCGAGGAAGCTCGGATTGGCCATCCCGCCGCGCAGGGCCTCCTGCTTGGTCTCGCGGATCACCTCGATCACGTGCTCGTCGCAGGCCGCGCGCAGGGCCTCCTTCGTCCCGTAGTGGTGCTGGACGAGGGCGGGCGACACCCCGGCGGCCTTGGCGATGCCCCGGATCGTGGCGCCCTTCACCCCGTGCTCGGCGAACTCCAGCAGGGCCGCGTCCCTGATCCGGGCGCGCCCGGTCAGGTCGTCGGCCCGCTCCCGCGTCGTCATCCCCACCCCCTGTACGGATGTTCAGTTGCCTGTACGCTTGTACACTGTACTCGCGTACAGGCTCCCGTCAACCGGTGCGGGGCGGGCCGTCCGGGCGGCGGGTCAGCCGCCGGGCAGCTGGCCGAGCGTCACCTGGACCTGCTTCTTCGAGCCGTCCGGCCGCTGGAGCTCGACCTTCACCGTCTGGCCGGGCCTGAGGTCCGCGAGGACGGTCGTCAGCGCCGTCTGGTCGGGCGTCGCGACGCCGTTCACCGAGAGGATCAGGTCGCCCGGCCGGATGCCCGCCTTGGCGGCGCCGCCGCCCTTCTCCACCTCCACGACGGCGACCGCCGAACGCCGGCCGGTCTGCGGGTCGACGATCGTGCGCACCACCACGCCGAGCGCGGCCCGGCCCGAGTTCGACACCTTCCCCGACTCGATGAGCTGCGGAACGATCCGCTTGACCGTGTCGCTCGGCGTCGCGAACCCGATGCCGGGCGCCGCGGCGCCGATCTGCGGGTCGGAGGCCGCCGCGGTGGGGATGCCGATCACCTGCCCGTCCAGCGTGACCAGGGCGCCGCCGCTGTTACCCGGGTTGATGTCCGCGCTCGTCTGGATGGCGTCGGCGATCGTCGACCCCTGGAAGGCCCCCTCCCCCTTGGTCGACACCGTGCGGTGCAGCGCGGAGACGATCCCGTTCGTCACGCTTCCGGCGAGGCCGAGCGGATTGCCCATCGCCAGCACGATCTGCCCGACCTGCGCCTTGCCGGACTCGCCCCACGACGCCGGTTTCAGCGACACGCCGCCGACCTTGATGACGGCCAGGTCGTCGGCGGCGAACGCGCCGACCATCGAGGCGTTCGCCGGGGAACCGCCGCCGGACGAGGTGACCTGGATCTTCTTCGCCCCGGCGACCACGTGCGCGTTGGTGACGATGTCGCCCTGGGCGTCGAACACGACGCCCGACCCCTCCCCCTGATCGGTCTGGATCTTCACCACCGACGGCAGGACGGCGTCCACGACCTTCACGTACTGCTGCTGCAGGTCCGACCCGGCCCCGGACACCGGGGCCGACGTCCGCACCGACGCCGGCCCCGCGTTCCCGGCCCTCCCGGCGTTCTCGGACTTCCCGCTGCACCCGGCGAGCACCACCGCCCCGGCCAGCGCCGCCGCGCAACCCCTCGCCCTCGCGCTCCTGTCCACGCTCCACCTCCAGAGGGCACCGTTCCCGCCCGCCGGGCGGCGGGCGCCGCGCCGCGCGCGATTTTGCGACGTCATGCCGCAGGCCAGGACCGCACCTGATCTTTAGCGGCCCGGCGCGCACCGCGGCGCCCGGGAGGGGCCGCGGCCGGTTTCTCGTGATCGGTGAGGGGTAGCCGTCCGACCATGTCGCGCGGAGGCGGGCACGGCGAGAGGGGCCACCGGGGCGTCCCCCACACCGCCGACCTGCGGATCGAGGCGTGGGGGCCGACGCGGGAGGGCTGCGTCGCCGAGGCGGTGGCCGGGCTCGTGGAGTCGTTCGCCGACGTCTCCGGCGTCCGCCCGTCCGGCGGGATCCGGGTGGACGTGCCGCCGGGGCCGGACGCGGACCTGCTCGTCGCCGTCCTGGACGAGGTGATCTACCGCCTGGACGTCGACGGCGTCCTGGTCCTGGACGCCGAGATCGCGGCGGCGCCGGACGGCGGACTCACCGCCCGGCTCGCGACCGGGGACGCGGCGGAGGCGGTGGCGACGGGGGCCGTGCCCAAGGCGGTGTCGCTGCACGAACTGCGGTTCGGCCGGGACGGCCGCGGCTGGTCCTGCGCCGTGACGATCGACGTCTGACGGGCGGCGCGCCGGACCGGCGGCCTTGCGTGACCGGCCCGGTCAGCCCTTCACGACGCCCAGCGGGACGAGCCGGGCGACCTTCCGGCAGAGCCCGGCGCCCTCCCCGGCCTCGACCACGGCGGACACGTCCTTGTAGGCGTCCGGCGCCTCCTCGGCCAGCCCGCGCCACGACGACGGCCGCACGGCGATGCCCCGCTCCTCCAGCTCCGCCCGCAGTTCCTTGCCGCTGACGCCGCGCGCGGCCTGGTGGCGGCTGCGCACCCGTCCGGCGCCGTGGCACGTGGACGCGAACGCGGGCCCGCCCGGCACGCCCGTCAGGACGTAGGACGCGGTCCCCATCGTCCCGGGGATCAGCACCGGCTGGCCGGCCTCCCGCAGGTCCGGCGGCAGGTCGGGGTGGCCGGGCGGCAGGGCGCGGGTGGCGCCCTTGCGGTGCACGCACAGCCGCCGCCGCTCGCCGCCCACCCCGTGCTCCTCGAGTTTGGCCAGGTTGTGCGACACGTCGTAGACCAGGTCGAGCCGGGCGCCCGCGACCCGCCGGAACACCCGGCGCGCCGCCTGGGCGAGCAGCTGCCGGTTGGCGCGGCCGTAGTTGGCCGCCGCCGCCATCGCGCCCAGGTAGGCGCGGCCCTCGGCGGACTCGACGGGGGCGCAGGCGAGCTGGCGGTCGGGGACCTCGATGCCGTGCCGCGGCATCGCCGCCTCCATCGCCCGGACGTGGTCGGTGCAGATCTGGTGGCCGAGCCCGCGCGACCCGCAGTGGATCATGACGCAGACCTGCCCCGGCCGCAGCCCGAACGCCCCGGCCACGTCCGCGTCGTAGACCTCGGCGACCCGCTGCACCTCCAGGAAGTGGTTGCCCGAGCCGAGGCTGCCGACCTGGCGGGCGCCGCGCTCCACCGCGCGCTCGCTCACCCGGCCGGGGTCGGCGCCCGCGACCGCCCCAGAGTCCTCGCACCGGCGCAGGTCGCGCTCGTCCCCGTGGCCCTGCTCGACCGCGTACCGCGCTCCCCCGGTGAGGATGCCGGTCAGCTCCCGCCGTCCCGGCAGGTGCCATACCGCGCCCTTGCCCATGCCGCGCGGAATGACGGGGTCGAGGCCGTCCATCAGGTCGCGCAGGACGGGGGCGAGGCCGGCGGCGTCGATGTCCGCCGCCAGCAGCCGGACGCCGCACGAGATGTCGAACCCGACGCCGCCGGGCGAGACCACGCCGCCCTCGCGCGGATCGGTCGCCGCCACGCCGCCGATCGGGAAGCCGTATCCGAGGTGGATGTCGGGCATGGCATAGGAGGCCTCGACCACGCCCGGGAGCATGGCGACGTGGACGACCTGCTCGATCGCGTTCCCGGCGGGCTCCAGCAGCTCCCGCGACGCGAACACCACGCCGGGCACGCGCATGGCACCGGTCGGCTCGATCCGGAACCGGTAGGGCCCCTCCTCGATCAGGTCGGCGGTCACAAGGCGGGGCTACCCCCGGCCCCGCCCCTCATGCGCCACCGCAGGTCAGCGGCCGAAGGGTGCACGCGCTCCAGGCGGGTAGCGTGCGAACCATGCTCGCCGAACCCGCGCCCGCGCTGAGCGACCTCGCGCTCGGGCTGGTCGTGGTGGCGCTCGCGGTCCGGCTGGGACGGACGCCGGCGCCGCACCGGCACTGGCGCACGTCCTTCTGGTGGGCCGGGGCCGCGGCGCTCGCCGGCTCCGTCCACCACGGCCTGGTCAAGTACTCGCAGGAATGGTCGGGGCCGAGCTGGGCCCTGATCAGCGCCATGGTCGTCGTCGCGGTGTCCTACCTGCTGGCGGCCACCGTCGCCGAGGTGCTCGGCCCGCGCCACGGCCGGACGTTCTGGCTGCTGCGCTCCGTGGGGATCGGCGCCTACATCGTCCTCGCGGTGACCGGGCACGCCGGGGTCGGCGCCCTGCTCGCCTGCGAGAGCCTGACGATGGTGTGCATCCTCGCGCTCTGGGGCCGGGCGGCCTGGCACCGCCACCCGATGGCCGTCCCGGTGATCGTCGCGCTGGTCGCCAGCGCCGCGGCGGCAGCGACCAAGGCGATCGACCCGAGCGTCACCCGCGGCGTCGCCCTGGACCCGACCTCGGTCTACCACCTCGCCCAGATCGTCGGCATGGTGCTGCTCTACCTGGCGGTCAGCAACCCGCGCCGCCCGGACCGCGAGCCCCGCGCCCTCCCCGGATAGCACGCGGCCGCCCGGGACGGCACGGGCTCGGCGGGTCGCGCGGCACCGGCGGACAGCACTGGCCGCAGTGGCACATTCCCCTAACGGAGGTGTCTTCCTTCTGTGCTGAAGGGTGCCCTTTCGGACACGGACGGTCACCGTTAGCTTTCAACCCGTGATCCCAAGCCACCGTCCCCGTGGAGGAAAGCGTTCATGACGGCCATCGCCAGCGTCTACCAGCACGACGTCGCCACCTACTGGAACACCGAGCGCAACCCGGTCAACCTGCGCCTCGGCGACGTTTCAGGGATCTACCACCACCACTACGGCATCGGCGAGGTGGACTGGTCGGTCCTGGAGACCCCGGAGGACGCCCGCGAAGAGGCGGTCATCGCCGAGCTGCACCGGCTGGAGAACGCCCAGGCCCGGTTCCTGCTCGAACACCTCGGCGACATCAGGCCCGACCACCGGCTGATGGACGCCGGCTCGGGCCGCGGCGGATCCAGCATCATGGCCAACGCCGCCTTCGGCTGCCAGGTCGACGGGGTGTCGATCTCCCAGGCGCAGGTCGACTTCGCCAACGGGCAGGCCACCGAGCGCGGCGTGTCCGACAAGGTCCGGTTCCACTTCAAGAACATGCTCGACACCGGGTTCGAGGCGGGGGCGTTCCAGGCGATCTGGAACAACGAGTCGACGATGTACACCGTCCTCGACGACCTGTTCGCGGCGCACTCGCGGCTGCTGGCCCGCGGCGGCCGCTACGTCACGATCACCGGCTGCTACAACGACGTCTACGGGCTGCCGTCCCGGGCGGTGTCGACCATCAACGCCCACTACGTGTGCGACATCCACCCGCGCAGCGCCTACTTCCGCGCGATGGCGGCCAACCGGCTCGTGCCCGTCACCGTGGTCGACCTGACCGCCGACACCATCCCGTACTGGGAGCTGCGCGAGAAGTCGTCGGTCGCGACCGGCATCGAGAGCGCCTTCCTGGAGGCGTACCGCGACGGCAGCTTCCAGTACCTGCTCATCGCCGCCGATCGCATCTGAACTTTTGACCCGGACCGGTCGCCTTCAGGCAGAGGCAGGTGAGCAGACCATGGACACGACGCACCACGGGTGCAGCGGCCGGCGCGCGCCGCACGGCTCGTCCGCGCAACCCCGGCCGGGGCGGCCGTCCGGGCCGGGGACCGGGGCGGCGGCCCTGCCGTCGCTGATCGCCGCGGCGCGGCCCAGCCGGGAGGTGCCCTACGGCGACCTCCTGGCCGGGCACCATCCGCGCCCGGTCGGCGGCGGCGGGCCCGGCTACGTCGAGCGCGCCTGGGGGGACGGGTCGCACTCGCCGCTCTACTGCCCGCTCCCCGAGCGCGCCGACGACGCCCTCGCCGCCGAGGTCGACGCCCGGCTGGCCGCCTGGGCGCGCGACCGCGGGTTCGACGACCACGAGCTCGACGCGCTGGGCAAGGCGGCCTTCGGGCGGCTGGTCACCCTCGCCCACCCCGACACCGACGACCCCGACGCCCTGCTCGTCGCCGCCCAGCTGAACGCCGGATGGTGGGCGGCCGACGACTACTACGCCGACGACACCGCGCTCGGCGCCGTGCCCGCGCGGCTGCCGCAGCGCCTCACGATGGTGATGGCGGCGATGGACCCGGTCCCGTCCGCGGGCGAGTTCACCCCGCCGCTGAGCGAGGCCCTCCAGGGGGACGTCGTCCTGCGGATGCTCGGCTCGGCGGTCGGCCACCTGAAGCGCCACGCGTCCCCCGTGCAGGTCCAGCGGATCTGCTACTCCACGTTCGCCATGTTCGTGAGCTGGACGGCCTACGCGGCCTGGCGCGAGAAGGGCGAGGACCCGCCCGCCTGGGAGTACCTGGCGGCGCGCCAGCACGACAGCTTCTACACCTCGATGACGCTCATCGACGTCGTCGGCGGCTACGAGGTCCCGGCCCACCTCTACTACGACCCGCGCGTCCGCCGCGCCGCCTTCCGGGCCGGGACGGCGAGCGTGATCGTCAACGACCTGCACTCGGTGGCCAAGGACGCCGCCGACGAGAACCCGGTCTGCAACCTGGTGCTGCTGATCGCCGCCGACCGGGGATGCTCGGTGGAGGAGGCGACCGAGACCGCCGTGCGCGTGCACAACGACCTCGTCCGCGACTTCGAGGCCGGCCACCGCGAGCTCGCGGGCGTCCCCTCCCCCGAGCTGCAGCGGTTCCTGCGCGGGCTGCGGGCCTGGATGGGCGGCGGCTTCGAATGGCATGCCACCAACCCGCGCTACCGCGAGGGAGCCTGAGGGTCCCGCGTCGCGGAGGCGTCCGGCGCCGGGCTTTCCCGAATTCGGGTGACGACCAAATCATGTTCGGTCGAGCGGTACGTGTTGACGGTTTTGCCACACGGAGTCAAGGGAGCAGCCAAAAGCCGAATGATGCGCAAGTGTGATCCGGCACGACCGACCGGGCGCGCACCGGAAAAGGCCGCCTGCATTACTCTCTCTGCGTCGCTGTACCCGGGGATGGAGCGAGGCGCACGGTGGAATTCCGTATTCTGCGCAAGAGGCTGGGCATCCGGGCGGGGAGCGGCGAATCCATCGCCGTGCCCCATCCGCACGCCCGCGGGCTGCTGGTGATGCTGCTGCTCGAAGAGGGCCGCCCCGTCCCGGCCGACGTGCTCGTCGAGCGGCTCGCGGACCCCGTCGGCGCGCCGGATCCCGCCGCGACGCTCACGCGGGCCGTCGGCACCGCGCGGCTCTCGCTCCCGCCCGGCCGCCTCGTCACCGAGAACGGCGGCTACCGGCTCGTCCTCGACGGGGACGACGACCTGGACCTGAGCCGGTTCCGGGCCCTCGCCGCGGACGCCCGGCGCCTGCGCGCCTCCGACGCCGCGTCCGCGATCGCCGAGTACGAGAGCGCGCTGGCGCTGTGGGGCGGGGAACCGCTGGGCGACCTGCCCGCCGCCGGAGCCCTGGACGCGACCCGGCGGGCGCTCGTCGGCGAGCGCGGCCAGGTGCGCGAGGAATTAGCAGAGGTGAAGCTCTCCCAGGGCCGGCACCTCGATCTCATCGGGCCCGCGCGCGGCTGGGTCGCGCAGGAGCCGTCGAACGAGCATCTGCGGAGCCTGCTGATGCTCGCGCTGCACCGGGCCGGGCGCAAGGACGAGGCGCTGCGCCTGTACGAGGAGGCGGAGGACCTGCTGGCACCGGCCGGGCCCGGGCCCGCCCTCCGGCGGACCGCCGCACAGATCGGCCGCGACGACCCGGGCCTGGACTACCGGCCCCGCCCCGTCCTCGTGCCGCTTCCCGCGGACCGGGCAGCCGACCTGTCCATCGACACCCTCCAGGCCTCCCCCGCCCGCATCTACGACTACTACCTCGGCGGCAAGGACAACTACGCCGTCGACCGCGCGGCCGCCGAAGAGATCATGAAGACGGTGCCCGACGCCCCCGCCGCGGCCCGCGCCAACCGCGACTTCCTGACCCGCGCCGTGCGCCACCTGGCGGCGCAGGCCGGCATCCGGCAGTTCATCGACGTCGGGACCGGCCTGCCCACGCAGGGCAACGTCCACGAGATCGCCCGTGACGCCGCTCCGGACGCCCGCGTGGTGTACGTCGACAACGACCCCGTCGTGCTGGCGCACGGCCGGGCCCTGCTGGAGGGCAGCCCCAGCGTCGCGGTCATCGAGGGCGACCTGCGCCGTCCCGAGGAGCTGCTGGCCGACCCGCGGCTGAACGAGCTGATCGACCTGCGCGAGCCGGTGGGCCTGCTGCTGGTGGCCGTCCTGCACTTCGTCCACGACGACCACGACCCCGCCGGGCTCGTCGTGCGGCTCGCCGGGCGGCTGCCGTCCGGCAGCCACGTGGTGGTCTCCCACGGCTACGACGGCGGCATGGACCCGGGCGACACCGAGCACTCCCAGGCCGTCTACCGCAGGTCGAAGCTGCCGATCTACTCGCGCGGCCCCGAGGAGGTGGCCCGCTGCTTCGCCGGGCTGGAGATCCTCGACCCCGGCATCGTGTGGGTCCCGCAATGGGGCCGCCCGCGTCCGGCGCGGCCCGCGCGGGACCCGCAGTGGAGCCACTTCATCGGGGCCGTCGCCCGCAAGCCCTGACCGGCCGGGCCGCCCTCACCCCGCCCTGAGAGTGATCACGGTCGGCAGCTCGGCGAACCCGCGCACGTACGGCGAGTTGACGCGCCGGGCCCCGGCCTCGTCGATGTCGTAGTCGGCGGTGCGGGCCGCGAGCTCCTCCAGCGCGACCCGGGCCTCCAGCCGGGCCAGGTGCGCGCCGATGCAGTAGTGCCGCCCCGACCCGAAACTGATCTTGGCCGTGGTGTCGCGGCCCAGGTCGAACCGGTCGGGATCGGCGAACGCGCGCGGGTCGCGGTTCGCCGCGCCGATCAGCAGCAGCATGCGGGCCCCGGCGGGGACCGTCACGCCGTGCAGGGTGAACTCCCCGGTCACCGTCCGCCCGTCGGCCTGCGCCGGCGCCTCCAGGCGCAGCGTCTCCTCGATCCAGTCGCCGACCCGCCCGAACGCCCCGGACGGCCGGTCCAGATGCCGCCAGGCGCAGTGCCAGGCGCCCGAGATCAGGTTCGTGGCCGTCTCGTTGCCGGCCGCGATCAGGATGAACAGCACCCCCATGATCTCGGCCTCGGTCAGGTGGTCGCGGCCCTCGGCGACGTCCAGCAGCGCCGACGCGAGGTCGTCGCGGCGCTGCGTCCGGCGCTCGGCGATCAGGCCGCGGAAGTAGCCCACCAGGGCGGGGATCGCCTCGCGGCCCGCCTCGGTCACGTCCCGCACGCCCTGCTCGTGGTGGACGATCGCGTCGGCCAGCCGCCGCAGCTCGCCGCGGTCGGCCTCCGGGACGCCGACCAGCTCGGAGATGACGTCCATCGGCAGCAGTGCCGCGTAGTCGGCCACGAGGTCCAGCTCCGCGCCGCCCGGCCCCGCACCGGCGAGCGCCCGGTCCAGGTGGCCGCGCGCGATGCCGCGGACCCGCTGCTCCAGCTCGGCGACGCGGCGCGGCGTGAACGCCTTCGCCACGAGCCCGCGCATCCGGGTGTGCTCCGGCGGGTCCATCGCGAGGAACGACGCGTGCGTCCGCGCCTTCGGGCCCCACACCGACGGCTCCAGCAGGATCCCGTTCGCGCTGGAGAAGCGCCGGAAGTCCCGGAACGCCGCGGTCACGTCCGCGTGCCGCGACAGGACCCAGAAATCCTCCTCGTCATTTCGGTAGACCGGCGCGTCCTCTCTTAACTGCGCGTAAACCGGATAAGGGTCCTGCTGAATTCCGTAGTCGTACAGGCTGTACCGCACACCCATCGCAGCCTCCTACCGCCATCGAAAGCCGCGCGCCGACCAGCATCCGCTTTCGGCGCCCTCCCCCCAACCCCAGCACATCATGAACCGGCCCAGGTGACCGATTACGGCCACCCCGCGGTGGACCGTGCCACGCCTCCCAAACCCAGCGGGCCCGCGTAATGGTCGAAGAACAGGCGGGCCACCAGGTCGCCGCGGGACGCCGCACCCGACTTGGTGAAAATCGACTTCAGGTGGTCCTGGACGGTGTAGGGCGACACGCGCAGCCGTCCTGCGATCTGCCGGGTGGACAGGCCCCGCGCGACGAGCCCGGTGACCCGCCGCTCCTGGTCGGTGAGGCCGTACGCGTCGACGACCAGCGGCGCCATCTCGGCCGGGCGGGCCGCTTCGAGCAGCACCGCGACCGGCGCCTCGGGGCCCTCCCCCAGCAGGGACGCCCGGACGATCAGCCAGCGGCCGGTCCCGGTGCGCACCCGCGCCCTGGCCGCCCGGAGCCCTCCCGGCGCCGGGTGCTCCCGTCCGCCCGTCCCGCGCAGGGCCCGCGCCTGGCGGGCCACGGCGTGGACGACCAGCGGCAGCCTGGCGCCGGGCCGACCGCCCGCGCCGAGCTCGTCCAGCCGGCGGCCCGCGGTCTCGTCGGCCATGCTCACGCCGTCGTCGGCGTCCAGGACCAGCATGCCGACGTCGGCGTCGCCGGCTCGCGCGCTCTCCAGCAGCAGGCCGCGCCGCAGGCCGTCGGCGATCGGCCCGGCCAGCGACGACACGAGCCCCACCTCGGCCGGCGTGAAGTAGGGCCGCCCGGTCTCGCGGAACACGGTGAGCACGCCCCAGGTCGCGGGGCCGCCCGCGAGGACGACGCGCATCTCGTCGGCGAAGCCGCCGGGGCGGCGGATCTCCCGCTGGCGCGGGCTGCGGTCGAGCTCACCGGCGGTCGCCTCGCTCAGGCTGGCCGCCGGGCGGTCCGCGCGGGCCAGGTGGACCCACTTGTTGAAGTCCGGCTCGCGCGCCTCGATCTCCAGGAGCCGCACCATCTCCGGCGCGGGCAGGCCGTTCTCGACGTACTCCGCGGTCGGCAGCAGGGTCGCCGGGTCGGTCGTCATCAGGCAGGTGCCCTCGGCGGGCACCGCACGGCCCAGCACCTCACCGACGGCCCGCGAGAAGTCCGCCACCGCCAGGCCGCGGTGGGCCAGCCTCACCAGGTCGTCGCGGACGCGCCCGGGCGCCGCCGCCGCGTTGGCCACGCGCCGACCCTACATCTCGGCGCCATCCCAGAAAGCTGGGATTCAGCCGCGCGGCCTCCGCCCCGCATGCTGGGCGGGCGGCCGACGCCGCCTTCACGAGAGGAACGCGCCCGATGGCGATCATCCGGCTCTACATGACGATCTCCCTGGACGGTTACGTCGCCGGGCCGCACGACGGCCCCGACGCTCCCCTGGGCACCGGCGGTTTCCGCCTCTTCAACTGGCTCGACCGGAGGAACGACCCCGGACCGAGCGGCCAGGTCTACGGGGAGGCGATGGCCACCCGCGCCGTCGTCGCGGGCCGCCGCACCTACGAGCTGGCGGGCCGCTGGCAGGGCGACCACCACGACGGCGTACCGGTCTTCGTCCTGACCCACGCGGTCCCGGACGACCCGCCGCCGGGAAGCGTCCGCTACGTCACGGACGTGCGCGAATGCGCCGAGCGCGCTCGTGCGGCGGCGGGGGACGGTGACGTCATGGTCCACGGCGCGGGGGCCGCGCAGGCGCTGCTGCGGGCCGGAGAACTCGACGAACTCGAACTGCACGTCGTCCCCGTCCTGCTCGGTCAGGGCCGCCGCCTGTTCGACCACCTGCCGGCCGAGCACACCGAACTCCGCCTGCTCCGCCGGCTGGCCACCCCGGAGACCGAAGACCCCGCGCACGCCGTCCAGCACCTGCGCTACCGCGTCCTGCGCCCCTGAACAGGGGGTTCAGCGCGGCAGCCGGAGGTCCGTGCAACCGTGCCGCTTGGCGGCGCGCTCGGCGAAGGCGCGCAGCGAGGCCTTCAGGAACGACTTCGTCGGGGCCGCGTACTCGGTGGCATGGGCGACGAAAAGCGCCCGTGCGGTGCTCCCAGGGCAACGCGCGGTGGCCCAGGCGTCGGCGGCGTGGAGACCGGACTCGGCCTTGGTGCCGTAACCGTCGCTGCCGTAACCGCCGTCGTACCTGGTGGTCCGCAGCCGCTGCGCGTACGGGCCGAAGTTCGCGTGGAAGTGGTACGCCGCCGCGGAGAAGGCCACGGTCTTGCCGAGGACGCACTCCTCGACCGGCGCCGTCCCGCTGCCGTCCGTCTTCTTGATCCAGTTGACCTCGCCCCGGTCCACGGCGGTCGCGACGGGGATGCCGGCGCAGGTGCCCGTCACGTTCTCGGGGACCGTCTCCCCGTCCGGCCGCGGTACGGGCGGTACCGCACCGCCGGGCTTGGCGTCGCATCCGTAGTGGCGGGCGGCCCGTACCGCGGTGGCGGTGACGAGCCGGGCCGCCTGGCGCGCCTCGGCCGGGCCCGCCAGCGCCTCATCGGAATCCGCGGCCACCAGGACGGACGAGCGCCGATCGGCGCACGGAAGGACGACCGCGGTGTTGCGCAGATCGGTGTAGCCCTCCCAGCCGCCGCCCAGCGCCACCGGCTGTTCGGCGGAGCCCCGGTGCAGGAGGGTGAGGAACCCGGCGCCATCACCGTCGTTCGTCACCGTGTCGGCGACGTCCCCGATGACGAGGCTCAGACCGGCGACCTTGCACTGCTCCCAGCGCAGGCCGTCATGCTCCGGGACGTGGCGGTCGCGGCCGAGGCGGCTCTCCTCGTGACCGGTGAAGACGGCGGACTCGGCCTCGGGGACGAGCCCCTGGCAGAAACCGGCGAGCCTGTCCCGGTAGCGCCAGTCCCTGCCGGTGTCGCTGAGCCGGTACCAGCCGAACGCGGCCACGGCGATCACCACCAGCGGCACCACCCCGAACAGTCCCACCCGCCGCAGCACCGGCATCCGCTCCGCGCCCCGCTTCCGGTCGGCCGCAAACCCCTCCGGCGCACGGCACAAAGCCCTCTTCCTATCGGCACCGGCATGCGCCGTCAAAACCCGTGCCAGGTCCCGTTGAGTACCGCAACGCGCGGACCTGAGTAGGCGCACGGATCGATCAAGCGGCCGCAGGCCTGTTCACTGAGGTCGTGACCACAGAGAACACCGCCGCGGGCTCCCGGAATCGCTCAGGCTGGCGAGTCGCCGCCGCGACCGCGCTCGCCCTGCTCCTCCCCGTCACCGTGCTCGCCTGGATCTGCGTGCTCGCGACCCCCGAGTACGGCCGGTGCCTCACCTACGGGGAGCAGTGCGACCCGGCCTCGGACGTCCTCCTGCCGATCGCCTGGTGGTCCTTCTGGGCCAGCGGCGCCGCCGGTGTCGCCGCGCTGCTCCTCCGATCCACCTGGACGGTGACCGCCCGAATCCGCCCGGCCCTGGTCCTGGGTCAGATGGCCCTCGCGATAGCGACCCCGGCAGCCGTAATAGCCAGCGGATGACACCGGCCCCGGCCGCGCCGAGTGAGGTAGGTCACGGGAACTCGGCCGGTCCGGTGAACAGTCCCTGCGTGTGGAGATGAGTTTGCGTGCCCGGGTGCACGCCGGGGATCCGGATGCCTTCAGAGAGCTGTTCGACGAACATGTGCGCTCGGTCTACAACCACGCCTTCCGTCTGACCGGGAACTGGTCGACGGCGGAGGACGTGGTGTCATTGACCTTCCTGGAGTCGTGGCGCCTTCGCGAGAGGGTCGACGTCGACGTCGAGGGGTCGCTGCGTCCCTGGCTGCTGGGCATCGCCACGAACGTCGCCCGCAACGTGCGCCGCGCCGCCCGGCGCCACGACGGCGCGCTGGCGCGGCTTCCGAAAGGCGGCGCGGTCCCGGACTTCACCGACGAGACCGCGGGCCGCATCGACGATCGCGAGCGGCTCGCCCTGATGCGCAAGGCACTGGCGGCGCTGCGCGAGCCCGAGCGCGAGGTGCTGGCACTGTGCGTCTGGTCGGGGCTCGGCTACACCGAGGCCGCCGAAGCGCTCGGTGTGCCGGTCGGCACGGTGCGTTCCCGGCTGTCGCGCGCACGCAGGAAGCTCGACAGGCTCACGACCGGAGGAGTGCGGCCGCCCCGAGAAGACCGGGAACCGCCTTCCGGCCACGGACAGCAAGAGGGTGACCGCGAGATCGCGGTCAGGTCCGCTCAGGAGAAGACCCGATGAATTCCACCCCGATCCAGCCGAATCCGAACGAGCGCGAGGAGCTGGCCCGGCTGCTGCCGGCGCCGGTGGAGCGGGAACTCCCGGGCGACCGCCGCCAACGACTCCAGGAGTTCGTGATGAGCGAGATCCAGCAGGACCTTCGATCGGCCGAGCAGGCCCCGCCCCGCCACTCAGGACGGCGGCGCGTCCTCCTCGCCGCGGCGGGGACCGCCGTCACCGCCGCCGTCGCCGCAGTGGTGATCGGCACCGTCGGCGCCGGAGGGAACGGCCGGCCGGACGAGGGTCCGGGCGCGTCCGCCCCGTCCGCACCGTCGGGCCGGCAGGTCCTGCTCGTGGCCGCCGCGAGCGCGGCGAAGGTCCAGGCGGACGGCGGCGCGTACTGGTACGTCAAGACGACGTTCACCGCTCGTGAGGGCGGCGCCCGCACCTCGCTGGAGAGCTGGACCGGGCGCGACGGCCGAATCTGGTGGAAGGGGGAGAAGACCGGAGGCAGAGTGGTCGTGCTCACCCAGCCTGCTCCGTTCCGGCTCGGTGGGCCCGCCGTGAGCCTCGCCCAGCTCCAGAGCCTGCCGAGCACTCCCGGCGAGCTGAAGGCGTGGATCGCCGCCGCCGTGAAGCGGAGCGACGTCAGGGCCGCCGCCGGCCGCCCCGACGCCGCCGCGCGGGAGCGCTCCGTCTTCGACGGGCTGCTCTCCCTGGTCTCCCAGCTGCCGGCCCCGCCGAGGGTCCGCGCGGCCGCCTTCCGCGCGATCGCCTCCTACCCCGGTGTCAAGGACCTCGGTGCGGTCAAGGGCGGGCAGGGTTTGTCGATCTCCTTCGGCGGAGGCGGGGAAGCACACCTGGTCGTCGATCCGAAGACGTCCCGGATCACCGACACCGACTTCTTCGTCTCGGCCGACGGCGCGCGGGTCGCGGTACCCGGCGGCGCCGCGATCGTGGCCGAGTGGACGGACCAGGCCCCCAGGTAGCCCGGTCCGCGCGGGGAGAGGCCGCCCGGACCTGCATGATCGGGGCCGGTCATGCAGGTCCGCGGCGCGGGGCTACTCCCCGGCGGTCTCCTTGGCCTCGGCCGCGGCGCGGGACTCGATGATCTCCTGCTCGGCCCGGGTGTGGCCCTCAGTGATGATCTTGACGACCTCCTCCGGGTCGTCGGTGAGGTGGAACAGGTCGATGTCCTGCGGCGAGATCTTGCCGGAGGTCAGCATCGACTCCTTGACCCAGTCGAGCAGCCCGCCCCAGAACTTCGTGCCGACCAGCACGATCGGGAAGCGGGTGATCTTCTTGGTCTGGACGAGGGTGATCGCCTCGAACAGCTCGTCCAGCGTCCCGAAGCCGCCCGGCAGGACGACGAAGGCCTGCGAGTACTTCACGAACATCGTCTTGCGGACGAAGAAGTACCGGAACTCCAGGCCGATGTCGAGGTGGTCGTTCAGCTTCTGCTCGAACGGCAGTTCGATGCCGAGGCCGACCGACAGGCCGCCGTTCTCGTCGCAGCCCTTGTTGGCCGCCTCCATGATCCCGGGGCCGCCGCCGGTGATGACGGCGTAGCCGGCATCGTGCAGGCGGGCGCCGATGTCGACGGCGAGCTCGTACTCCGGGGAGTCCGGCTTGGTGCGGGCGCTGCCGAAGACGCTGACGGCCTTCGGCAGTTCGGCGAGGAGGCCGAAGCCCTCGACGAACTCCGCCTGGATCCGCAGCACCCGCCACGGGTCGGCGTGCACCCAGTCGGCCGGGCCGCGGCTGTCCAGCAGCCGCTGGTCGGTCGTCGTCGGGGGGACGGCCCTCCCCCGCAGCATTGCCGGCCCCTGCCGGCGCGAACGGGAATTCACTTCCGTTGTCATGAAGCCACGGTAATGGGACCCTCAAGCCACGTGCGCATACGTTGCTCGCACTCGGCGATGAGGGGGATCTCGACGTACTCGTCCCGCGTGTGCGCGAGGGTGGGTTCGCCGGGGCCGTAGTTGACGGCCGGGACGCCGAGCTCGGCGAACCGGGCGACGTCCGTCCAGCCGAGCTTGGCGCGGACCTCGGCGCCGCTCGCCGCGGTGAACGCGGCGGCCGCCGGGTGGTTCAGCCCCGGGCGCGCGGCGGACGCGCCGTCGGTGACCGTCACCTGGAAGCCGGCGAAGGTTTCCCGGAGGTACGCCTCCGCGTCGGCCAGGGACTTGTCGGGCGCGAACCGATAATTCACGGTAACGACGCATTCGTCCGGGATAACGTTCCCGGCGACGCCGCCCGAGATGAACACCGCGTTCAGGCCCTCGTGGTACTCCAGCCCGTCCACGACCGGGCGGGACGGCTCGTAGGCGCGCAGGACGTCCAGGATCGCCCCGGCCGAGTGGATCGCGTTCGACCCCATCCAGGCGCGCGCGCTGTGCGCCCGCTCCCCCGCCGCGGTGACCTGGACGCGCATCGTGCCCTGGCAGCCGCCCTCGATCAGCCCGCCGGTCGGCTCCATCAGCACGGCGAAGTCGCCCGCGAGCAGCGCGGGCCGGTGCTCCGCGAGGTGCCGCAGCCCGTTGCGCGCGGCCTCGACCTCCTCGCAGTCGTAGAAGACGTAGGTGACGTCGCGGCTGGGCGCCTCGATGGTCGCGGCGAGCCGCAGCGCGACCGCGACCCCGCTCTTCATGTCGGTGGTGCCGCAGCCGTAGAGCCGGTCGCCCTCCACGCGGGACGGGAGGTTGCCGTTCAGCGGGACGGTGTCGAGGTGCCCCGCCAGGACGACCCGTTCGGCCCGCCCGAGATCGGTGCGCGCGACGACGTTGTTGCCGACGCGCTCCACCGCCAGGTGCGGCAGCGCCCGCAGCGCCTCCTCGACGGCCCCGGCCAGGGATTCCTCCCCGCCGCTCACCGACTCGATGTCGACGAGCGCCGCCGTCAGGTCCGCCACGTCCGAGTAGAGATCAAGCCCCATGGTCGAAGGTTATCTATCATCGCGTTCGTGGAGATGCCCGTACTGGAGTGCGCCGTCCACTGGGCGCGTCCCGCCGACGACCCCCGGATGCGCGAACTCCTGGACGACGGGGAGCGCGCCCGCTACGCGCGGTTCCTGCGCGCCGAGGACAAGGCCCGGTTCGTCACCGGGCGGTTCCTCGCGCGGACGGTCCTCGCCGAGGCCACCGGCAGACCCCCGCGCGACCTGCGCTTCACCACCGTCTGCCCCCACTGCGGCGACTCGCACGGCAAGCCGAGGCTGCCCGGCAGCGGCCTGGACTTCTCGCTCTCCCACTCGGGCGACCGCGTCCTGCTCGTCCTGGCCGAGGGCGCCGAGGTCGGGGCGGACGTGGAGCAGGAGAGCGACCGCGACATCGACAACCTCTCCCGGATGGTCCTCACCGCCGCCGAATCGGAAGTGCTGAGCGCCATGCCCGACCGGAAACGCGGCTTCCATGCCTACTGGAGCCGCAAGGAGGCCCTCCTGAAGGCGACGGGCCACGGCCTGGCCGCCCCGATGACCGCCATCCACGTCTCCGGCCCCGACGAGCCCCCCGAGGTCGTCGCCTGGGAGGGCGAGGCGGCCGTCTCGCCCGTCCGCCTCGCCGACCTGGACGCGGGCCCCGGCTACGCCGCCTCGGCCGCCGTGCTCACCGGCCGGCCTCTCAAGATCGCCGAGTTCCCGCTCAGGTGTTGATGCCGTGGTCGCGGAGGATGTCGTTGAGGGACGCCTTGTCGTGGCGCTGCCCCTCCTCCAGCCGCTTGAGGATCAGCACCGCCGGAAGCCCGAACGTGCCGCCCTTGAACTCCTTGTAGCGGGTGCCGCCGACCGCGACGCACCAGTCGGGGACGCGCCCGCGGCTGATCTCCTCGCCGGTCTCGACGTCGATGACCGGCATGGACGCCGACAGGTTCGTGCCCGACCCGACGACGGCGCCGCGCCCCACCCGCGCCCCCTCGACGATCATGGAACGGCTACCGATCATCGCCTCGTCCTCGATCACCACCGGCTTGGCGTTCGGCGGCTCCAGCACGCCGCCGATGCCGACGCCGCCCGACAGGTGGACGTTCTTGCCGACCTGCGCGCACGACCCCACGGTGGCCCACGTGTCGACCATCGTCCCGGAGTCGACGTAGGCGCCGATGTTGGTGAACGACGGCATCAGCACCACGCCCGGCGCCAGATGGGCGCCCCACCGCGCGATGGCCCCCGGCACGACGCGCACGCCGTCCAGCCGCGTCTTCAGCGGGATGCGGTCGTGGTACCGGAAGTCGCCCACCTGGGAGCGCGCCATGCCGAGCACCTTGAAGCTCAGCAGGATCGCCCGCTTGGCCCGCTCGTCGACGACCACCTCGTCGGTCGCGGGGTCGATCTGGGCGACGCGGGCCTCCCCGGCGTCGAGCTGGTCGACGGCGGCGACGATCGCCGCGCGCGCGTCGGCGTCGTCCGGCGTCAGCTCGGCGCGCCGCTCCCACAACTCGTCGATGCCGCCGGAGATCGGGCTGGTGAACGTTTCGGTCATGCCTCCTGAGCTTACTGGTGGCCATTCCCCAGTACTGTCTTCGCGTGGCTGTTTGGGCGAGGTTGAAGGCACGCCCCGAGGAGGGGGCGGGCGGCGGACGGCGCCGGCGCGGCGGCCGCTGGGCCGCGATCCTGTGCGTCGTCGTGCTGCTGGTGGGCGTGGGCGCCTACGTGGCCTTCCAGCGGGCGCGCCCGTACCTGCACGGGTCCGGGTGCGAGGTGCGCACGAGCCTGGGCAAGATGCCGCTCGACCTGGAGCAGGGCGCGAACGCCGCCACGATCGCCGCCGTCGCGTTCCGCAAGCAGCTCCCCGAACGCGCCGTGGTGATCGCCTACGCGACCGCGATCCAGGAGTCCCACATCCACAACCTGCCGAACGGCGACCGCGACTCGGTCGGCATGTTCCAGCAGCGCCCGTCCCAGGGCTGGGGCACGCCGGACAAGCTCCGCGACCCCGTCCAGGCCACCAGCAAGTTCTTCGACGCCCTCGTCAAGGTCAAGGACTATCTCGACCGCGACCTGCACGACGCGGCGCAGAAGGTCCAGCGCAGCGCCGACGGCACCGCCTACGCCCAGCACGAGCCCGACGGCAAGCTCCTCGCGACCGCCTTCACCGGCCGCGAGCCCGCCACGGCCCGCTGCTGGTACCCGCCCGACAAGAAGGCGACGTCCCGCCGCCCCGAGGCCCTCCGCGAGATGCGCCGCGCCTTCGGCAGCCGCCTGAAGGTCGGCGGTCCCGGCCCCCTCAAGGCGGGTGCCCCGTCCGACCCGAAGTCCTGGAACGCGATCCAGGTCACGAACCCCCGCTCGGGCTGGGCGGTGGCGAGCTGGGCCGTGACCCACGCCCAGGCCTACGGCCTGACCGAGGTCCGCTACGCGGGCAAGCGCTGGAAGTCCGACGCCGGCCACGACGGCTGGACGGAGGACAAGAAGGCCCCCCAGACCACCGTCATCGTCCAGTAGCGGAAGAGGCGGGTCAGGGCCGGTCGACGGCGTTCAGGCAGCGGGCGGCCTGCGCGCGGAGAGCGCCCGCCAGTTCGGGCGGACCGGCGGTCAGGGTGAAGTCGGCGTCCACCGACGTGATCATCCACACGAGGGCGGCCGGGGTGTCGGCGCCGACGTGCAGGAGGCAGCTGCGGGCGTCGACGGCCTCGACGACGCCCATGCCCGGCCACACGCGGTCGGCGACGGCCTCGGCGGATTCGTGCAGGGTGACCGTGGCCTGGCAGGTCCACGTCCGGACCGACAGGCGCCGCGCGAGGTAGGCCGCCACGTCGCCGTCCGGGGCGGCGCGGGGCGGGAAGCGCGGACCGGCCGGGAGGCGCGGCCGCATCCGGTCCACGCGGAACGTGCGCCAGTCGTCGCGGTCGCCGTCCCAGGCCACGAGGTACCAGTGGCGTCCGAAGTTGACCACGCTGTGCGGCTCGACCTGGCGGACGGTGTCCCCGCGCGGACCCGCGTAGCCGAACCGCAGCCGCTCGTGCCGGCGGCAGGCGTCGGCGACGGCCATCAGCGTGCCGGCGTCCACCTCGGGGGCGCGGGCGCCGACCCGGACGGTGGCCCGGGCCAGCGTCGCCACCCGGTACCGCAGCCGCGACGGAAGCACCTGTTCGAGCTTGGCGAGCGCCCGCAGGGACGTCTCCTCGATCCCGGCGACGGACCCTCCGGCCGCCGTCCGCAGCCCGAGCGCCACCGCGACCGCCTCGTCGTCGTCCAGCAGCAGAGGCGGCAGTGACGCCCCCGCCCCCAGCCGGTACCCGGCCGCGCCCTGGGTGGCGTGGACGGGATACCCCAGTTCACGCAACCGGTCCACGTCCCTGCGAACGGTACGAGTGGTCACGGCCAGCCTTTCGGCGAGCTCGGCACCGGACCAGTCCCCGTGGGTCTGGAGCAGCGACAGCAGCCTGAGCAGCCGCGCGGATGTGTCCGGCATGACCCCACTATGGCAGCCCGCTTAGGACCGGACCCGTCCTAAGTGCTTCCTAGCGTCGTTCTCATGAGTTCCGACCGGGACATCCGTCCCTTCACCATCGACATCCCGCAGGACCGGATCGACGACCTGAACGCGCGGCTCGCGGCCGTCCGCTGGCCGGACCAGCTTCCCGGGGTGGGCTGGGACCACGGCGTCCCCGTCTCCTACCTCCAGGGCCTCGCCGAGTACTGGCGCACCGGCTACGACTGGCGCGCGCACGAGGCCGCGCTGAACGAACTCCCCCACCACGTCACCGAGATCCAGGGGCAGCGGGTGCACTTCCTGCACGTCCGGTCGCCCGAGCCGGACGCGCTGCCGCTCGTGCTGGTCCACGGCTGGCCCGCGACGTTCACCGAGTTCCTGGACGTGATCAAGCCGCTCACCGACCCGCGGGCGTCCGGGGGCGACCCGGCCGACGCGTTCCACCTGGTCGTACCGTCACTGCCGGGGTTCGCGTTCTCCGGCCCGACGCGCCGGCCCGGCGACGGCGACACCGCGCGCTACGCCGAGGTGGTGGCCGCGCTGATGGACCGGCTCGGGTACGGGCGGTACGGCGCGCACGGCGGCGACGTCGGCTCGTTCGTCTCGCCCCAACTCGGGAGGATGGCCCCCGAGCGCGTCGTCGGGGTCCACATGAACGGGCCGATGACGTTCCCGGCCTGGGACGGGAACGACGACGACTACGACGAGGCCGACAAGGAACGGCTCGCCGTCCTGACCGACCCGTCCGGCGAGCGGTTCGGGTACGCGGCGATCCAGTCGACGCGACCGCAGACACTGGCGTTCGGCCTGCACGACTCGCCGGTGGGGTTGCTCGCCTGGATCACCGACCAGTTCCACCAGTGGAGCGACCCGGCCAAGCGGCTTCCGGAGGACGCGGTCGGCAGGGACGCCCTGCTCACCAACGTCACGCTCTACTGGCTGACCGACACGCCGGCATCGTCGATCCGGCTGTACAAGGAGGCGTCGCAGTGGGGCGCCCCCGCGGAGAGCTCACCCGTCCCCACCGGATGCGCGATCTTCCCGGGTGATCTCACGATCCGGGCGCTGGCGGAGCGGCAGCACAGGATCGTGCACTGGGCCGAGTACGACCGCGGCGGCCACTTCGCGGCCATGGAGGCGCCGGACCTGCTGACCGACGACATCCGCCGGTTCTTCCGGAAGGTTCGCTGACATGGGCGCCCGCGAGGCGCTGTCCGCGCGGGCGCTCAACCGCGCGCTCCTCGAACGGCAACTGCTGCTGTGCCGCGCGGACCTCCCTGTCGTGCCCGCCGTCGAACGGGTGCTCGGCCTCAACGCACAGGACCCGAACCTGCCGTACCTCGCGCTGTGGAACCGGCTGTCGGCTTTCACGATCGATGATCTGACGGTGGCGATCGAGAACCGCGAGCTGGTGCGCTCGACGTCGATGCGCGCGACGCAGCACCTCCTGTCGGTGGCGGACTTCCGGCTGGTCCGTCCGCAGCTCGCGCCGCTGCTGCGCCGGGTGCAGCGCACCGCCTTCGGCCGCCGCACCGCCGGCGCCGACCCCGCCGCGCTCGTCACCGAAGCCCGCGACCTGCTCGCCGGCGGCCGGACGCTCACCCGTCCCGAACTCGGCAGGCTCCTCGCGCGCCGACGGCCGGACGCCGACCCCGCCGCCCTCGGCTGGTCGGTGCAGTACCTCGAACCCGTGGTCCACCCGGCGCCGAGCGGCACGTGGAACGTCCGCGGCGCGACGCCGTTCGCCCGCGCCGACTGGACGGGCGTCCACCGGGAGCCGACGCTCCAGGACGCGTGCCTGCTGGTCAGGCGCTACCTGGCGGCCTTCGGCCCCGCGTCGGCGGCCGATGCCCGCACCTGGTCGGGACTCGGCGGGCTCCGCGAGGTGTTCGACCGCCTGCGTCCCGAACTGCGGGTGTTCGCCGACGCGTCGGGGAGAGAACTCTTCGACCTGCCGGACGCGCCACGTCCCGACGGCGACGTCCCGGCGCCCGTCCGCCTCCTGCCCGAGTTCGACGCGACGCTGCTCGCCCACGCCGACCGCACCAGGATGATGACCGCCGACGTCCGCCGCCGAGTCTGCGACGGCGCCGCCGTGGCCGCCACCGTCCTCGTGGACGGCACGGTGGCCGCCACCTGGACGGCGAAGACCACCGCCGACACCGTCACCCTGACCGTTCGACCATTCCGCCCACTCTCACCGACAGACCGCGCGGCGATCGAGGGGGAAGCCACCAACCTGCTCACCTTCACCCACCCGACCACCCGTCACCGTGTCGACCTGATGCCCATCACTGACGACTGACGAAGAGGCCCGGCGCCGAGCACTGGGTGTCGCAACAAAACGGGCAAAACACGAGGCTCGTCTGCGGAGAGGGGGTGAGTTGGGGTCCCCGGGGGCTTTCGCTTGGGCCCTTGGGCCCTAGGGAGCCCGCCAATCTCTGAATAGCGTTCCGCATGTGCGACCCGCTGGAAGTCGCGCAGTTCTCGCAGACGAATTCGAGAAGGGACCTCGCGGAATGAGGAAATCAGCAGGAGTGGCGGGAGGAATCGTCGCGGCGGCCTTGGTCGCGGGCGGTGTGGCCGCGGTGGCCCCCGACGACGGCCCCGCCGTCGAGCGCGTGGCGGCCACGTCGAGCGAGTCGTCCGGGAAGAAGGCCGGCCAGCGCTGCGCGATGAACACCAAGGTCAAGAAGGGCAAGTTCGTCGGGACCAAGTACGTCAAGCCCAACCGGCATCCGTGGCGGGTCACGGGCGAGGGCCCGAACTCCTACCTGGAGTACTCCGGCGAGGAGAAGGTCTCCAACAAGATCACCAGCAGTCTCAACGCGAGCTACGAGTCGATCAGCGCGAGCGTCGGATTCGAGGTGAGCGCGGAGAAGTCGACGAGACTCTCCTACCGCGTGAAGCTCACCAAGAAGGCCTTCTACACCATCCAGGTCGTCCAAGGGTTCAAGGGCTGGAAGTTCTACGTCTGGCAGGACGTCGGCGAGCTCCGCATGGGCACTCCGCATTCCGGGATCGGCCTCTACTGCGACGTCAGCAAGCGCAACGTCTACCAGGGCGAGGCCGTCGCGTACCAGTTCTGGACGCTCTTCAACAAGTGCAGCTACCGCGCGAAGGGAAAGACCAGGAACTGCTCGGCGTGACACGGCGCGACCCCGGATGACCAGGGTCGCCTGGACCGCCCTCACGCCGTCCAGGCGCCCCAGGTCAGACGTCGCGAGTCGCGCCCTGGCCTGGCTGGGCGTGGTCAGGGCAGAGCGTCTTGATCCATCCCCGCCCGGTCTCGCTGCCCGGCTCGCCGCAGACCTCGCAGGTGCGGCGGGACTCGTCCCGGGCGGCACGCAGGATCGCGCTGACCTGGCTGCCGAGTTCCCTGCTGATGCCGAACTCGCCGGTGACGGGGTCGACGTACGCGCCCAGGTTGACGTCCAGCATCCCCCACTTCTCCTTGACCTGGGCCACCTGGTAGTTCGGCAGCACAGCGAGGAGTTCGGCATGGGTCCGCATCAGGATCCCGCGCCACCCGGGCCCGACATAGTCGAGGTACTCGGGTATCTGCCTGTCGGCCAGATTCGCCATACCCCCGATTCTGCCTGAAGCGCACTGCCGCCCCAACAGCCTCGCGGTTCCAGCGTCAGCTTCCCTCAGGCAACCCGAGCACGTCCGAACTCACGTGACTCAAGCCTGCCACTCACGCAAACGACTCACCAGATCACGAGCCGCAGCCGGTGTAAGCCCGAGCAACGGCCCGCCCGAGTCCTTGGAGTCCCGAACCAGAACCCGCCCCGACACGGCGGCAAGCTCCACACACTCACCGCCCGTCCCGCCGCTGTAGCTGCTCTTACGCCACTCAGCCGATCGCGGGTCCACCTGATTCACCACTACCTCGCACGCACCTGACTCATCAGCGCCCGCGCAGCTTCCATGGCGAGTCCAAGACGGGGGCCGTCCGGGTCCTTGGAGTCCCGAAACAGGAGGCGACCCGACACGACTGCAAGCTCCACGCACTCGCCGCCCGAGCCACCGCTGTAGCTGCTCTTCCGCCACTGTGTGGCCAGAGGTTCCGGGTGCTTCACAGGTACTCCTCACGGGAACGGCTCAGAAGCTGGAAGGTCTCGGCGCGGGAGAGGGCTTCACCCATCACCAATGAGAACCGTACCCCGGCTTTGAAAAGCATGCTCCTACTATCGATCAGCTGCCCGACACCAGCAGCCTCGATGTACATCAGGTCGACTTCATGCGCAAAGTTGAGGAGCATGAAACCGCCTTCCAGCCCGGCTGGCGACGCTCGATCGTATGGCAATACACGCAAGTCCACGTCGAGGGACTGTTCGAGACCGATGAGATGGTCGAGTTGCTCCACCATTATTTTGCGGCTTCCCACCGGACGATGCAAGACCGATTCATCCAGCACAAATATCGTCATCGGCGGGTTCTGGCGTGTGAGAATCGACTGGCGCTCCATGCGCCCGGCAACCCGGGCATCCAGCGTCTCCACCGTATCTCCCGGCATCATGAGCCCTCTGGCGTAGCTCTCTGTCTGGAGCAGGCCAGGAACGACCTGAGCAGCAAAACATCGGATGCCGATTGCCTGGCTCTCGTGGCGGAGGTAGGCGTCGAAGCCGGGCAACAGGACGCGGTGGCGGCCGGCGCGGCGGATGGCGGTGTGGATGCGGTGGAAGTGGCCGTCGTCCTGGTCCCAGCCGTCGGTCTTGAAGTAGGTGTCCAGGTCGAGGGCGGTCTGCTCGGAGACGGTCTTGTCCGTCTTCTCCAGTTGGCAGATCCACTGCGGGGTGCAGCCTAAGGCGTTCGCGAGCTGGCTCTGGGAGAGCTTCGCGCGCTGGCGCGTCCTGCGGAGCTCTTCACTGAAGTAGATGCGCAGCGCATCGGGGTCTTGCTGGTCACTGGCCATGACGGGGGCCTCCGGCACTCGGTTGGCGGGGGCGTCGGGGGGTGGACGTCCAGTTACAACAGCTTCGTTGCCGACAGTAATCGCCCGAGCGCAATCTGTCCCATGAATCCAGCGAACGCCGACGAACTCGGCCGTGAAGGGGCAGGTCAGCGCATGAAAGACACGCGAACGGCGGAGATCGAGCGGGACTTCCCCGCCTGGATGGTGTGGACGTCCCAGCGGGGCGAGTACTGGGGCGCGGTTCGACGCGATCCGAGGTCGAGCCTGCCCGCGACCGTCATAGCGGACTCCGAGAGGGAACTACGCGAGGCGCTGGCCGCTCAGCCGTCCGCCGGGGAGCTGAGCCGATGAACCCGGCCGCCGGCCTGACGCACTGGATCCCCGGCTTGCAGGTCTGGTACGGCATCTACACAAGCTCCTGGTGGGCCTTCATCCCCGGCCCCCTAGACCACCTACTCGAAGCACCATCCCCCGAACTCCTCGCCCAGCACCTCACCTCACTCTCCATGCGAGCCACTGGACGCCGCCTCACCCCAACCCGGTGACGGCAATGCAGCCCTAAAAGCACATGAAGCAGCCACGCGCCGCCTAGAAGCGCTATTCAATCTTGGAAAAAGCAGCACCCAACCTCCCACCTCCGATCTCTTCGATACGATCAACCTTCCAAGTCTGACCTCCGACCGGAAAAGTGTCACCAAGGCGCAGGGTGAACTCATTCTCCCCCTCATCCTTGACGAAGAGAATCACCTCCGAGGAATCACCGTCTTCTCCCATATTCACGTCGACCAGGCCCATCTTTACCCCACCTTCCAGGTGGGCCTGAGTTCCTTCTTGAAGAGCGACATTCTGATGTGCCACGATTACTCCAATGTTGTATAGCGCGGCCGTGCTTCGCGTTTGAACTCTTGGACCGTCATCGCCTCAGGATGCTTTTCACCCCACGGATTGCGCAGATGAAACTTTCCCTGGTCATCTATCTTGGTGACCTCGTAGGCGTGATTGGCGCGAAGCCCTTTCGGGAGCTTCGATTCACCCTTACGCTTATCGCGAGTTCCCACCAGCACGGGCTTTCCGTCGGACAGCTGTTGGGCGATCTCGTCACGAAGCTGGCGATCAGCGCTGCGCCCCCGTTTATCATAGCCACTAGGGAACTGTACAGTCTTGGCCGGAAGTCCCGTGAGCTGCGTGAGCAGTTCAGCTCGTTCGCCTGGGCTGCTACCCCGATTCAGTCGGACATATCCCTTCGGGGATTCTCCAGAGTTGCCCTGCGCCTCCCGGAGCCGCTTCACCTTGCCCCAGCGTTCGGCACTCCATGTCTGATCCCATCCAGCGACAGCCTTCTCCAGCACCGGAGCCCAAGCCGTATTCTCCATGATCGGAGCGAAGGCAGGCATGCCGGGCGCGGCGTCTAGTACTGGCAGATCGGGTGTGAGGGTGAGCGTGATGGAAGCACCGGTCGGCTCGTACCGCTGCCTGGCCGCTGAGTATTTTGCCTCATGCAGACGTACCTGATAATTACCGTCGCCCGTTTCGGATACGCATGCACGAATGGCCTCAGGACGGTGCCCGGCGACCGCCCCCAGGGTTGCGACGATGCCGCAATCACCTAGGCCTCCTTGTTCTGCCTGCTCACGCTTAGGCGTTCCCTTGAAAAGCGGTGTCCGTGTTCCGTCGTCCCGATCTAGCGGCGTTCCATATCGGTCCGGCGTGTATCGGGGATCTTGTTCTGGGTCCTGGAAGTCCGGGCGGTCGACCAGACCTTCCAGTTCTCTGGGGCCATCACTTCGATTCAGCTTGGCAGCAAGCCTTCTCAGCTGATCTGGTATTCCGCGTTCGAGGACGTCATCGTAGAATTCGGCCCTCCGCCCGTTGTCGTCGGCTGGTTCTTCACCTGAGATCCTTCGCCCTAGGTCGTCTGCCACGTCGGTCGAGCCATCGAGGCTCGCCGTGCCGTCCGGCTCACCGGTCGGCCCCGCGCTGAGGTCGTCACCGGGCAAGTCGCCCGGTTGCCCCTCGGGCTCCTGGGCGACACCTTCCGCCATGTCGCGCTCGCCCTCGCCGTCCAATTCCGAGGGAGGCGGCGGTTCATCGCTTCCCGACTTCTGGTCCTGCTGAGGACTTGGCGCCTGCTCCTGCGGACGCTCGGTCTCAAAGCTGCCGTTCTCCGGTGGAGAAGGAACAGGCTCAACGGCGGGCTCTGCGGGTGGCAGGCCGCTGGTGTCCGTGGTTTCGGTCCTTTGCGAGCCGCTCTCCGGCTGGACGTGTTCGCGGGCGCGGGCGAGGCTTTCACGGCGGGACGGCTGGTGTGGGGAGCCAGGGTTGTCGGCCGGCAGGGTGTGCTGCTGTTTCGGAGAGACCGGTTCGTCGGGCGTCTCGGGTTTCTCTCCAACGCTTTTGGTCTGTGCGTCAGCGAGCTTGCCGTCACGGTCATCTTGCGACTCGCCGCCGCTTGGCTCCGCGTCGGTCTGCCCGGCCTTCTCGCTCTCGGAGTGCCCTTCCTCCCCGCCCTCGCCCCGCTCGGACTCCTCGCCGGACTCGGAGCCGCCTGCTTCCACGTCCGGCTTGGCCGTGTCCTCTTCCCCGTCAGGGGCCTCGGGGCCGCTCGGCTCTTCCTTCTCCTTACCGCTGTCGGCCTGTGGGGAGGAAAGCTTGTCGTCGTGTTCTTCCGGCCCTCGGGAACCGCTGTCTTTGACCGCTACTTGTGATGTCCCGCCCTCTTGCGGGGCAGCTTCCCGGGCTCGGGCGAGGCTTTCGCGGCGGGACGGGTAGCCAGGGGCACCGGGAGTGTCACGCGGGGGCGCGGGCGGCTTGTCAGGCGGATCCGGCCGGTCGGTGTTCTCGACTTTGGTATCGGTCCTGGTGGGATGCTCCATGCCCACGCTGCGTCCCTTCCCCGAGATGTAACCGGCACCGGTTCGCCTCGCCTCATGCAAGCCTGGGCCACCGATGCCGAGCAGGGCCTTCGACCGGTCGTACCGACGTTCATGAAAGCGCGAATCCGCCGGGATTGCACGTTTCGTTGAGGGGGAAGCTGCCCGGCACTGTGCGGGCGGACGGCTGTCTGGGACGGTTTCAGGTGTAGAACACGTCCATGCCGAGATTCTGCGCGTGGACGGTCGTGAACTCGCCGTTCATGCGTATCGCGGGCGCGACCAGTTCGGGCCCGGCGGTCCCCTCGCGCGGAGGGTGGCGCCGTTGGTAGGCGCCGGAGATCGTGACAAGGCTGAGCGCGTGGATGCAGAAGATCAGCGCTAGCTCGTCATCGGAGGTCCAAGGGGAATCCGCGGGGAGCCCTTCCCTCGCTCCGGCGCGCCATTGGTCGAAATCTTGCGCCAGCCTTTTGTCGATCTCGTACACCTGCGCGTCGGGGCTCGGCGCCAGGCCCATGAGCCTGGCCACGGCTTCGACGATCGCCGGGGTGACGGTGACGATGCCGCCTGCCGTGACGCCTACCAGGATCTCTTTTATCCTCTTCGTCCAGCGCTCTCGGGGCGATCCTTCGAGCGCTGCCCGGACGGCTTCCTGAAGGTCTTCGAGGCTGACGGAGAACTCGGGCTCCTCCTGCAGCCTGTCTCCGAACTCGACGGTGCTCGTCCCCTCATCGTGATCGCCGTCGGCGAGATGCCATGCCTCGATGAGGCGCAGGAGTATGCGGTCTTGATGGTCGGGGGCCGGGCGGCTGAGGTCCTTCGTCGTCATGTACCGATGGACCGCGCCCGCCAGCCGTTCCGAATCCTCGATGTCCGACGCGTCGACGGCCGGAATGCCATCGTTCAGCCGAGCGCCCAGGACTCTCTTCCAGAGGTCCGAATCCTGTGGGGGGCGGTGATGGGTCGATGGCGGTATCCACAGCTCGTCATCACTTCGCGGCTCATCGCCACGACCGTCCGACGTGCTGGAACGATGCGTTACCGCGATCACTGCCGCCACGTAGACGACTTGCGCGGTGGCCGCCACTCCGATCGACGCCAGCCACAACTTCAGGACCGGCGCCATCAGAGCCGGGAGGAGCAGAGTTGCCAGGTCGGTCCGCCCGGCGTCGGCGTCCTCCTCCCCGGCGGCCAGCCGTTCGGCGAGCCTGCTGCGCTTCGCGCTGTCAGCGATGGCCTCGTGGAGGTCGGCCAATTCTCCGCTGTCGGCCAACGGGGTGAGGACGTCAACCGCATAGCTCGATGCCCGGATTTCGGCCAGCAGTTGTTCGGCGTCGTCCCGGGCGAGCAGTTCCTCGATCAGGACCTCGCTTGCGGGGCTGCCGCACAGGTCCGCCAGGAAACGCCTGCTCGGCCCGGTGGAGAGCAAGTGCCGGCCGAGCAGGAGGAACCACCGATCGTCGATCATCTTCCTGAGGAAGGAGGCGCCTTCGTCGGTGGCGGCGAGAAGGCGTGCGAGTTCCCGCCCTCCTTCGGCGTGGGCGATGGCCCGGAGCACCTGTTCCGTGCTTTCACTGCCGGCCAGATCGATGAAGATCCGCGAAGCCCAGTCCCAACGTCGGCACAGCAGCGAGGTCGAAAGACTTCGGCCTGCCTCGCAGGCGGCCAGGCTCTCCAGGATTCTCCGTCCTGGGCCGGACGAGGCCAACCCGTGGTTGAGGGCCCTCAACGGAACCCCTATGAGGGGGAAGGAGAAGACGACGGAGTCGGCTGGTCCGTCCGCGAGTTTCGTGGCGAGCATATCGCTGTAGCCGTTCTCGACCAGGGACTCGGCCAGCGCCGCGAAGTCGAGCCTCCTCAACGCGGACTCGACTACCAGGTCACCTGCTTTGGTCTCGCTGAGATGGTCGGCGAGTTCCTCGGAGCGAGGAAAGAAAAGCGCTCTTTCGATGAGCGGCTTGAAGGAAGTGGGACTCACGGACAACGACCTGAGGTCGTATCGAAAGTCCGAACGCGGCCTCGCAGAAGGCGCCGGACCGGCGGCACTCGCCCGGATGGCTGCGAGCTCACTGGAGTCCTGGGCCGAGGCGTCCTCTTCTGATCGGGTCTCGAGAAGAGAGATCAGCCTATTGCGAAGCATCGGCTTCTGCGGCAGCCCGTCCGCGATCAACGCCAGTGACGACCGCGTCCGATCGATGGCCTGGTCGAGATCGCGCCGGTTCCGGAGTGCCGCGAATCTGGATTCATGTGTCAGCGCGAGATTGGCCAGCAGAACCGGCAGAGCCGGATGGACGTCGTACAGCAGATCTGACACGTCGGACGCGAAATCGATGGCGGCCTGTTTCAGCGGTTCGTCTTCACCGGTGCCCACCTGCGCAAGGAAGTCGTTGGCGAGAAAGGCGAGATAATGCTTGTCGAACTCCAGGCCGGCCCGTCCGTCGATGTGCCGGGCCATCAGGGAGGTCGCGTAGACGAACTCGAGGTCATCGCTTCCTCGCGATCTCGCCTTCGCCCGGCACCAGTGGAACCCGCCCGCCAGCTGGATCATCGGGAGCGGCAGGCCGTCGCGTAAGACGTCCGGGGAATGAACCAGGGACACGAGCTCGCCGAGCGCTTCCGGCCGCGTGATCGGCACGGCGTCGCCCGCCTCGAACTGCTCGATCCTCCGGTTCAACGAGACCGTCGTAGCATCTGGAGACATGTGCCGATCTCCGATCCGCGGATTGATCGACTTCGGACGCCCGGAAGACGATCTCAGTCCACCATTATCCGGATAAGCCTACGATACCTGACTTTTACGAGATCAGGGAGCAGTCGCGCGGTTCCCTGCGACCGGCGCGGGCCGCGGGCGGAGGGAAGCGGAGCGGGACGCAGGCCGCGCGGATCACAAAAGGCGGGCCGGCTCGACGAATGAAGGGTATCCCGCGCCCCGCCGTTGACCTCGTCATGACATGTTCATATGACAAGCCCGGCCGTCCTTTACCTTCGGTTAGGGGGTCGCAAGTCGTGTCGGCCGTCCTTGACGGCGACATATCGGCTCGTGGCCTGGTGGATTGGTTGGGGGGCGGCTGGGCGGGAAATCGTGGACCCATGGAGATACCGCGGACGTTGGTGCTGACCGGGCACTTTCCACCGGAGCCCGGCGGTGTGCAGACGTTCACGTGGGAGCTGGTGCGGCGGCTGCCCGCCGAGCGGCTGGTCGTGGTGGCGCCCGCGTGGGCGGGGGCCGCGGAGTTCGACGCCGAGCTCGGGTTCCCCGTCGTCCGGCGGCACGCTTACCTGCTGTTCCGGGGGCTGCGGCGGCTCGTCGCGCGGCACCGGGTCGAGGCGGGGTGGATCACGGCGGCGGCGCCGTTCGGGATGTACGCGCCGCTGGTGCGGGCGGCCGGGGTGCGGTGGCTGGTCGGGTCCGCGCACGGGCAGGAGCTCGGGTGGTTCCGGGCGCCGCCGACGCGGGCGGCGCTCAGGGCGGCGGCGCGGTCGTTCGACGTCCTCACCCATCTCAGCGCGACCACGCTGCCGGAGCTGAGGGACGCCGTCGGGGACCGGACGCGGCTGGCGCGGCTCGCCGGGGCCGTGGACACCGTGCGGTTCCGGCCGGGGATGGACGGGTCGGCGGTCCGCCGCCGGCACGGTCTCGGCGGCGGGCCGGTGGTGCTGAGCGTCGCGCGGCTCGTGCGGCGCAAGGGCCACGACATGCTGATCCGCGCGTGGGCGGACGTGGTGCGGCGGCGTCCGGACGCCCGGCTGGTGATCGTCGGGGACGGTCCGATGCGGCGCAGGCTCGTCGAGATGGCGGACCGGGAGGCGCCGGGGGCGGTCACGGTGACCGGGCCCGTTCCCGCGGCGGAACTGCCGCGCTACTACGCCGCCGCCGACGTGTTCTCGCTGCCGTGCCGCGACGACCGGGCGGGGCTGCAGACCGAGGGGCTGGGCCTGTCGGTGCTGGAGGCGTCCGCGTCGGGGCTGCCGGTGGTGGTGGGCCGGTCCGGCGGCAGCCCCGAGTCCCTGATCGACGGCCGGACTGGGGTCCTGATCGACGCCACCGGCCCGGACGAGATCGCCCTGGCCCTGCACCACCTGCTCGGCTCCCCCGCGCACGCCGCCGCGATGGGGGCGGCCGGACGGCGGTGGACGTGCGAACGCTGGAGCTGGGACGCCGGCGCGGCCCGGCTCGCCGCCCTGCTGGAGGGTTCCGTCCCCGACGCGCCGCCGAAGCACGACACACCGGGGATGGAGCCCGCATGGGACTCAGGGAGCAGCTGAACAAGCGCGACTTCCGGCGGCTCATCCTCGGCCAGACGGTGTCCTCGTTCGGCGACTGGATGGGCACGCTGGCGCTGATGTACTTCGTGCTGGAGCTCAGCGACTCCACGACGGCGGTCGGCGGCGTCCTGGTGCTGCGGCTGCTCCCGTCCGCGCTGGGCGCGCCGGTGGCGGCGCGGGTGGTGACGCGGTGGCGGCGGCGGAGCGTGCTGATGTGGGCGACGCTGGTCCAGACGGGCATGGCGGTGGCGCTGCCGATCGTGCCGTGGCTGGGGTGGGTGTACTTCTGGGCCTTCATGATCGAGGTGGCGGGCCTGATCTTCCTGCCGGCGCGGGACGCGTCCATCCCGTTCCTCATCGAGGAGGAGGAGAACCGGCACGACACCGGCACGCTGGAGATCGCCAACGGCATCACGATGGCGACCTCGTACGGGATGATCCCGGTGGGCGCGGGGGCGTTCGGGCTGATCCTGTACTTCTCGCAGCACATCGGCCTCGGCACCCACTGGCGCTACGTGGCGGTGTTCTGGCTGGACGCCCTGACGTATCTGGCCTGCTACTTCGCCATCCGCTCGATCCCCGACCTCGGTCCGGGACCGGCCGAGCGGCGGGAGGTGGAGCGCACCGGTGAGGAGGCGACGACCCGCGGTCTCCTCGCGGCGCTGCGGCTGCCCGTGGTGCGCGGCGTCCTGCCGGGGGTGGCGGTGGTGTCGCTCGGGCTGGGCGCGCTGTTCTCGCTGGGCGTGGTGTTCGTCCGGAACGTCCTGGCCGCGGGGCCGCTGGAGTTCGGGACGCTGGTGGTGCTGTTCGGGGTGGGCGCGCTCGTCGGCCTGCTGATCATCCATCGCAAGGTGCGGAACCTCGCGGTGCAGGTCCGGGTCGGGACGGCCGTGCAGGGCGTGGTGATCTTCTTCATGGCCCTGCTGGGGTCGGTGGCGTGGGCGTTCGTCGGGGCGGTGCTGTTCGGCGCGGCCGCGACCAGTGCCCTGGTGGGCGGCATCACCTACTTCCAGGAGGCGCTCAGCGGCGTCAACCGGAACCTGGCGCTCACGGCCTTCCACGCCGTCCTGCGGTTCGGCCTGGCGCTCGCGGCGCTGCTGGCGGGGGCCGCGTCCGACCTTCTGCGGAAGGCGGGCGCGACCCCGCTCGGCCTCTCACCGTCGCAGTTCGCGCTGGCGGCGTCCGGGCTGATCGTCCTGTTCGGGGCGGCCCTGATCCGGGTGCCCGACGGCGACGGCCCGTCCTCTAGGTGACCGGCACGGGGCCGTCCTCCTTCTCCGGTTCCAGGGCGGACGCCTCGCCCCGGCTGTTGGCGGCGCGCAGGGCGACGACCGCCGCGGCGACCAGAAAGAGCGAGCTTGCCAGCAGCGCCCGGGAGAACCCGCCGGTGAGCGCCTCGGGCATCGGCCTGCGGTCGGCGAGCAGGTCGCCGGTGCGGGCGGTGGCGACCGCGGAGAAGATCGCCAGGCCGAGGGCGCCGCCGATCTGCTGGGACGCGTTGAGCAGCGCCGCCGCGACCCCGGCCTTGTCCGGCGGGACGTTGGCGTTGGCCGCGGTGGTGACGGCCACGAAGGTGAACCCGAGCCCGAACGAGGTGACCATCAGGCCGGGCAGCAGGTCGGTGAGGTAGTGGCCGTCCACCGGGATGCGCGACAGCAGGTAGATGCCGGCGGCCGCGAGCAGCAGTCCGGCGATCATCACCGGGCGGGTCCCGGCGCGTCCGATCAGCGGGGCGGACGCGCCCGCGGCGACGCCGACGCCGGCGCAGAGCGGCAGGTAGGCCGAGCCGGTCTCCAGCGGCGAGTAGCCGAGGACGTTCACCATGTACAGGCTGAGGAAGAAGAACATCGACAGGAACCCGGCGACCGCGACGAGCTGGGTGACGTCCGCGGCGGCCAGCCCCCGGATCCGGAAGATCGACAGCGGCAGCAGCGGGTTCCGGCTGCGCTGCTCGTTGACGAGGAACGCCGCCAGGATCGCGGCCGCTCCGGCGAGGCCGCCGATCGTGCGTCCCGCGTCCCAGCCGACCTCGGGGGCCTTGACCAGGGTGAACACCAGCAGCAGCATCCCGCCGGTGACCAGGACGGTGCCGAGCGCGTCGAAGCCCGCGAGCCGGGCGGCGCGCCGGTCGCCCTCGACGAGCAGGAACAGCCCGGCGATGACGATCACGCAGACGGGGACGTTCACGAGCATCACCCAGCGCCAGCCGGGCCCGTCGGTGAGCAGCCCGCCGAGCAGGACCCCGGCGGCCGAGGCGCCGCCGCCCACGCCGCCCCACACGCCGAGCGCCTTGCCGCGGTCGCCGCCCTCCTTGAAGGTGGTCGTGAGGATCGACAGGGTGCCCGGCAGCATCAGCGCCGCGCCCGCGCCCTGCGCGAGCCGCGCCACGATGAGCGTCCCGGACGTGGTGGCGAGCCCGCCCGCGATCGAGGACAGCGAGAACAGCGCGGTGCCCGCGACCACGACGCGGCGGCGTCCGAGCAGGTCGGCGAGACGCCCGCCGAGCAGCATGAACCCGCCGTAGGTCAGCAGGTAGCCGGACGGCACCCACTGCAGGTCCTGGACGGAGAAGTCCAGGTCGGCGCGGATCGCGGGCAGCGCCACGTTGACGATCGAGGCGTCGATGAAGTCCAGGAACGCGATGGCGCACAGCAGGGTCAGGGTGATCTTGCCGCGTCCGGTCGCGAGGAAGGACGGAGGGGAGTCGCTCATGAGACCTCCGGTCGGTGGGCCCGTGCCCGGCGGCCGCCGGGGCACGGGGAGCGCCAGGTTCCCCTGGCCGCTTCGTTCCGCGACCCATGAGCGGATCGGGCGAAGGGAGTGTGACGCGGCGGGACGCGAATGAGGTCCAGGTCACATTTCGTCGGCGGATGTCACATTCCGAGGCCCTGCCTTGCTCTGAGTAGGGAGCGCACAGGAGGGCCGAGCCATGTCCGAGAGCACCACGGACGACACCGCGACGCTGGTGTTCGCCGCGCACCGGGAGCTGCTGTTCTCGGTGGTCTACAACATGCTCGGGAGCGTCGCCGACACCGAGGACGTCCTTCAGGACACGTGGCTGGCGTGGGCGGCCCGCAGCGCCGCCGGCGCCCCAGGGGAGATCGAGAACCCGCGCGCCTACCTGGTGCGGATCGCCGTCAACACGGCGCTGTCGCGGCAGGCCGCTATCAGCCGCCGCCGCGAGACGTACGTGGGGCCGTGGCTGCCCGAGCCGCTGGTGGCCCGCGACGACGCGGACGACCCGGCCGAGCGCACCGAGGCGGTCTCGATGGCGCTGCTGGTCGTCCTGGAGACGCTCACGCCGCTCGAACGGGCGGTGTTCGTCCTGCACGAGGTGTTCGGCTACGCCCACACGGAGATAGCGCCGATCCTGGACCGCAGCCCGGCGGCGGTCAGGCAGCTCGCGCACCGCGCCCGGGAGCACGTGCAGGCCCGCCGTCCCCGCTACCAGGCGGACCCGAAGGTGCAGCGGCAGGCGACGGAGCGGTTCCTCCAGGCCGCCCTCGGCGCCGACCTGGAGGCGCTGATGGAGATCCTCGCGCCGGACGTGACGCTGTGGACGGACGGCGGCGGCAAGTCCAAGGCGACCTCGGCCCTGCGTCCCATCCAGGGGGCCGACAGGGTGGCCCGCGCCATCGCCGGGACGACCGCGCGCAGGCCCATGGAGCTGGACATCATCTACCGGACCGTCAACGGCGACCCGTCCGCGGTGCTGTTCAACGAGGACGCGCCGTTCGCCGTCATGGTGCTCGACCTGGACCCGGACGGCCACCGCGTCCGCGGCGTCTACGCCGTCACCAACCCCGACAAACTGGCCCACATCGATGAGGACGACTGACCCGGCACTCCACCGCCCGCGAGAACTCAACCAAACCAGTCGGAATAGTTGACTTTATGCGCGGGGCCGTGCTTCGCTGAAGCCAGGGTCCGAAGGGGTTCGCGGTTCGCCCGGATACCGGGCCCGGCGCGGGGTGGCGCCGGGCCCGCCTCCGCGTCAGGGATGCGGCAGGACGCACATGGCGTCGAGGCCGA
Source organism: Actinomadura sp. NPDC048955 (assembly GCF_040649435.1). NCBI lineage: Bacteria > Bacillati > Actinomycetota > Actinomycetes > Streptosporangiales > Thermomonosporaceae > Actinomadura > Actinomadura sp. NPDC048955. The sequence goes on from NZ_JBEZJI010000064.1 coordinate 43,042, forward strand.
GGACGCGGTTGAGGCGTCCGAAGGCCAGCCAGGAGCCGATGCACATGCTCAGCTCCACGATCTCCGCCTGGGTGTAGCCGGTGGACATCCGGGCCCAGAACTCCTCGTCCAGGCCGTGGTGGTCGAGGACGTAACGCTCGGCGTACTCGGCGGCCAGGCGGGTGCGCTCGTCGAAGGCCTCGGTGGTGCGCCACTCGGTCACCGCGTCGGCGAACCCCTCCTCGACCTTCTCGCTGTCGCGCTCCGTCCGCCAGTCGAGGCAGAACAGGCACCCGTTGAGCTGGGCGACGCGCAGCCGGGCGGCCTCGAACTCGCGGAGCCCGAGGGTGGTGTGCGCGTAGACGGCGAGGGAGAGGTTCGAGGCGGCGGGGCCGATGCCCGGCACCATCTCGCCCCACACGTACTGGATCGGGTCCTTGCCCTCGGGGATCTCGATGTTCACGGGCCTGCCCTTCTCACGACGCCTTCCAGAGTTTGCCCACGGCGGGACGGACGGGAACGTCGAGCGCGTCGTAGAGGCCCGGTTCGGCGTCCACGAGCCAGTCGATGGCGTTCACCAGGCGTCCGGCGGCCGTGGCGTTCCCTCCGGCGGCGCGGTTGCCGTGCTCGTCGGTGGCCTCGACCGTGACCTCGATGCGCGGCACGCCCTCGATGACCACGCGGTGCGCGCCGTCGCCGTCCGGAGGCACGGGCCAGTCGGGCGCGCAGGACGGGTGGATGCGCGTGACGTGTTCGACGACGATACGGGGCTCTCCCGCCACGATGCCCTGGACCTCGAACCGCACCGCGCCCTGCGTGCCCTTCTCGAAGTCGCCCATGGAGGCGGTGGTGATCGTGGTGTCGAGGGGGCGCCGGTCCACGGTCTCGCGGATGTCGTCCAGCTCGGCGCCGAGGGCGCGGGCCATCAGCCTGACCTGCCCGCCCCACACCATCGTCGGGACCGTCGCGGCGAGCATCGGCGGCTCGTAGTCCATCGGCTGGCCCATGCCGACCAGGTACCGGACGGAGTCGGGCTGGTCGTAGGCGGAGTAGTCGAAGATCTCCTGGCAGCGGACGACGTCGATCGTGCCGGCGAGGCCGCTGACCAGCAACGGCAGGACGTCGTTGCCCCATCCGGGGTCGACGCCGGAGGCGAACAGGGAGCCGCCGCCCTCGGCGATCGCGTCCAGCACCTGCGCGCGCATCTCGGGCGGCGCGCCGCGCTGGTCGTAGAGGGCGTAGAGGGCGGGGGTGACGACGACGGCGCCGGCGCGGATCGCCTGGAGGACGTCGGCGAGGGCGTCGTCCGGCCGGATGTCGCCCGACGCCGCGTACACGACGGCCTGCGGGCGGGCGGCGAGCACCGCCCCGGCGTCGGCGGTGGCCGCGACGCCGAGGTCGCGGCCGAGGCCGGCGAGGTCGCCCGCGTCCCGTCCGACCTTCGCGGGATCGTGGACGATCACGCCGGTCAGCCGGAGCCCCGGGTGCGCCTCGACGGAGCGGACGGCCAGCCGTCCCATGTTGCCGGTACCCCACACGACCACGGAGATCATGCGCGGAATGTACCAGGTCCCAAGCAAGCACTTGGTAGTCCACATGTGGTCATGAGAAACTCCCGGGTAACTCGTGACGCGCCTCACATTTGGCTATAGAACACGTTCTAATCTCACGAGTGAGGGAGGTCACATGCGTGACTCCACCCCGTCCCTTAGCGTGTCCCGTCGAGGTTTCATCGTTGGAACCGGTTCTATCGTAGGGCTGGGCATGCTCGGCCGGACCGGCGCCGCCGCGGCCCCGGTCCCCGCGCCGATCCCCAACGGCGCCCGCGTCCCCGTCCTCGTCGTCGGCACCGGGTACGGCGGCTCGGTCGCCGCGCTGCGCCTCGCCCAGGCGGGCATCGACGTCCACATGGTCGAGATGGGCATGACCTGGGACACCCCGGGCTCGGACGGCAAGATCTTCTCGGGCATGCGGTCGCCGGACTACCGCGCCTACTGGCTCCGGACGCGGACCAAGCAGCCCCTCAGCAACTTCCTCGGCTTCCCGATCGACAAGGACGTCCCCAAGTACACCGGGATCCTGGACGCCGAGGACTTCGGCGGCATCCTCGTCTACCAGGGCCGCGGCGTCGGCGGCGGCTCCCTCGTCAACGGCGGGATGGCGGTCACGCCGAAGCGGTCGCGGTTCAGCGCCATCCTGCCCTCGGTCAACGCCGACGAGATGTACAACGTCTACTACCCGCGCGCCAACTCCGGGCTGGGCGTCAACGAGATCGACCGGGCATGGTTCGACACCACCGACTGCTACCAGTACGCGCGGGTCGGACGTAAGCACGCCCAGCGCTCGGGGTTCGAGTTCGTCTACGTCCCGAACGTCTACGACTTCAACTACATGAAGCAGGAGGCGGCCGGCGCCGTGCCGAAGTCGGCGCTCAACGCCGAGATCCTCTACGGCAACAACTACGGCAAGAAGTCACTCCAGAAGACCTACCTGGCGCAGGCCAAGGCCACGGGCCGGGTCGCCATCTCGGCGCAGCACAGGGTGACGTCGGTGACGCCCGCGTCCGGCGGTGGGTACACGGTCGCCATCGAGCAGATCGACACGACCGGGAACGTCGTGGCGACCAAGACGGTGACCGCCGCACGGGTGTTCTTCGCCGCCGGCAGCGTCGGCACCAGCAAGCTGCTGGTCAAGCTCAAGGCGACCGGCGCGCTGCCCAACCTCAACGGCGAGATCGGGAAGGGCTGGGGCGACAACGGCAACGTCATGGTCGGCCGCGCCAACCACCTGTGGGACCCGACCGGCAGCCTCCAGTCGGGCATGCCGACGGGCGGCATCGACAACTGGGACGCCGGCGGCGCGTTCGCCGAGGTCGCGCCGCTGCCGACCGGGATCGAGACATACGCCTCGTTCTACCTGTCGATCACCAACACCCCGCACCGGGCCGCGTTCTCCTGGAACGCCTCCGCCGGACGGGTCGACCTCAACTGGCAGACCGCCTGGAAGCAGTCCAGCATCGACATGGCCAAGTCGATCTTCGACAAGATCAACAGCAAGGAGGGGACGATCTACCGGACCGACCTCTTCGGCACCTACAAGATCTGGGGCGACCACCTCACCTACCACCCGCTCGGCGGCGCCGTCCTGAACAAGGCCACCGACAACTACGGCCGGCTGCACGGCCACCCCGGCCTCTACGCCATCGACGGCTCGCTCATCCCGGGCAACACCAGCGTGAACCCGTTCGTCACCATCACCGCCCTCGCCGAGCGGAACATCGAGAAGATCATCGCCACCGACCTGTGATGATCCGCCGGGATCCGGCCACGGGCGCGTGTGGCCGGAACCCCTCTACGGACAGGCGGGGAACAGCCGCCGCGTCCCAGTCCCGGCCGCGTAGGCGGCGGGGTCACTGAACCGGCAACCGTAGTCCGGACGCGCCACCACCGGCGGGCTCGTGGTCACATCACCCGCGGGGCGCGCGCCCTTGCCGATCCAGCGGACGAGATCGTCCCAGGCCGTGCCCGCTTCCACGTTCGAGAACTCGCAGTGCTGGGCCGTCCGGACGGCGCGCTGGACGAGCAGCCTCGACCGGTGGTTCCGCGCGACGTCCCTCGCGTAGATCTGCTCCATGGAGAACGGGACGAACAGGTCCCCCAGCCCGTGCAGGCTCAGGACCGGGACGTCCGGTCGCCCGTTGATGCGCGGCACCTGGGAGAGCCGGTTCGACAGCCGCGCCGGAAGGTTCTCGGCCCGCACCCGCTGGACCGTCCTGTTCACGTCCACCGGACTGTTCGGCTCGTACCGGGTGAACAGGTTCGTCCCGACCTGGCCCGGACTCTCGGCGAGGGTGGCGCCCGGAACGGACGGCTCGGCCAGCGTGAACGGGAAGTCCTTCCACACCGCGAACGACTGCTCGGCGCCGGGACGCGTCCCGCCCGTCCGGTCGACGACGATCGAGCGGAACTGCTTCCCGCGCTCGTTCGTGGTGTCGGGCCCGCCCGGCCGCAGCGCCGTCAGCCCGAGCGCCGCCTCGATCTTCGGGACGGTCACCGTCGCGTACCGGTCGGTGGCCGGGTACTCGCGGACCCCCGACAGGTCCTGCGCGACAAGGTTGTAGTCGAGGAAGTAGTCGAACAGTTCGTTGTCGCCGAGAACTCCGCACATGGGCAGCGCGCCGTTGTAATACCCGGGGAATTGCTCCAGCGAGCGTCCGATGATGTGCCCGCCCATGGAGACCCCGGCGATGATGCGCTGCTTGGGACGTCCCACTTCGCGGGCGAACAACTCGGCCACGTCCCGGGTACTCAGCACGCCCGCGCGGACGTCATATCCGTTGTCGTAGTAGGACGACGCCGCCCACGCGTACCCCTGGTCGAGAAGGCGTTGCCGCAGGCCGTACTGCGGCGGCTCCACCTTCAGCACGCGGCCCTGCCCCGCATAGCCATGCGCCCACAGCGCCAGCTTGCCGTTCCACTGCGGCGGCACCTCGATGTCATAGGCCGCGTGGCGATGGACGCCCTGCATCACCCGCGACGGTTTCCCGTGCACCTGGACGGGCGCGAGCGGCGGATTGTCGATGGTGTATCCGGGAAGCGGCTGGTCGCCGGGAACACGGTCGGCGCGAGCCGTACTCACCGGGACGACCACCGAGAGAACGAGAGCGGAGAGAACGGCGAGGGGGCGGAAGCGCATGATGCGCATTACATACCGTCCGGTCGGTAAGAGGAACGCCACGACCGCATCCGGCCTCGCCCCGGGTGCGCGGACGGCGAGCGGACGGCGAGCGCAGCCGCCATGCGGAACGCATTGCACTTCGCGGCGTGCTGCGAACGGTCCCTCCCGTAGCACGCCTAGGGCACCGACCACCGCAGCGAAAAACGGCCACTTCCTCGGCGGCTCCGCGGAGATGTTCGCCAGAACGCCGAAAAGCGTCCGTATCCCGCGCGCCCTCGCCCTGCTTGGGGCAGATTGTAGATCTTGAACCGAACCCCCCCAGGAGCCCTCCATCGACGAGTCCAACCGCCCCAGCGCCTGGCGCGACGAGGGGTATCGCCCCGAGTCGGCCGAATGGCCCCAACTCTGGTCCCGGCTTCAGCTCGGGCAGCCCCTCACTGGAACCGTCGTCTGGGTCCCGCGACCGGGCGCCATCGGGATCGGCGTCGACCTCGGCCTCCCCGTCGGCGGCTTCGTCGACGTCCTCCACCTGCCTCTGGACTCCACGCGGTGGCCCGCCCAAGGAACCACCACCGATTTCACGATCTGGTGGATGGACGAGAGGCCCCAGGTCCGGTTGATGCCCGCCGACCCCCGCTACCGCCGCGAGGACTTCGACGACTGGATCCGGCTTCAGAACACCGTGGCGGCCAAGGTCTTCCGCACGGGTGGCGCCGAGACGCGTGACTGATCAGAACGCGTCGGCCGGTCGGCCCTCATGAGACCTCATCTTGAGGATCAGGGGAACCGGCTTATCGCCGCGCTGCGCCGTACAGCGATCCCGCGAGCAGCGTGACACCCGACAGGGCACCGCTGACGAAGGGGATCCACTCCACGGACGACGCCGCAGCCATGATCATTCCGGCCGCCCCGAGACCGGACAGCACGACCCCCGGCACCGCGATGGCGCCCCTCTTCCACACCCGTGCCAGCACGACGAAATGCAGGCCGACGATCAACGCGATCCAGGCGACATTGACCTCCTGCGGCGCGCCCAGCGCCCGCAGCACGGCGATACCGCCGAAGATCAGCGCGAACTCCGCGACCACCACGAGCCCGAACCGCGGCCCGAACCACGCCGGCCGCCCGTCGCCGCGCCCCGTCCCGCCGCGCCCCGTCCCACCGCGCCGGTCCCCCCGGAAGCCGACCACCACCACCGCGGCCAGGCACAGCACCGCCAGGACCCGCAACGCGATCCCGACGGCCCCCGGCAGTGGCTCCCCCGCGTTGGCGAGCACGAAAGCGGTTCCAAAACCGGAACCGACCAGGAGACCGAGCAATTGCGGCGACATGCGGACGATCCTATTGACGGCGACCTGCGGTGCAGGACGCCGGCCGCCCCCGGCGACCGCATCACCGTCGCCCGGACCGCGATCGGCACGATCCGCGCGATGATCGGGGACGAGGTGTGGGTCCCGGAGGTGGCCCGCGCCCTCGCCCTGGAGGGCGCGGGCCACCTCGTCCACCCGACCTCGTGGAGCACCCCGGAGGCGATGCACGTCGCGGCGACCGAACGCACCGAGGAGAACAGGGTGCACCTGGTGTCGGTCACCCGGCCGGACTGCCCGGCAACTCGTACTGGATCTCGACCTTCGGGAGTCCAACGACAAGATGATGGGCCACCACCTGGACCCGCCGGCCAAGCGAACCCCCACCTGTACTCGATGTTCACCGAGCCCTGATCGGAACCGTCGTGCGGGTTCGTTCCGGCTTCACGACACCGTGGCGGAAAAGCCTTCCGCACAGGTGATGACGTAACGCGCCGCTGATCAGATCGCGCGCCACTTCGCCCGCCTGGCAATTCCTCTCATCCGGCTCCGTGCCGCGAACGACCGCGCCGCTCGAACCTAATTCCAGAACATTATTCGGCAAATTCTCTCGTGCGTCATCGAGGGCTCTCCGGACGGTGTATTCCGAAACCCTACAAACAGAGCGGCCGGAGGCCACGATGACCACCTTTGCCGAATACACGGACGAACTGACCCGCGTCAAGGACGAGCTCGCCGCCCTCG
>NZ_JBEZJI010000065.1:0-48127 GCF_040649435.1 Actinomadura sp. NPDC048955
TGTGGTGACACACACCTCGCCAGGAGGTCCTCGTCTATATCAAGCTCATCGAGCCGTGTCGCCGTCACCAACGTCCATGGTCACTACAGCTAGCGGACGCCGCTCGCCAGCAGCGCGTGCGCCGGCAGCGCCACCTTCCCGTCGCCGGCCGCGTAGTCCGCGACGATCTCGTCGTAGGCGGCCTTGACGCGGGCGACGGTCGGCGCGTCCTGGCGTCCGACGATCACGCCGTTCGTGCCGACCCGGGACAGCGCGCCCGTCTCCCACCACTCCTCGGGGTCGACGACGTGCTCCCAGGTCACCTCCTCGACCGCGACCTCGGTGAACCCGGCCTCGACGACCAGCCGCCGGAACGCCGCCGGCTCCCCGTACTCCAGGAACGGCGGCTCGGGGATGTCGTCCGGCCACGGCACGCCCGCCGCCACGATCGCCTCCCGGACGATCGCGAGGGCCCCGCTGCCCGGCATCACCCAGCAGGTCACCGCCAGCCGCCCGCCCTCGCGCAGGACGCCCCGCAGCCGGGCCAGCGCAACGTCGGGGGCGCCCACGTGGTTGATGACGAAGTTGCCGGCGACCGCGTCGAACGTCCCGTCCTCGAACGGGACGTCCGGCAGGACGGCGACCTTCACGTCCAGCCCGGGAACGTTGCGGAGCGCCGTCTCCGCCATGCCCGGCTCGGCGTCCATGGCCGACACGAGCGCGCCGCGCCGCGCCGCCTCCCGCGAGACGAACCCGGGCCCGGTGCCGACGTCGAGCAGCCGCGTCCCGTCCGCCACCCCGGCCGCGTCCAGCAGCGGCTCGATCATGTACCGCGTGACGTGGGCGAACCCCCGCTCGTACGCGAGGGCCCGCCCGGCCCACAGCTCCCGCTCGTAAAGATCGAAGTCCTTCGCCACGCCCCGCAGCCTACGTCAGCGCACGTCCACGGCGTCGGCCGGCGAGGTCGAGCCGATGTATCCGGAGGACTCCTTGTAGACCGCCTTCCAGGTGCCGTCCGCGGACGCCTTGAACTTCTTGGAGAACCAGCCGTAGACGTTGGTCTTCGTCGCCGCCATCTGGACCCACTTCGAGGTGCCGGCACGCCGGAAGTAGACGTACACGGGCGCGTTCGGGGCCGGGCTCGCCAAGTCCCGGAACCGGAAGAGCTGCCCCTTGACCGTGATGGTCCCGCCCTTCTTCACGGGCTCGGGCGAGGCGTTGAAGACGTACCACTCCGTCCGGTACTTGACGTCGACGAAGTCGACGGTGCTCACGGACGGCATGGTCAGGAGGCTGCCCGGGTAGCGGACGCGCCAGTACGCGTCCTTCGTCACCAGCTTGGCGTCGTTGAACGTGAAGTACATGGGCCGCGTCAGGGTCTGGGTGGCCCAGACCTTCCACGTCTTGCCGTCCAGGGAGTACTCCAGGTACAGCGGCAGGTCCGTGGCGCCGGTGTCGCCGGGCCGGACGTACATTCGCCCGTCCGCGACGATCGGGTCGCGGTAGGCGTGCGGCTCGGGGATGGCGTTGAAGTCGGTGATCTCGGCGTAGTTCCGGACGTTCAGCGTCCCCAGGCCGACCTGGCTGCCGGTGAGCACCTCGTTTCCCTCGAAGCGCACCGTCACCGCGCCCGACTTCCCGACCTGCCGCCCAACGGTGAAGGCGGCACGGAAGCTGCCGTCCGCGAAGGTCCGGGTCGTCTTGATGCTTCCGGCCTCAAGGAGGTCGGGCGGCACATCGAGCTGGATCTCCAGCCCCTCCACGGGCTCGGGACCCGTGGAGGCCTGCCGGAGGACGCTGCCGTACACGGTCATCACCGTGCCCGGAGACACGGTCGAATTCGGCCCCATCCGGGCGGTGATGACCGTGGCCTGCTTGTCGGCGGTGACGGAAGCGGCCCGGGCCGTGACATCGGTCGCGTCGGCGTGGGCGGCGCCCGGAGCGAGGAAGGCGGACGAGGTGAGGGCGGCGGTGGCGAGCAGAGCGGATGAGCGGCGCAAGGCAGGACCTCTCCACTGAATACTGGTATGGAGTTGACGCCCGGCGCTGACCGGCGGTTGACCGCCGGTGATCACGCTTGGATCACGACGCCGGCACCGCCGCCCGCGTCAGCGCACGTCCACGTAGTCGGCGGGCTGGTTGGAGCGCAGGTAGCCGGAGCCGCCCTTGTAGACCGCGGTCCAGTAGCCGTCCTTGGACGCCTTGAACTTCTTGCTGAACCAGCCGTTGCTCGCCGTCCTCACCACCGCGACGCCGGTCCAGGTCGAGGAGCCCTTGGCCTTGAAGTAGAGGGAGACCGGCGCTCCCGGACCCGGCCGTCCAGCGGGCATGTAGCGGTAGAGCAGGCCCTTGACGGTGATCGCCGCGCCCTTCCGCACCGGCTCCGGGGAGGCGTTGAACTGGTGGATGTACGTCCGGTACCTCACGTCGACGTGGTCGGCGTTGCTGACGGAGGGCACCACGAGGTAGCCGTCGTCGTCAGGGACCCTCGCCCGCCAGTAGCCGTCGCGCTCGGCCTTCACGTCGATGGCGAACTTGCCGTTCATGGGCGACTGCGCGGCCTTGTCCTTCCAGCTCTTCCCGTCGGTCGAGAACTGGAGCCGCACGGTGGCGCCGCCCGCGGGCACCTTCGTCCCGTCGGCCCTCGTGAACATCACGGTGCCGGACGCCCGCAGGGTGCCGCCCAGGCCGACCGGCTCGGGGGCCGCGTTGAAGCCGCTGATGGAGGTCCGGTGCGTGACCTGGCGGACGTTGGTGTTGGCGTAGGACATCTCGTAGGTGCGGTAGTCGTCCGGGAAGTTGACCGGATCGTCCGCGAAATCGATCGTCCAGGCGCCGTTCTCGACCACCAGGACCTGGACGCTGTAGTAACCGTTGGCGTCGGTGACCGGAGCGGCGATCGTATTCCAGTCCGGGCTCGACGGCCGGTTGAACTGGAGATCGAGATGCTTGCCCGCGAGCGGGCCCCAGGTGCCGTCGAGGTCCTGGCGTTCGAGCCGGCCCGTCACGGGGACCCGCTCGCCGACGAGCAGCCGGTCCGGGACGTTCATCGTCAGCCGGGTCTTGAGCCGCTGCTCGGCGAAGTCCAGAGGCGAACCCGCCGGCGACAGGACGCGGGCACTCGGGCCCCGCAGGGGTGCCGCGTGCGCGGGGGCTGCGGTGAGGGGGGAAGCCACGGCTAGTGCCGCGGCGACGGCGAGCGTTCGGCGCACGGGACGACCTCTCCACTGTTCACTGGTGTGAAGAGGACGTCCAAGATCCACAACCGGTTGTCGCCGGGGTGCGCCCCGAGGGTCTCGGTTGCGTCACGCCGGGGAGGCGGCGCCGGCGGCTACTGGTGGGCGTCCGCCCAGGCCTGGTCGAGGACCTGTGCGAACGTCTCGGTGGGCTGGGCGCCCGAGACGCCGTAGCGGCGGTCGATGACGAAGAAGGGAACGCCGGTGGCGCCGATGTCGCGCGCGGCGCTCTGCTCGGTCTCCACCTCTGAGGCGAACTTCCCGGACGCGAGCACGTCGCGTGCCTCCGCGGCGTCCAGGCCCGCCTCGGCGACGACGTCCACGAGGGTGTCCCGGTCGAACACCGGGCGCTCGTCGGTGAAGTAGGCCTTGAACAGGGCTTCGACGACCGCGCCCTGCACGCCGCGCTGGCCCGCGAGGTAGACGAGCCGGTGCGCGTCGGCGGTGTTGCCCGCCTGGCGGCCTTCGAGGTGGTACTCCAGGCCGGCCGCGGCGGCGCGCTCCTCCATCTCCCGGTTCTTCTCGACGGCCTCTTCGCGAGTCATGCCGTACTTCTCGGCCAGCATCTCGGCGACGTCGATCGTCACGCCCTGCGGGAATGAGGGGTCGAGCTGGAACGCGCGGTAGACCACCTCGACCTGGTCCCGGTGGGCGAACCCTTCGAGAGCGCGCTCGAAATGCCGCTTGCCCAGGTAGCACCAGGGGCACACGACGTCGGCCCAGATCTCAACACGCACGGGGTACCCCTCTCAGAACGGTCTACCGTGCCAACACGCCCCCGGCCGTTTTGATTTCCGGGCTCAGGCGTAGCCGGTGCGGATGCCGCTGATCCAGGCGGCGGCCTCGGTGAAGTCGGCGTCGTGGGTGCCGCGCCGGATCTCGGGGCGGACCTGGTCGGCCCGGGGGTACGACCCGACGAAGCGGACGTCGGCGCAGACGCGGCGCAGCCCCATCATGGCCTCGCCGACGCGGGCGTCGATGACGTGGCCCTCGAAGTCCATCCAGAACAGGTAGGAGCCGAGGCCGGCGCCGGTCGGGCGCGACTGGATCAGCGTGAGGTTGATGCCGCGGACCGAGAACTCGGTGAGGATCTCCAGCAGGGCGCCCGGGTGGTCCTCGCCGATGAACGCGACGACGGTCGTCTTGTCCATGCCGGTGGGCGGCGGCGGTGGGCAGGGGCGGCTCAGGACGACGAAGCGGGTGACGGCGTCGGCGACGTCGTGGATGTCCTCCGCGAGGACCGACAGGCCGTAGCGGGCGGCCGCGAACGAGCCGGCGAGGGCGGCGTCGTAGTGGCCGTCGGCGACGTGCTGGGCGGCCTCGGCGTTGGACGTCGCGGCGCGCCACTCGGCGTCCGGGACGTTCTCCATGAGCCAGCGGCGGCACTGCGGCTGCGCGATCGGGTGGGACGCGACGGTCTTGATGTCGTCCAGCGCCGTGCCGGGACGGACGAGGAGGGCGAACGAGACCGGCAGGTGGATCTCGCCGACGATCTGGAGGGGCTCGCCGGTCGCCAGCTCGTCCAGCGTGGTGGGGACCGAGCCCTCGACGGAGTTCTCCAGGGCGACGACGGCGGTGTCGGCCTCTCCGCGGCGCAGGGCGTCGAGGACGGCCGGGACGGTCGCGTACGGGACGTGCTCGGCCCCGTCGGCGCCGGGGAGGGTGAGCAGCGCGGCCTCGGTGAACGTGCCCTGCGGACCCAGGTAGGCGTAGCGCGCTGGCCTGTCGTCTGCGGTCACTTGGGGTCCCCCGGGTGCGTGTTTCGGCTGTGCGGAAGCCGTCTTGCGGCAAGGCGAGAAAGCCGAGTCTACCGTCCGGCCCGCCGCTTCCTCAGGCGCCGGCCGGGCGCCCGTTCGGGCATCGCCTCAGGCGCGGGCCGTGGGGGTGCGGGCGCCGTTGCCGAAGTCGGGCAGCGGGTCGTCCATCGAGACGACGGGGCCCTTGCCGAGCCGGGCGGCCCGCAGGACCTGGTTCTCCTCCGGGGAGAGCGTCTCGACGGCGTGCCCGCTCTGGACGGCCTTGGCGTAGGTCCGCGTCTCGGTCCGCCCGTTGATGGAGCTGACCACCACCCCGTCCCCGACCGCGTTGATCAGGGCGAGGGAGAAGGACCGGTGCCCGGACATCTCCTTGAGCGCGTCATAGTGCACGATGGCGAGGTCGCGCAGGGCGCGCTCGTCGACCTCTCCGCTGGCGACCTGGAGCTGGCGCCTCAGCATTTCCCCGCACTCGTCGACGACCTGGTTGACCCGGTTGTGCGCGACCACCGCGATGGAGAGCCCCGCAACCCCGGCGACCAGGCCTGCGACGGCCACAGCGACGAGCATCACGCGCCGAGCGTACCCATGCCGACCTGCCGTTGCGAAGGATCTCGGGGGTGGTTGTCCGGATCGAGCCGTTTCACCAGCCATGTTCCGAGGACCACGATCGATGCCAGCGCGGCGATGCCGAACGAATCGCGCAGGACCTGCCCCGCGAAAACCGTTACGGGGGAATGATCCGAGCCGATCAGACCGCGTGCCCACCACGGGACCGGGAACAGGAAGAGCAGCCACAGGCCCAGCGCGACAAGACATCTTCGCGTGTCTCGCCCATCACCCACCAAAGCCCCTATTACCGCGATCATCCACACAAGGTGATGGATCCATCCCACAGGGGACAGGACGACGGACAGCAGCCCGACGATCGCGACCCCGGCGAGCAGGAGGCTGGAGGCGTCGGCGCCGGACGCCGCGCCGGCGGCGAGCGTCGCGCGGCGCGCCCACCCGAAGCCGAACCAGGCGACGACCAGCGCCAGGGCCAGCCACACCAGCGTCCGGGCCGGTCCCTCGTCCAGGACGCGGGCCACGATCCCCTGGATCGCCTGGTTGGTGGTGCCGTCGACCGCGCCCGTCCGGTCGCCGCCCTCCAGCAGCGCGCCGAACCAGTAGGCGGACGAGTCGGACGGCAGCAGCACGAACCCGCCGAGCGTGGCGACGACGGCGGTGAGCACGGCGTTGCCCAGTGCGTCCCGCCGCCCGGTGACCAGGAAGTAGATCAGGAAGACGCCCGGAACCAGCTTGATCGCCAGGGCGAGGCCGACGAGCATGCCGCGCGGCCAGCGGGCGGTGCGGGCGCAGCAGTCGGCCAGGCACATGGCCAGCAGGAACAGTCCGACCTGCCCGAACCTGACCTGGTCGCGGACCGGGTCCAGCCACGCCGTCGCCGCGACCAGGACGCCCACGGTGAGCGGGGCCCAGCGTCCCGTCCGGCGGATGAGGTCGCGGAAGGCGTAGCAGACGACGACCACGAGCGACACGTAGATCAGCCCCGTCCAGGCCCACTGGGCAGCGCGCCAGGGCAGGAGGGTGAACGGGACGGCCAGGGCGGCGGCGATCGGCGGGTAGGTGAAGGGGAGCAGCTGCGGCGGCTGCGTGAGGAAGTCGTAGAGGGGCGCGCCGCGCAGGACCGCCAGCCCACCCTCCCGGTAGACCTCCAGGTCGACGAGCCGCTGGTCGGGCTGGTTGCCGAGCCACTTATGGACGATCGGCGCGGCGGCGGCCACGGCGACGGCGATCCCGGCGAGCAGGATCAGCAGGTCGCGGGCGCCGCGCCGGGCGGGGGCGCCGGCCGACCCGCCGGGGGAGTCGCGGGCATCCCGCGCCATCAGACCGTCCACAGCCGCAGGATATGGCCCCTGCCCATCGGTAGGGCTCTTGTAACCTGAACGCCATGACGTCCCGGGGAACGAAGATCGCCATGTTCCTCGCGACCCTCGTAGCGGCGCTCGCGGCCGTGCTCGGGCCGGCGGCGGCGCACGCCTCCCCCGCGACACCCGCCGAGCGGGCCGTCACCGGCCGCGTGGTGGTCATCGGCGTGCCGGCGCTGATGTGGAGCGACGTCACCCGCGAGAACACGCCGGCGCTGTGGGGGCTGACCTCGCAGGGCTCCGCCGCGGGCCTCAGCGTCCGCACCACCCGCGTCATCACCTGCCCGACCGACGGCTGGCTGACGCTGTCGGCGGGCCAGCGGTCGCGGCTGGCGCACGGCGACTGCGCGCTGCCGTCCACGCCGGTCCTGCCCGGCCAGACCTCCCCCACCGGCCCGCCGCCCGAGGGGGGCGCCGTCGCCGCCGGCTGGCCCGCGATCAAGAGCGACAACGCGGGCACCAACTACCACGCGCGGATCGGGCTGCTCGGCGACGAGGTCCGCCGGGCGGGCGGCTGCACGACGGCCGTCGGGCCCGGCGCGGTGTTCGGCGTCGCCGACGGCGCCGGCCGGGTCGACCGGTACGTCGAGTCGCCCGACAAGGCCACCGCCGCCGACTGGGCGCGCTGCCCGCTCGCCGCCGTCGACGTGGACGACCTCTTCCGCGCCTACATCAACGCGGGCGTCGACCCGCACGGCGACCAGGTCCCGCTGTCGGACGAGGGCCGCGCCGCCGCCGCGAAGGCCGCCGACCGCCGGGTCGCGCAGGTCGTGGCCGGGCTCCCCGAGGGGACGACCGTGCTGGTCGCGGGCCTGTCCGACACCGGCGTCAACCCGCACCTGCGCGTCGCCGTCGCCAAGGGCGCCGCCTACGGGCCCGGCTACATGACCTCCAGCGCCACCCGCCAGGACGGGCTGGTCACGCTGACCGACCTCACCGCGACGACGCTGAAGCTCCTCGGGGTGAAGCAGCCCAAGCAGGCCGTCGGGTCGGCGTGGCGGTCGCAGCCGTCCACGTCGTCCGCGCACGACCGGGTCGACGCGCTGATGGACGAGGACGTCGCGGCGCAGGCGATCCGGGCCGTCCAGACGTCGTTCTACTGGGTGCTGTTCGCGGTGCAGCTCGTCCTGTACGGGATCGCCGTGGTCGCGCTGCGGCGCCTCGGCGGCGACCGGCGCTCGCGGGCGCGGATCCTCGGCGGAACCCGGGTGATAGCGCTGCTCGGCGGCGCGGCGCCCGGCGCGTCCTTCCTCGCCGGGCTGCTGCCGTGGTGGCGGGCCGAGCATCCGACGCCCGTCCTGATCTGCACCGTGCTGGGCTTCGCCGGGCTGCTGACGGGCGTGGCGCTGGCCGGGCCGTGGCGCCGCTCCACCGTCGTCCCCGGCCTGGTGATCACCGGGGTGACGGCGCTCGTCCTCGCGCTGGACGTGATGACGGGCTCCTCCCTCCAGCTCAACACGCTGATGGGCTACACCGCCCTCGTCGCCGGACGGTTCTACGGCTTCGGCAACCAGGCGTTCTCGCTGTTCGCCGTGGCCGCGATCCTGACGGCGGCGTGGCTGACGGAGTACCCGCTGCGCCGGGGCAACAAGGCCCTCGCCGTCGCGATCGTGGTGGTGATCGGCGCGTTCACGGTCGCGGTGGACGGCCTGCCCGCGTTCGGCAGCGACTTCGGCGGCGTGCTGGCGATCGTCCCGGCGTTCGCGATGCTCGGCCTGATGGTCGCGGGCAAGCGCATGTCGCCGCTCAAGCTCGGCCTGTTCTTCCTGGCCGGCCTGGTGCTCGTGCTGTTCATCTCGTACCTGAACGCCCGGTCGGCCAACCCCACGCACCTCGGCCGGTTCTGGCAGGACCTCGTGGCCGGGGACGCGTGGGACGTCGTCACCCGCAAGTTCAACGCGATGCTGAACAGCCTCGGCTACTGGCCCTACACGCTCGCGCTCGCCGCCGCCGTCGTGTTCCTGTTCTTCGTCCTGGCGCGGCCCACGCGGTGGCGGGTGTCGCTGCTGCAGGGCGCCTACGAGAAGAGCCTGACGATGCGCCCGGCGGTGATCTGCGCGCTGGCGGTCGGCGTCATCGGCACGCTGGTGAACGACTCGGGCGTGGTGATCCTGTCGGTGGCGTTCAGCCTGGCGACCCCGCTGATGCTCGCCGCGGGGCTCCGGTCGCTGGAGCTCGACCTGAGGAACGCAGACACGCCGCAACCAGAGCCGTCAGGATCGCCAGAAGCGTCCACGGGACCACGGTCGGCCGAACGACGGTGAACAGCCACTCCAGGTCGTCGGGCAGCCGGATCCGGGCGGGCGCGCGGGCCGGCAGGTAGGCGAGGCTGAGCGCGGTGGTGTGGGCGAGCAGGATCCAGTCGATCCGCGTCCAGGGCAGCAGCGCCAGCAGGGCCCACCCGAACCCGTCGTACCAGGGCAGCGCGTAGGGCGCGGCGAGGAGCCACGCGAGGGCGATCGCGGCGGCGACGCGGCGTTCCTCCGCGCCGGGCACGAGGTCGTCCTCCTTCGGCAGGGCCCGGACGAGCAGCAGGAGCAGCACCAGGCCGAGCAGCATCGCCCCGAGCTTGATGACGTCGCGCTGGGAGCCGCGGCCGAGCGACTCGTCCAGCAGATGCCAGGGGGTGGCGAAGGAGACCATGTTGCTGGCCTCGCGGACCTGGTCGAGCGCGTGCGGCCCGGCGAGCACGTAGGACAGCGCCGTCACGGCCGCGCCCCCGGCGATCAGGGCGGCCAGCTGGCCGATCGGCCGGCTCCGGCGTTCCGTCCAGGTCCTGCGCGCCAGCCCCCACGCGGGGCCCCCGGCGACGAGGGCGGCGGGCAGCTTGATCGCCGTGCCGATCCCGGCCAGCGCACCGGCCGCGAGGGAGCGCGCCCAGCCCGCCCGGCCCGCGGCCCCGCCGCCGAAGACGGCGAGCGCGGCCACCATCGGCGCGATCGCGAGGACGTCGTTGTGCGCCCCCGCCACCAGGTGGAACAGCACGAGCGGGTTGCACGTCCACAGCAGCGCCGTGCGGAGCCGCCGCTCCTCCGTGGCGGACATCCGGTAGAGGATCAGGGCCGTCACCGCGAACGCCAGCACGTTCAGCACCGACAGGACGAAGACGGTCAGCCGCACCGAGCCGCTGCCGATCCACGCGGCGAACGCCTGCCCGCCCGTGGCGACGGGCCCGTACACCGACGGCGTCGTCCGCCACTCCTCGGGCGCCCCGGCCACCGGGTCCTTCGGCAGGTCGACGGCGCTCGTGCGGTAGGGGTCGTGGCCGGTCGCCGCCATCCGCCCGTAGGAGGCGTAGTTCAGGTGGTCGGTGGACCCGACCGGCGGCATGAACATGAACGCGGCCGCCGCCAGCAGGCCCGCGGCCACCAGCGGCAGGGCCCGCACGCGCCAGCCCCTCCGGACGGCGGCGAAGCACAGGCCGAGCCCCAGCGCGCTCGCGGCGATCCCCGCGACGACGAGGCCGATCACCAGGTACGGCGACGGGTGGACGTCCAGCGCGTACGGCGGCTCGGCGCGCGGGCCCTCCAGTTCCGGCTCGAACACCGACGGCCCGAGGAGCGCGGTGGCGACGAAGCAGGCGACGCCGGCCCCGATCCCCCACAGCCCGCCCGTGCCGAGACGGGTCACTGGCGGCTGCCGCGCAGGCGGTCCAGCCCTCTGGCCACCGCCGGTTCGCGCACGGCGAGCGCTCTGGCCACGTCCCGGAACTGCCGGGCGCGGTGCAGCTGGGAGCGCCAGTCCGTGCCGGTGGCGCGGTGCGCGAGGGGCACCTCCACCTCCGTCACCCGGAATCCGGCGCGCAGCAGGTCGATGGTGAGCGCCGTCTCCACCCCGAACCCGGCGGCGAGCGGCAGCGCGGCGTCGAACGCGGCCCGGGTGAGGCAGCGCTGCCCGTTCAGCGGGGCGGTGGCCTCCCAGCCGGTGGCGCGGCGGATCCCGTCGCGCGACAGCCCGACGACGAACCCGTGCCCGCCGAGCTTCACGGTCGTGCTGAACACGGCGATCGTCATGTCGGCCTCACCGGCCCTGACCGGCTCGACCAGCGGCGCGGCATCGCGGGCGGTCTCGGCGAGGTCGGCGTCCAGGAACAGCAGGTGGCGGGGCCGGTCGCGGCCCTCGTCCAGCAGCCGGACCGCCTCGGCGCCGCTCTCCATCGCGGCGCCCTTGCCCCGGTTGCGGCTGTGCCGCACGACCCGCGCCCCGGCCTCGCGGGCCACCCGCGCGGTGCCGTCGGACGAGCCGTCGTCGATGACCACGACCAGGTCGGCGCCGGGAAGCTCCTGGGCGGCCTTGACCGTGGCCGCGATGCGGTCGGCTTCGTCTTTGGCCGGGATGCACACCGCTACGTCCTGCATATTTGCGATCGTAGTCGGGGACGGGCGCGCGATGCCGCAGGGCACGAGGGAACGGGCCAAGCCGTTACCCGCGCGACGAGATGACGACCCGCGGGGTTCACCCGCGGGTCCGACGATCGGGACGAGTGGTCGGTAGGGTCAGCCGGCGTCCAGGACCGGCGCCGCCTCCGTCACGGTGAAGACGGTGTCGAGCCCGGTCACCTGCAGGATCCGCTTCACCGCCGGGCGCGGCGCGGCCAGTTCCAGCGCGCCGCCCTGCTCCTTCAGCCGCTTCATGGCCGAGAGCAGCACGTTCATGCCCGTCGAGTCGCAGAAATCGATGCCGCTCATGTCGACCACGATGTGGTCGGCCCGGTCGCGCAGCAGGCCCGCGAGGGCCGCCTGCAACCTGGGCGCGGTGTACAGGTCGAGCTCACCGGTCGCCGTGACAACGGCGTGACCTCCCTGAGACGCGGTCGAGACGTTTAGCTCCACGTCCGGCACACTATCTCGCGAACGGCCCGGGAGCCAGGCGGTTCGCCAAGTCCCCTGCGCCGTGGGCGTTTCCGGGGCGTGTCGCCGCCTTGCCAGCCCCGCACGCTTTGAGAACTACGCACCGTAATGTACTGATTCCATCGATCGGAGGGGCCGATCCGGTCCGCCGATATCGCGGGTTCGCCCCGCACGGGCGCCGGGATTAGGGGAACCTGAACGGGTGCAACAGCGGCATGGTCGACTGCGCGAGCGCCTGGAGACGATCCGGGCGCGGGCGGCGAAGTCCAGCACGTGGCGGGCGTCCACCCAGGTCCTGTTCCGCCTGGTGAACAAGGACGGATTCGTCCCCGTACGTACGCGCCTGTCCCGCGAGGACCTCGCCTTCCTCGCCGGCGCCCGCGAAGAGGTCATCGCCTTCGCCGACCTCACCCTGCGCCTGGTCGACCTGCACCGCCCGCAGGAGTCCGGCGGCATCACCAGCGACCCCGACCGCCCCATCCGCCGCTGCCGCGCCTGCATGTCCCGCTGGCCCTGCCCCACCTACCGCACCATCACCGAGACCCTGGACCCCTAACCCGCCCAGACGCGCCGACCCCAACCACCCCAGCCCCCAAGCAACACCCCCAACCCTTGCGCTGGCACTGGACCCCTGATTAATCCCGCGCCCGAAAACGCAGACCCCAGCCCCACAGCAACCAACCAACAACCCCAACAGTGGCGATCGCGTCCGAAGGCAGATTCGAGCGAAGCAAGAATCTGATCGCGAAGCGAGCCGCAAGGCGAGCCGGAGCGATGCCAGCGATCGCCGCGGTGCTCGACGATGGAGGGCCCCCAGGCCCGAAGGAGGAGAGCACTGCAATAAACACAGCAGCGAGCCGCAAGGCGAGTCGAAGCGATGCCAGCGATCGCCCGCTTTTATCGACGATGGAGGGCCCTCAAGGCCCGAAGGAGGAGATAAAAGCAATTCAACACGGAAGCCGCACTTCGAAGCGGCAGCCGGGGCCGGTGTTGGCGACGCCGATCTTGCCGGCGTGGGCTTCGACGATGCCGCGGGCGATGGCGAGGCCGAGGCCGGCGCCGCCGCCTGGGGTGCGGGCGGCCTCGCCGCGGAACGCGACGTCGAACACGCGCGGCAGGTCTCCTTCGGGGATGCCGCCGCAGGCGTCGGCCACGGTCACCCGGGCCTCGCCTCCGCGGACCTCGCCGGTGATCTCGACTGCGCCGTCGCTGGGCGTGTGCCGGATCGCGTTCACGACGAGGTTGCGGAGCGCGCGGCCCAGCTCGCCGGCGTCCACCTGGACGGGCAGGCCCTCCCGGACGTCTCCGCGGAGCCGGACGCCCTTGGCGCGGGCGAGGGCTTCGGCGCCGGCGACCGCCTCGGCGACCAGGTCCGCGAGCCCGACGCGTTCGCGGGACAGGCGGAGGGCGCCCGCGTGGATGCGGGACAGCTCGAACAGGTCGTCCACCATCTCGGTCAGCCGTTCCACCTCGACGCGGATGCGGCCGTGGTAGCGGCGGGTCGTCTCCTCGTCGGCGACGACCTCGTCTTCCAGGGCCTCGGCCATCGCGCGGAGCCCGGCCAGGGGGGTGCGCAGGTCGTGGCTCACCCACGCGACCAGTTCGCGGCGGCTCGCTTCCAGGGCCTGTTCGCGCTCGTGCGCGGCGGCCAGCCGGTCGTAGGCGGCCTCCAGCTCGCGCGACAGCTCCGCCAGTTCGGCGGGCAGGTGCGCCGCGGGGGGACGGAACCGGTCGGCGCGGACGGCCTCGACCAGGGTCCGGTTCGCGGCCACCAGGCGGCGGCCGAGCAGGACCGACACCGCCATCGCGACCAGCCCGGCCGAGGTCACGACGGCGAGCACCACGGAGCGGTCGTGGTCGTTCAGCAGCATCATGAACGAGATCACGAGGATGCCGGAGATGGTCGCCAGGACCGTGGCGGCGCCGACGACGACCAGCTGCGTGGCGACCGAGCGGCCGCGCAGCGCGTGCAGGGCCGCGAGGGCGACGGCCGCGACGGCGAACGCGGCCAGCGCCGCGTAGAAGACCACCCAGAGCAGATCCTCGAACGGGATCATGAGCCGGCGCTCTCGTAGCGGTAGCCGACGCCCCACACGGTGACGATGCGGCGCGGGGCGGTCGGATCGTCCTCGATCTTCTCGCGCAGCCGCCGGACGTGGACGGTCACCGTGGAGGAGTCGCCGAACGTCCAGTCCCACACGCGTTCGAGCAGCTCGTCGCGGGTGAAGGCCTGCCGCGGGTGGCGCAGCAGGAACGCCAGGAGGTCGAACTCGCGGGAGGTGAGGGCGAGCCGCTCGCCGCGCAGTTCCGCCTCGTGCGCGCTGACGTCCACGACGAGGTCGCCGTCGCGCAGGGGGCCGGACGGGCCGGTCGGGACGAGCGCGCCCCGCGCCCGCCGCAGCACCGACCGGACGCGCAGCGCCAGCTCGCGCGGGCTGAACGGCTTCGTCACGTAGTCGTCGGCGCCGGTCTCCAGCCCGACGAGCCGGTCGGTCTCCGCGCCGAGCGCCGTCAGCATCACGATCGGGACGGTCGAGGTCTCGCGGAGCCGCCGGCACACCTCGAGTCCGTCCATCCCGGGCAGCATGAGGTCGAGGACGACGAGGTCGGGCGGCTGGTCGAGCGCGCTGC
Organism: Actinomadura sp. NPDC048955; assembly: GCF_040649435.1. Lineage (NCBI taxonomy): Bacteria > Bacillati > Actinomycetota > Actinomycetes > Streptosporangiales > Thermomonosporaceae > Actinomadura > Actinomadura sp. NPDC048955. Next base: position 14,382 of record NZ_JBEZJI010000065.1, read on the forward strand.
GCAGGGCGCTGCGCCCGTCGGCGACGCACACGACCTCGTGCCCGTCGCGGGCCAGGTAGCGGGTGACGACCTCGGCCACCGTCGGGTCGTCGTCGACCACCAGGACGCGGCCGGCGTGAGGGACGGTGTTCACCCCTTAAAGCTAGGCCCCGGCGGCGGGTCCCGCCCGGGACGTCACCACCCCGTAAGGAGTTGATCATGCTTTCACCTGGGCGACCTGCGGGACGGGACGAACGCCGCTTTAATGGCGCGATGCCGCAGAATCGCCCTGCGACCTCCAACGGCGGGGTCATCGCCCTGATCCTGGTCGGCGGCGCGTTCGCCACGGGGGTCGCCGCCCTGTTCATGACCGTGCGGTCGTACGCGTCCCCGGCGATGCTGGGCTTCCGCACGTCCCCGGCCTACTTCCTGATCGCCTGCCTGTTCGCCGGGCTCGTCGTCGGCACGGCCGTCCTGCCGACCCGGCCCCGCGGGCCGCTGGCGCCGATCCTGGCGGGGCTGTCGGCGTACGTGGCGATGGAGGTCGGCGGGCGGATCGGCGTGATCCTCGGCCTCATGCTGTCCGCGCAGGGGATGCCGAGCGGCGAGTTCCTCACGGCGGTCCTGAAGCCCGCTTTCGGGCGCTACCAGGCGTTCGAGCTCCTTGCGCTGGTGGCCGCGGCGGGGCTCGCGGGGCTGCGGGTCCTGACGGCCAAGACCGGCGGCGCGTCCCAGCCGTGGAACGCGGGCGCCCCTGGCGGGCCGTTCGGCGCCCCCGGCCAGCCGCCGTCCTACCAGCCGCCCTTCCCTGGTGGGGGTCAGGGTCCCGTCCCCGGGGGTCCTCAGGGTGCGCCTCCGCCGCACGGCGGTGCCTAGGTCGTTCCCCAGGCTGATGAACCCTGTGGGGCGAGCGCATACGGTGGAGTCATGGGTAAGACGATCCTGACCGTCCTCGGTGTGGTCCTCGCGGTGTGGCTGGTGATCACCGTCATCGGCGCGATCTTCTCGATGCTGAAGTTCTTCTTCTTCATCGGACTCGTCGCCGTCGTGGTGGTACTCGCCGTGACCGCGGTCTCAAAGATGTCGAAAAGCCGCTAGGCGAGCGGCCCGATCCCCTTGCCGCGATGTCGCCGGTGACCGCATGATGCCGGAACAACCAGGCGGTCATCGGCGAAGGGGCCCATCGTGCCAGGTCTTGACGGAGTGCTGCGCGAACGAGCGCTCGCCTATCCCGATCGTGTCGCGTACATCGCTGGCGACACCGAGATCTCCTACCGCGACTTCGACCGGCGCGTGGACCGGGTGGCCGCGGCCCTCGCCGCGGCCGGGCTCGGTCCCGGCGACCGCGTCGCGGTCCTCGACAAGAACTCCCTCGAATACGCCGAACTGCTCTTCGGCGCGGCCCGGATCGGCGCCGCGCAGGTCCCGGTGAACTACCGGCTGGCGCCCGACGAGGTCGCCTACATCGTCAACAACGCGCAGGCGAAGGTCTTCGTCGTCGGCCCCGAGTTCCTCCCGGTCCTCGACGCGATCGCCGGCAAGCTCGAACACACCGAGCTGACGGTCGTCGTCTCCGGTGCCGGTCACGCCCACCAGGACTACGCCGCCTGGATCGACGCCGCCCCCGCCGAACCCCCGGCGTACGAGCCCGACAACGGGGACGTGTTCGTCCAGCTGTACTCGTCCGGCACGACGGGCCTGCCCAAGGGCGTCATGCTGACGCACGACAACTTCCTCGCGGCGCTCGCGGTGACCAACGACGTGTGGAACATCGACGAGACGTCCGTGCTGATGATCGCGATGCCGATGTACCACGTGGCCGGCAACGTGCTCACCGTCTCCGCCGTCTACAACGGCCTCACCGGGGTCGTCACCCGCGAACCCGACCCGACCGCGATCGCGCGGGGGATCGAGCGGCACCGCGTCACGCACATCTTCCTCGTCCCGGTGCTGCTGCAGTTCATGCCGCTGATCCCCGAGGTCACCGCCGCCGACATGTCCAGCCTGCGGCTCATGCTGTACGGCGCGTCCCCGATCAGCGAGGACGTCCTGCGCACCGCCATGGCGATGCTGCCGACGACCGAGTTCCGGCAGGTGTACGGCCTCACGGAGGTCACCGGCGCGATCACCTCGCTGCCCCCCGAGGACCACGACCCGGACGGCCCGAACGCCCACCGGCTGCGCAGCGCCGGCCTGCCGAACGACACCACCGAGCTCAGGATCGTGGACCCGGCCACCGGGGAGGAGCTGCCGACCGGCCGGGTGGGCGAGATCATCTGCCGGACGCCGCAGAACATGAAGGGCTACTGGGGCATGCCGGACGCGACCGCGAGCGCGCTGTCCGAGGACAACTGGTTCCGGACCGGCGACGCCGGCTACCTCGACGAGGACGGCTACCTCTACATCCACGACCGCGTCAAAGACATGATCATCTCAGGTGGGGAGAACATCTACCCCGCCGAGGTGGAGAACGTCCTCATGGGCCACCCGGCCGTCAGCGACTGCGCGGTCATCGGCGTCCCCGACGAGCGCTGGGGCGAGACCCCGAAGGCCATCGTCGTGGCGTCCGAGGACGCCTCCGACCGGGACATCATCGACTACTGCCGCGAGCGGCTCGCCCACTTCAAGTGCCCCACCTCGGTAGAGCGCCGCGACGCCATCCCCCGCAACCCCACCGGCAAGATCCTCAAGCGCGACCTCCGCGCCCCCTACTGGCAGGACACAGACCGAGGAGTGCACTGAACTTATTGCTCTTATCTCCTCCTTCGGGCCTGGCGGCCCTCCATCGTCGATAAAAGCGGGCGATCGCTGGCATCGCTTCGACTCGCCTTGCGGCTCGCTGCGCGATCAGGTTCTCGCTTCGCTCGAACCCGCCTTCGGACGCGATCGCGGCTCCTCAGCTTTTTGCGTGGTTGCCGCGCAAGCTGAGGTTGTCGCTGTGTTTGGGCAGAATTACTGGTATCGGACCACTGCTGAGAGGGGGCGGTGGTCGGAGGTCTTGGCCGGGGTCGCGGGGACGCTGCAGGAGACGGCGGCGGCCGACTTGCCGATGAACAGGTAGTCGGTCTTGTCGAGGGCGGTGCCCTGCCAGCTCTGCCGGGTGTTCGCGCCGGTCCGGGACGAGCCGGACTGGTCGCACTCGTCGTAGGCGGTGTAGAGGGGGTCGAGGGCCGGGCTCTCCGGGGCGTCGGCGAGGTCGCCGCCGACGAGGACGCGGTCCGTGCCCGCGAGGGTGGTGAGGGCCCCGGCCTCCTTGCGGCGCCACTGGGTGCTCTCGTTCTCGCTGAGCTGGGTGACGCAGACGCGGGTCGTCCAGGACGGGACCTCGCCGCACAGGGCGATCCGGGTGACGCCGGAGGGGGCGGGCAGCCTGGCCTGCCGGTGCGCGGTGAGCGGGGCGTCGGTGCCGATGGCGACGCCGGCGCGGCCCTGCCCGGCCGCGCAGGCCCCGTCGCCGGGCGCGAACGCCCAGCTCCACTTGGGCAGGGACGTCTTGAAGGAGCGGATCTGGCCCTCGCAGACCTCCTGGAGGAGGGCGGCGTTCGGGCGCACCGTGCGGCCGCCGACCTCGGTCGCGCGCATCCGCTGGACGATCTCCTTGGTGGTCTTGGCGGGCGCGGTGCCGGTGGGGCAGCCGGTGTCCCCGCAGACGTTCCAGCTCACCGCGTTGATCGTCACCGCGGCGGGGCGTGGCGCGGCCCCGTCGGCGTGGGCGGGGCCTCCGCCGCCCGGCAGGCCCTCGATGCTGGCACCGGTGGCGGCCGCGGTCACGACCGCGGCGGCCGCACAGACCGAGAGCAGGGGAATCAGGGCGCGGGGGGATCGCACACGTGCTCCAGACGGGGGAATCTGCGGGGGTGATGTCGGAATCTCACCACATCAAGATCGCATCCGCCAGCCGTTCGCGACCACTCGGTCACCGGAGGCCGGGGGATCTACCCGATCAAGGTTAGGGGCCCCGGCGAGTGCCGGGGCCCCTGTCCCGCTAGTCGAGCAGCGCGGTGACGGTGCCCGCGCCGACCGTCCGGCCGCCCTCGCGGACGGCGAAGCCGAGCCCCTCGGTCATCGCGACCGGCTTGCCCAGCTCGACGGCCATGTCGACCGAGTCGCCGGGCAGCGCCATGCCGCCCTCGCCGAGGTCGACGCCGCCGACCACGTCCGTGGTGCGGAAGTGGAACTGCGGCCGGTAGCCGTGGAGGAACGGCCTGCTCCGCCCGCCCTCGTCGGCGGTCAGCACCCGGACCCGGGCCCGGAACCGCAGGTGCGGCCGGATCGCGCCCGGCGCGCTGACCACCTGGCCGCGCCGCACCTGGTCCCGCTTGACGCCGCGCAGCAGCATGGCGGTGTTGTCGCCCGCCTCGGCGTGGTCCATCGTCTGCCCGAACGTCTCCAGCCCCGTCGCGACGGAGCCGAACGTCTCGCCGAGCCCGACGATCTCGACGGCGTCCCCGAGCCGTATCGCGCCCTGGGCCACGACCCCGGTCACGACGGTGCCGCGCCCGGTGATCGTGAGGACGCTCTCGACCGGCATCAGGAACGGGCTGTCGAGCACCCTGCGCGGCACGGGGACGTAGGCGTCGATCGCGTCGAGCAGGTCGACGATCCGGGCCGTCCAGTACGGGTCGCCCTCCAGCGCCCGCAGGCCGGACACGCGCACGATCGGGACCTCCTCGCCGGGGAACCCGTACTCGGTGAGCAGGTCCCTGACCTCCAGCTCGACGAGGTCGAGGAGCTCGGTGTCCTCGACCATGTCGGCCTTGTTCAGCGCCACCACGATGTGCCCGACGCCGACCTGCCGCGCCAGCACGACGTGCTCGCGCGTCTGCGGCATGGCGCCGTCCTGGGCGGACACGACCAGCACGGCCCCGTCCACCTGGGCGGCACCGGAGATCATGTTCTTCACGTAGTCGGCGTGGCCCGGCATGTCGACGTGGGCGTAGTGCCGTGTCGCGGTCGCGTACTCGACGTGCGCGACGTTGATCGTGATGCCTCGGTCGCGCTCCTCGGGCGCGCGGTCGATGCGCTCGAACGGCACCGGGGACGCCAGCCCGCGGTCGGCGAGCACCTTGGTGATCGCCGCGGTCAGCGTCGTCTTGCCGTGGTCGACGTGCCCCATCGTGCCGATGTTCAGATGCGGCTTGTCGCGCTCGTACAGCTGCTTGGCCATTGGTCCTCGTCCTCACTGGTGGATCCGGTGAGAACCGACTGCGCGCACGCAGGCGCCAGTCTTGTGACAACCCCCCTCCGCTGGTTCTCCGGAGGGGACGGAGAGGGGTCAGCTTCGCAGGCCGTCGAAGGCGTCCGCGGCTGCCGCCGAGAAGGCAGCCGGCACCGCGCTCAGCAGGGCGATGCCTGCGAGCGTCCGGGTGCCGGCTGCGAGGAACATGCCCCGGACATTACGTCCGCCCCCGGCGAAAGTCGACAGGTTTTCCCGCCGCTCGCGGTGACCGGCCCTGCCCTTGGGGCAAGGCCGGTCACCGTCCTTCCGGGATCAGCAGCTGGACGGGGTCGCGTCAGGGCCGTGGAGCGGGGCCCGGTCGACGATCGCGGTCTTCAGAAGGGCGCTGGACTGGGTCGTGGTGCCCGGCGGGCCGAACGGGTGGCCCTTGTCGGTGATGACGTTGCGGGTGCCCAGGAAGCGGTGGCCGGCGCGGTCGAAGACGAGCTCGTCGCGGACGCCGTCCTGGGTGCGGGTCACCGCGACCCCGTGCCTTCCCGCGGCGTCCAGGCCGTCGTCCCGCAGCCGGACTCCGGGGATCTCGGCGATCGCCCGGTACAGCGCCGCGCGCACCCGGGGCGGCGCGGGCCGGTCGACCAGGTCGGTCGCGGCCGCCCACTGCCGGTCGCCCCGGTCGCCCTCACCCCGGTCGGCCAGGAGGTCGAGCAGGTCGCCGGTGTCGGTGGGCAGGGCTCCGAGGTAGGGGCGCTCGATCGGCGGCGACGCCGGGCAGGGGCCGACCAGGGTCTCGCCGTCCGGCGGGAGCTCCTCTCCCGGACGCGGCCGGATCGAGTTCTTCTCGATGATGAGGCCGCTCCCCGCGCCCCCGGCGGGCAGCCAGGTCCGGGTGCGGACCTCGTACCAGCGGCCCAGGCCGCCGACCCGCCGCCGGGTCACGGTCTCCTGGTAGACGATCTGGCCGGCGCGCGGGGACGGGTCGCCCGCCGCCCGGTCGGCGGCCCGGTCGAGGACGGCGGCCACGTTGGCCGCCCGCCCGGGTTCCTGGTGAGCGACGAGGAACGTGGCCACCACGCCCGCGCAGGCCGCGGCGGCGACGGCGGACGGCAGCAGCGGGCGCCGCCGCCGGACGGGCCCGCCGCGCCCACGCCGCCAGCGGTTCTCGGCCCCGGTCACGTCGATGTCCAGGGGGACCTCGGAGCGCAGCCGCTCCACCAGCTTCAGCTCATCCATCGTGGTTCTCCTCGGCGAGGGCTTCGCGCAGCTTGCGGCGGATCCTGTTCATGCGGGACCGGACCGTCCCGGCGGGGACCGCGAGGGCTTCGGCGACCTCGTCGTAGGTCAGCCCCGCCCACGTCACCAGCAGCAGCACTTCGCGCTGCGCGGCGGGAAGCCCGGCGATGGCACCCGCGAGCGCCCGCGACCGGGCGCCTGCCTGGACGCGGTTCTCGACCGCGTCCGTGAACGGCTCGGTGACCGGGTCGAGTCCGCTGCGGGCGAGCGCGCGCAGCGCCCGCACCTCGGCACGGCGGTGGCGGCGGATCAGGTTGGTCGCGATTCCGTAGAGCCAGGGGCGCGCGTCGGGGCGCGCCGGGTCGTAGCGGTGGCGGCGGTCGAAGGCGACGAGGAAGGTCTCGGCGACGACGTCCTCGGCCGCGTCCCGGCCGAGGCGCCGCGTCACGTACCGCATGATCTCCGTGGCGTGCCGGTGGAACAGGCCCGCGAACCTCTCGGGCTCGGTCCGGGAAGCGGCGATCAGGGATGCGTCGGCGGGTTCGTCGTCGGCGGCGGGCTCGGGCCTCCGGGACGGCGAGGAGCGGCTCGTTGTCGGCATGCGCGGACCTCTCGGTCGTGGACGTTTCACCCCCTCTTGCCCGGACGGCCGTGCGCGGGTCCCTCCGGTTCAGGAACCGTCCTCGACGACGCCGGCGCGGCCCTCACGTGCCGGTGCGCGCAGGAGGAGGTAGCCGAACAGGGCGCCCGCGAACTGGAATCCGGCGATCGCGAGGACCAGGCCGACCGGGCCGATCGCGTCGGCGGACGCGGCGGTCAGCGCGGCGCCGACCGCGGACGCTCCGATCTTGAGGCTGCCGCCCGTGGTGTTGACCTGCCCGAGCCGGTCGGGGGGCGACTCGCGCTGGCGCAGCATGAGCGTGGCCGCGAACACGGGTCCCTCCGCGATCCCCGCGGCGACGAACGCCGCCATCGCCCACGGCATGGACGGCGCGGCGGCGAGGGCGGCGAGCGAGGCCCCGAACGCGACGAGTCCGGCGATCATGACGGGTTCGGCGTGCCTGGGCGTCAGCCACCGGCTGGACGCCAGGGAGCCGATCAGCGAGCCGACGGCCATGGCCACGAGGAGCCGTCCGCCCGCGCTGGGCGACGCGCCGATGTGCCCGGCGAGCAGCACCGCCGTGACGGCGACGCCGCCGAAGCCCGTCCACGCGAGCGTCGTCGCGACGGTCAGGGCCCGCAGCACCCGGCCCTGGGCCAGCACCACCAGCCCGCCCGTGATCACCGAGAGCGCCCCCGCCATGGGCGGGCGGGCCTCGGGGCCCGTGTCGGTCTCGATGGCCGCCGCCCGCCCGCCGACCGCGCCCGTGTCGGCCGCGGCCTCCACCGCCGCCGCACCCGGCGCGGCGGCGTCCGGGCTCGCGGACGGGCCTGGGAAGGGCAGGAACGGAAGGGTCAGGAGGCCGAGGACGCCGACCGCGACCACGGCGGTCCCGGCGTACTGGCCGCCGGCCACGGCGGCGATCCCGGCGGCGAGGCCGGGGCCGGCGATCCCGGCGAGGTTGTAGCTGGAGGCCTCCAGGCCGTAGGCGCGCGAGAGCCGGCCGGCCGGGACGAACCGGGGCAGCAGGCTGGTCAGCGCGACGACGATGGGCTCGGTGCAGCCGATCACGGCGGCGACGACGAGCGCCAGGGCGAGCGGCGAGCGTCCCGCGAGGACCAGCAGCAGCCCGGTCGAGGCGGCGTAGCAGGCGGCGAGGGCGACGGCGCCGCGGCGGGGGCGCGCCACCCGGTCCAGCGCGTTGCCGATCACGGGCCCGCTCAGCACGTACGGCAGCGTCATCGCGGTCTGCAGGTACCCGGCGGTGGCGGCGTGGCCCGTCCGCGCCTGGACGGTCAGGACCAGCGCGGTCGCGACGCCCTCGGCCGAAACGCGCAGCATCGTCGCCGACGTGAGATGGAGGGGCAGCCCCGCGTTCCTGCCGATCACCCTCGAATAGTGGCATATCGTCCGCCGCCTAGACTGCGGAGGGTGACGGCAGCGAAGACAGCGCACGAGCACCGGGTCACCAGCGAGGTCGGACGGCTGCGGACGGTGCTGCTGCACCGTCCCGGCGCGGAGCTCAAGCGGCTGACCCCGCGCAACAGCGACAAGCTCCTGTTCGACGCGATCCCGTGGGCGGGCCGGGCGCAGGAGGAGCACGACGCGTTCGCCGAGGCGCTGCGGTCGCGCGGCGTCGAGGTCCTGTACGTGACCGAGCTGCTGCAGGACGCCCTGGAGTACGAGGCCGCACGCGAGCAGGCGATCGCCGACGCCATCGTCGACCTGCGCCTCGGGGACCAGCTCCGCCGCGTGGTCGAGGACCACCTGCGCGGGCTCGACCCGGAGAACCTCGCGCACACGCTGATCGCCGGGCTCGCGCACGAGGAGCTGAAGGCCGGGCACGGCCTCGTCTACCGGCTGATGGACGAGCAGGACTTCATCGTGGATCCGCTGCCGGGCCTGCTGTTCACCCGCGACAACAGCACCTGGATCGGCGACCGCGTGGCGGTGACGAGCCTCGCGATGGAGGCGCGGCGGCGCGAGTCGGCCCTCACGGGGCTGGTCTACGCGCACCATCCGCGGTTCGCCGGGGTGGAGCCGGTCTACACCCCGTCCCTGGAGCATCTGGAGGGCGGCGACGTCCTGCTGCTGCGCCCGGGCGTGATCGCCGTGGGCACCGGCGAGCGGACGACGCCGGCGGGCGTCGAGCGCCTGGCACGCCAGGTGATCGGGGCCGGGCTGGCGCACACGGTGCTGGCCGTGCCGATCGCGCAGGAGCGCGCCACCATGCACCTCGACACCGTCTGCACGATGGTCGACGTCGACACCGTCGTGATGTACCCGCCGGTGGCGCACTCGCTGACCGCCTACACGGTGACGCTGGACGAGGGCCACCTGCGCGTCGCCGAACCGCGCCCGTTCCTCCAGGCCGCCGCCGACGCGATGGGCCTGGACCGCCTCAAGGTGATCGACACCGGGCTCGACCCGGTCACGGCCGAGCGCGAGCAGTGGGACGACGGGAACAACACCCTCGCCGTGGCCCCGCGCCTGTGCGTCGCCTACGAGCGCAACATCGAGACCAACGCGCAGCTGGAGGCGTCCGGGATCGAGGTCATCCGGATCAGCGGGAGCGAGCTCGGGACGGGGCGCGGCGGTCCGCGCTGCATGTCGTGCCCGATCCTCCGCGAGGAGATCTGAGCCCTCACCGGCGGAGTGCGGTTCTGCGTTCTTCCCGGCGCCGGGGGCTCAGAGGCGCGCGGCGCCGGGAAGAACATTCAACGCTCGCGATGTCGACGGGGGCACGACATCGCCCGAGCGTTGGAGAGGACCATACAAGGTCGGGCGGGGTTCCTTCCAGGCAGGGTCGCTCTATGCCGGATATGCCCGGCTTGGAGCCACTTCACTCCTGGTTCCGTTGCAGAGGTCTTCGTCCGGCTCGTCCAGCAGGTCGGGAAAGGCGGACAGATCCGGGACGACGGCGTGCGCACCCGCAGGGGCGGCCATCCGGTCGTCGCCGGACGACCTGGGCGTCCGCAGGATGGCCCAGACCGTCGTGGTGCCGTCCTCGTGGCGCACGCCCCAGCCCTCGGACAGGGCCTCGACGATGCCGAGCCCGCGCCCGCCGAGCGAGGACAGCGTGCCCGGGCCGCGGCGCGGCTCGGTCATGGCGCCGCCGTCGCTGACCTCCAGTTCGAGGAGGTCACCGCGGCACAGCCAGCAGACCTTCACCTGGCCGGACGGCAGCGGCCGCGCGTGCCGCAGGGCGTTGCTGAGCAACTCGCTCACGATGACGCTGGCGTCGTCGACGACCGAGTCGTAGACGCCCGAGTCGGCCAGCTCCGAACTGAGGCGCCTGCGGGCGACCGCGACGCTGGACGGTGCGTGTGGCAGCAGTACGACGCTCGACGCCCTCACCTCCCCGATGCTCCGCTCACTCGGACGTGTTCCGTCATCACCCTTCCGGTACGTCCGAAATGCCCTGATGGCCATGACGGGAAACCCGAACGGATCAGTTCACCACCTGCACAACGAGTCATCAGCCGTCCGGTCACGGTGATCACCCCCGGGATCGGAATCTCGTCACCAACGGCGACCAACCAAGGATCTATCCAGCCAACGGCGGATTTACTCCTCACGCACGCGTTTCGTCCGTCACACGCCGCCGACACCGCACTTCTCCGCACCGTTCCCAGCCTGCCACCCCGCGAGACCACCGAAAGCGCTGGTCACGCCCGTCTCACCGGACCGCCCGGGGCGGACTGTCCGCACGGTAAGTAACCGTCCGCTCATCCCGCGGAACGCAACACCAGGCGCATGCACGTCCCCTCGCCCGCCCGGGCGCCACCTGCGGGACCGCGCCTCTCGGTGACGGAGAGTAGCCGAGTACTCCGTTCCTCTTCGGGGTTTTCGGGGTCTACAGACCTATTGTTAGCCGTTTGGGGGGTTTCGGTGTGAGATGTCTCACGCCCTGCCGGGTGCGCGGAGATCGTGCCGCCCTGCGCCTCCGTCAGCCGTTTGACGATGTAGAGGCCGAGCCCGATGCCGCCGAACCTGCGGCGGTCCCCCGCGTCCCCCTGGACGAACCGCTCGAAGATGCGCTCAAGGTCGCCGATCGGGATGCCGATGCCCTCGTCGGAGACCGTGACGACGATGCCAGCGCCCTCGCGGCGGGCCCGCACCCGCACGGTCCCGCCGTCCGGGGAGTACTTGAACGCGTTCTCCAGCAGCTGCCCGAGGACGATGTCGGTGGCCATCGCGTCCCCGTCGCACGGGGGCAGGTCCGGCTCGATCTCCAGCTCCACCCGGTGCAGCGGCGACAGCGAGCGGAACCCGCCGACCACGCCCTCCAGGACGCGGACGAGGTCGAACGGCTCGATCGTCACCGCCAGCTCGTCGGCTCCGGCGCGGGAACCGAGCAACAGGTGCTCGACGAGCCGCGCGAGCGACTGGGCGCGCTCGGCGATGGTCGCGACGGCGGCGCGGCGGTCGGCGTCGGTCAGCTCGTCCCACCGGTTGACCAGCGTGGACGCGAACCCCTGCACGACCGTGATCGGCGTCCGCAGCTCGTGGCTGGTCGTGGCGAGGAACAGGTCCTTGGCCTCCTCCAGCGCCTTGGCCTCCGAGACGTCGCGGAAGTCGACGACCAGCTCGCCGGTCTCCTCGATCTCGGCGGCCAGCACGTTCAGCCACGTCCCCGACTCCAGCCGGAACGTGAGCATCTCGCCGAGCGCGGGCATGTCGAACGGCAGCGGGCGCCCGATCGCGTCCTGCGGCGGGATGCCGGTGAGGGTCCGCGCGGCGTTGTTCCAGTGCCGGACGACCAGGTCGTGGTCCAGCACCGCGATGCCGTCGGCGCTGGAGTCGATGACGGCGCGCTCGTGCGCCCGCTGCCGGACGACCTCCGCGTAGGCGACGGCGTTGCCGACCGCGACCCCGGCGTGCCCGGCGAGCAGCTCCAGCAGTTCGAGCTCGGTGTGCCCGACCTTGCGTCCGGAGAACAGCGCGTACAGCGCGCCGTACGGCCGGTTCTGCAGGTACGACAGGCCGAGGGCGATCGTGTGCAGGCCGGGCAGCTCCGACCAGATCAGGTCGCCGAGGCGCCGCTCGCCCGTCGCGAGCTTCACGGTCTTGCCCGACCGCAGCAGCTCCCCGACCAGGCTCGGCCGCAGCTCGGCGCACCGGCCGCGCATCCGCTCCGGCAGCCCGGACATGCTGACCAGCCGCAGCCGCTCGCCCTCGATCTTGACGAAGCCGCCGGCGTCGGCGCCGGTCAGCTCGATGAGCGCGGCGGTGATCCGGTCGAGCACGACGGCGAGGTCGAGCTCGGCGCCGAGGTCGGCGACGATGTCGTTCAGTCGCCGGACCAGCCGCGCCCGCTCGGTCATGCGGTGCTGGAGGATCTCGTCGTCCTCGACCGGGTGGTACACCCCGACCCAGCCGAGCAGCGTGCCGTTCGGGTCCTTCAGCAGGCTGGTGTCGATGCGCACGTCGATGAGCCGGCCGCCGCGGTGGAAGCGGCGGGTGGCGATCGAGATCTGCCCGCCGTCGCTCTCGCCCTCGCCGCCCCGCCGGGTGAGCAGCCGCTCCTGGACGGCGTTGTGCTCGGCCTTCAGCTCGTCGGGGACGATCGGCGGGACCCGGCCGAGCATCTCCTCGGCGCTCCAGCCGAACATGCGCTCGGCCGCCGGATTCCAGACGGTGACACGGTGCCGCTGGTCCACGGCTACGATCGCGTCCGCGGCGCTCTCGATGACGGCCCGCGCGATCGGATCGTGCACGTGCTGATACACGTCTGTCATCGTGCCACCGGACTCCGGCATGCCGCCGGGCAACTTGCGCCGAAACTTGCCTTCGACCCAAACCTTACCGTCTGGTAAGCCTACCGATGAGCAGGGCCGCGACCCCTGCGACCAGGAACGACAGCAGCGAGGCGCTCATCCACGTCTGCGGCGTGAAGTGCAGCGCGTCCCGGACGTCCGACCAGAACCCGGCCCAGCGGGCGACCGTTCCCGGGTTGACGAGCTGGTAGACGACGAACCCCGCCGCCCATGCCGCGATCATGCCCCAGCGCGACGGCGCCGTCCGCGAGACGTCCCATCCGCCCGCCCGGCGGCGGCCAAGGAAGAAGTCGGCGGCGAGCACGCCGAGCATCGGCACGAACACCGACCCGATCAGCGACAGGAAGCCCGCGTAGTCGCCGATGTCCAGGACCAGCGCGAGCACGGTGATGCCGATGCCGAGCGCCACGCTCAGCACCCGGCGGTCGGCCCGGGGGAACAGGTTCTGGATCGACACCGCCGTGGAGTAGGTGTCGGCGAACGACTGGTCGGCCTCCCGCAGCACGAACACCGCGAAGAACACCACGCCCAGCGAGGCGCCGAGGAATGGGTCGAAGATCCTTTCCGAATCGCCCGCGACCAGCGCCAGCGCGAGCAGCCCGAGGACGTAGGCGACGATCTGCGTGACGGAGTAGCCGACGGCCGCGGCGCCGAACGCCCCGCGCTCGGTGCGCGCGTGCCGGGTGTAGTCGGCGGCGACCGGGACCCAGGAGATCGACACGGCCAGCGCGGCGTCGGCGCCGAGCCAGAACCCGCCCCACGAGCCCTGCGTCAGGTCGGGCAGCGGCTCCTGGACGAGCCGGACGTAGAAGTACACGAGCGCGATCGCCACCGCGACGGTCACGTAGCGGCGCAGCAGCCGCACCGAGCCGAGCGGCCAGACCGTCAGCACGGTCGTGATCGCGCCGGCGGCGACCACGTAGCCCCAGCGCGGGACGCCGTCCCACAGCTCGCGGGCGGCGTCGGCGATGACGATCAGCTCGAACGTCCCCCACCCGATCAGCTGGGCGATGTTGAGGACGGTCGGCGCGTACGACAGCCGCGCCCCGAACAGGCCGCGCAGCAGCACCATCGCGGGCTGCCCGGTGCGCGCCCCGGGCACGGCGGCGAGGCCGAGCATCAGCCCGCCGAGGGCCGTCCCGACGGCCATCGCGACGATGCCCGCCATGATCGAGATCGTCGGTCGGCCGTCGGCGTCCGGCGCGAGGACGGTGTAGGCGCCGGAGAAGGCCAGGAGGCTGACGCCGAGGTTCCCCCAGAAGGCGCTCTGGTCCCAGAATCCGAGGACCTTCGGGGCGGGCTCGTCGAGGGTGAACGGGACCTCGTCGCGGGCGCGCTCGCCCTCAGGGCGCTTTTCGACATCGGACGTCACGGGACGCACACTCCCTACGCCGGCATTACCCGGACAGGTTCATGCGGTCGGCGACGCCTCGGAGGCCGCCCTCTCAGCCCGGCTGTGGCCCGAGCTCCCGCGGTTATCGGTCAGGCCCGATCGTACAACCGCCCGTCCTCCCCCAAAAGAGGGCATCCGGGTCAGATCACTCGGCGTCCGCCCGATCAGGCGACATAGGGCGGGCCGTCCCCCGCGCCCTCCATCGGGCGCCCGGCGCCGGCCCACCCGTGCATGCCGTCGTCGACGTTCCTCGCCAGCCACCCCGCCTGGTTCAGCGCGGACGTGACCTGCGCGGACCGCGCCCCGGACCGGCAGATCACGTAGACCTCCCGGTCGCGCGGGACCTCCCCGGCGCGGTCGCCGAGCTGGCGCATGGGGATGTGGACCGCCGCGGGCGCGTGGCCCGCGTCCCACTCGTCCTGTTCCCGGACGTCCAGCAGGTAGCCGTCCTGCGGAACGTCCGCGGCGACAACGGCCGGTACGTCTTCCCCGAAATTCATCACACCCCCCATGGAACCGCGCGAAGCCCCCCTGCGTCGAATCACGCATGCGGTATCGGACGCTCCTTTTCGCAGCGCCCGGGCTGGCCATGCTCCTGTCCACGGCCGCCTGCGGCGACGAACAGGCAAACGGAAACTCCGCCGGAGGGCCTTCGGGCACGACGTCCGTGCAGCCGTCCGGCTCACCGGCGGACACACTCACCGTGCAGGTCAAGGCCTCCAAGGAGGCGCCCGCCAAGACCTGGCGGCTGACCTGCGAGCCGCCCGGCGGCGACCATCCCGAGGCGGCCGGCGCCTGCGCGGCGCTCACCAAGGTGAAGGAACCCTTCGCACCCGTCCCCAAGGACCAGATGTGCACCAAGATCTACGGCGGTCCGGAGATCGCCACGGTCAAGGGCACCTGGCGGGGCAAGCAGATCGACACCACGTTCACCCGCGACGACGGCTGCCAGCTGCACCGCTGGAGCCAGATCGGCCCGGTCTTCGGGAACGTCCCGAAGGTCCGCTGACCCTTCCGCCGGTCCGGACGAGCCATCCCCGTTCCGGCTCCGTCCACCGACCCGAGTGTCAGGCCCCGGCGCCCGCCGGGGCCTGACGCCTTTCGCGGCGCGGAACGCGGATCAGAACAGGCCGCCGAGGCTGCGGTTCTGGGAGACGGCGGTGTCGAACGCCAGCGGGCAGGCCAGCACGAGCGTGCGCATCGGCTCCTGCAACTGGACGTGCATCCGCAGGACGTAGCGGTCGGCCCCGGTGAACACCTGGGAGAAGAGATCGCCCATCCCGGCGAACCCGCGCTGCATCCGGGCGAGCTCCTGCTGCTGCCAGTCGGTGATCCGGCCGCTCAGCAGCTCGTAGTAGCCGATCTGCCGCTCGTGCGGGTCGAGGATCTCCCAGCCGCGCATCGCGCGCTTGCGCAGGTGCCCGATCAGCCCGCCGTGCGGGGTCAGGACCTGCATCACGGGCGTGCCCATGAACCCGTAGGGCTTGTAGAACAGGAAGTACGGCATGCCGTCCGGGCGGAGGATCGACAGCTTGCGCTCGGCCTTGGTCTGGCTGTTCTGGTTCATGACGCGCAGGGCCTTCTTCGCGCCGCTCACACCCTGTTCCCGGACGTACGCCGCGGGCTGCCCCTGCGGGCTCCAGATCGTGTAATTGGCCTCGGTCGAGAAGAACTGCGCCGGCTGGTCGTAGACGAGGATCGGCGATCCGTACAGGTCAGCGGGCTGCTGCGGCTGCTGCTGCTGGGGGTGCGGGTACTGCGGCGCGGGGTGGCCGCCTTGCTGAGGCGCTGGATAGCCGCCCTGCATCGGCGGCGGGTAACCGGGCGCCTGCGGCTGATGGCCGTAGCCCGGGGGCGCGTACCGCGGGGCGGGAGGCGGCGTGCCGTAGGGCGGCGGCGGAGCGCCGTAGCCGGGGCCGCCGGGCGGGGCGGGTGGGGGCGGGGGGATCCCATGGCGGCTCCTGACGCGATCCCGCGGACGCGATCACCGCGGACGCGCGCCACGATACGCCCGGGCCGCCCCGTCCACAGCCGGATCCGTCCGCCTTCCCGCGCTACTTGAGGAGGCGGGACATGCGGCGGTCGGCGAGCGGTTTGCCGCCCGTCTGGCAGGTGGGGCAGTACTGGAGCGCCGAGTCGGCGAACGACACCTCGCGGACCGTGTCGCCGCACACCGGGCACTTCTGGCCGGCGCGGCCGTGCACCCGCAGGCCGGTCTTCTTCTCTCCCTTGAGGTCCTGCGCCTCCAGGCCGCGCGAGCGCTCCACCGCGTCCCGCAGCGTGGTGACGATCGCCTCGTGCAGGACGGCGACGTCCTCCTCGGTCAGCGAGGAAGCGATCTTGAACGGGGACATCCTGGCGACGTGCAGCACCTCGTCGGAGTAGGCGTTGCCGATGCCGGCGATCACCTTCTGGTCGCGCAGCAGGCCCTTGATCTGGCTGCGCTTGCCATTGACGATCGCGGCCAGGGCCCCGGTGGTGAACGACTCGTCCAGCGGGTCGGGGCCGAGGGACGCCACGCCCGGCACGTCGTCCGGGTCGCGGACGACGTAGACGGCGAGCCCCTTCTTCGTGCCGGCCTCGGTGAGGTCGAAGCCCGACCCGTCGTCCAGGTGCACCCGCAGGGCCAGCGGGTTCTTCCCGCCGGGCCGGACGGGCTTGGCGGGGATCTCGTCGCGCCAGCGCAGCCAGCCGGCGCGGGCGAGATGGATGACGAGGTGCAGCCCGTCGACGTCCAGGTCGAGGAACTTGCCGTGCCGGGCCGCGCCGGTGACGGTCAGCCCGCCGAGCGCGGTCACCGGCGGGTCGTAGGTCTTCAGCGCGGAGATGGCGAGAACATCGACACGGGCGACGACATGGCCGACCACGCGCTCCCGCAGGAACCCCGCCAGCGCCTCCACCTCAGGTAGCTCAGGCATGGCTTCAGTATCCGCGACGTGCCGAGCTGCCGGAACGTTCGTCCACAGCCCTGTGGACGCCTGTGGAAAACCCTGGGGGCCGGTGTGACCCGGATCTCGGAATCAGACATACCCCCTAGGGGTTGTCACGGGTGTCCGGTTATGGCAGCATGAGGCGCACGAGATACCCCCCAGGGGTAAGAGACCGAGGGAGACGCGATGAGCACCGCCACCTACACCGTCAGCGGGATGACCTGCGGCCACTGCGTGAGCTCGGTGACCGAGGAGGTCGAGCAGATCGCCGGTGTGACCGGCGTGGACGTCGACCTCCAGACCGGCCAGGTCACCGTCACCAGCGAGACCCCCCTCGACGACGCCCGGGTCAAGGACGCCGTCGAGGAGGCCGGATACCAGCTGACCTGAGCGGACCGCGCCTCGCCCCCGGGCGGGGTGCGTCCCTCGGAACATCGAGCGGAGTGAAACGGCATGAACAGCGCGACCAGGCTGGGGGCCTACGCCGTGGGTCTGGCGGTCGTCTTCGGCGGCGCCGCGGGCGTCGGCAAGATCGTCGGCCCCGTCGGAGGAACGGCGACGATGGCGTCCCATGAGAACGGCGGCGGCGGGCACGGCGGCGGCCACGGGGGCGGAGGCCACGAGACCGCGGCGTCCCACGCCCCGGGCGGCCTCCAGGTGTCGGAGGACGGCTTCACGCTGGCCCCGCAGAAGACCGTCCTCACCGCCGGTGAGAAGACGGACTTCCGGTTCACGATCAACGGACCGGACGGCAGGCCCGTCACCGGGTTCAAGCCGCTGCACGGCAAGCGCCTGCACCTGATCGTGGCGCGGCGCGACCTGTCCGGCTTCCAGCACCTGCACCCGACCGAGACCGGGGGCGGCGTCTGGACCGTCCCGATCACGCTGGCCAAGCCCGGCGTGTACCGGTTCTTCACCGACATCCAGCCGGACGGCGCGAAGCGGCAGCTCACGCTCGGCACGGACGTGTTCGTCCCCGGCGACCTGAAGCACGCGCCCCTGCCCGAGCCCGAGCAGGTCGCGAAGGTGGACGGCTACGAGGTGCGCCTCACCGGGGGCCTCACCCCCGGCAAGTCCGCCGAACTGACCCTCACCGTGAGCAAGGACGGCAAGCCGGTCACCGACCTGGAGCCGTACCTGGAGGCCTACGGGCACCTCGTCGCGCTGAGGCAGGGCGACCTGGCCTACCTCCACGTCCACCCGGACGGGGAGCCCGGCGACGGCGAGACCGAGCCCGGACCCGGCATCACGTTCTTCGCCGAGGCGCCCAGCTCCGGCGCGTACCGCCTGTACCTGGACTTCAAGCACGACGGCAAGGTCCGCACCGCCGAGTTCACGGTGCACGCCGGGCAGGTCCCCGCCCAGGAGAAGGGCGAGGAGCCCGAGCCCGGGCACGACGACCGGCCCCACACCCACTGACGTTCCGATCGAAGCAGAGGAGGACGCGATGAGCACGGACGCTGTGTCCGGGCGTATCGAGCTGGCGATCGGCGGTATGACGTGCGCTTCGTGCGCCAACCGCATCGAGCGGAAGCTCAACAAGATGGACGGCGTGACCGCCACGGTCAACTACGCCACCGAGAAGGCCAGGGTCGAGTTCGCGGCGGACGTGTCGGCCGACGAGCTGATCGCCACGGTCGAGAAGGCGGGCTACTCCGCCGCCCTGCCCGCCCCGCCGCGGGCCGCCGAGGAGGCGGCCCCGGAGCCGGCCGACGAGCTGCGCCCGCTGCGGCAGCGGCTGGTCACCGCGGTGGTGCTGTCGATCCCGGTGATCGCGATGGCGATGGTCCCGGCGCTCCAGTTCGAGGGCTGGCAGTGGCTGTCGCTGACGCTCGCCGCACCCGTCGTCGTGTACGCGGGCTGGCCGTTCCACCGGGCCGCGGCGGTCAACCTGCGGCACGGCACGGCCACCATGGACACGCTGATCTCGCTCGGCACGCTGGCCGCCTTCGCGTGGTCGCTGTGGGCGCTGTTCTTCGGCACCGCGGGCGAGCTGGGCATCAAGCACGGGTTCGAGTTCTCCATGACCCGCTCGGACGGGTCGATGAACATCTACCTGGAGGCCGCCTCCGGTGTGATCATGTTCATCCTCGCCGGGCGGTACTTCGAGACGCGGTCCAAGCGCCGCGCCGGCGCCGCGCTGCGGGCCCTGCTGGAGCTCGGCGCCAAGGAGGTCTCGGTCGTGCGGGACGGGCGCGAGGAGCGCATCCCGGTCGACCGGCTCGCCGCGGGGGACCTGTTCGTCGTCCGCCCCGGCGAGAAGATCGCCACGGACGGGACGGTCGAGGAGGGCTCGTCCGCCGTGGACGCGTCCATGCTGACCGGCGAGTCGGTCCCGGTCGAGGTCGGGCCCGGCGACACCGTGACCGGCGCGACCGTGAACGCGGGCGGGCGGCTGCTGGTGCGCGCCACCCGGGTCGGCTCCGACACCCAGCTCGCGCAGATGGCGCGGCTGGTGGAGGACGCGCAGACCGGCAAGGCGCAGGTGCAGCGGCTCGCCGACCGGATCTCGGGCGTCTTCGTCCCGGTCGTGATCGCGCTGGCGCTCGGCACGCTCGGCTTCTGGATCGGCACCGGCGAGCCGCTCGCCGGCGCCTTCACCGCCGCGGTCGCCGTGCTGATCATCGCCTGCCCGTGCGCCCTCGGCCTCGCCACCCCGACCGCGCTGATGGTCGGGACGGGGCGCGGCGCGCAGCTCGGCATCCTGATCAAGGGCCCGGAGGTGCTGGAGTCCACCCGCGCGATCGACACCGTCGTGCTCGACAAGACCGGCACCGTCACCACCGGCAAGATGGCCCTGGTCGACGTCGTCACCGCCGAAGGCGTCGCCGAGGAGGACGTGCTGCGGCTGGCGGGCGCGCTGGAGAACGCGTCCGAGCACCCCATCGCCCAGGCCATCGCCAAGGGCGCCGTCGAGCGGGTCGGCGACCTCGGCACGGTCGAGGACTTCGCCAACGTCGAGGGCCTCGGCGTCCAGGGCATGGTGGACGGCCACGGCGTCCTCGCGGGCCGTCCGCGGCTGCTCGCCGAGTGGTCGCAGCACCTCACGCCCGACCTCGAACGCGCCATGGAGAAGGCGCAGGCGCTCGGCCACACCGCCGTCGCGGTCGGCTGGGACGGCGAGGCCCGCGCGGTGATCACCGTCGCGGACCAGGTCAAGCCCACCTCGCGGGAGGCGATCGAACGGCTGCGCGCGCTCGGCCTGCGCCCGGTCCTGCTGACCGGCGACAACGAGACGGTGGCCCGCACGGTCGCCGACGAGGTCGGGATCGAGGAGGTCATCGCCGACGTCCTGCCGCAGGACAAGGTGGACGTCGTCAAGCGCCTCCAGTCGGAAGGGCGGACGGTCGCCATGGTCGGCGACGGCGTCAACGACGCCGCCGCACTGGCCCAGGCCGACCTCGGCCTGGCGATGGGCACCGGCACGGACGTGGCGATCGAGGCGTCCGACCTGACCCTGGTGCGCGGCGACCTGCGCGCCGCGGCCGACGCCATCCGGCTGTCGCGCCGCACGCTCCGCACGATCAAGGGCAACCTGTTCTGGGCCTTCGCCTACAACGTGGCCGCCCTGCCGCTCGCGGCGTCGGGCCTGCTCACCCCGATGATCGCCGGAGGAGCCATGGCCTTCTCCTCGGTCTTCGTCGTGACCAACAGCCTGCGCCTGAAGAGGTTCAGCGCCTGATTGCGGTCGCTGCGTGGCTGGTGCACCGGCTGGCGTTAGTGCCCCGGCGCCGGGCCTTCGGGCCTGGCGCCGGGGCATCGCGCTTTGTCAGGAGCGGAAAGTAGTGAGGAGCGGGGCCAGGGCCGGGTCGGTGGCGGCCTCGTCCAGGGCCTGGGTGAGGGTCTCGGCGTAGGTGGGGGCGGCCTTGTCCTGGACGGCGCGGCCCTCGTCGGTGATGACGGTGTAGACGCCGCGGCGGTCCTTGGGGCACATGTCGCGGCGGGTGAGGCCGGCGGACTCCAGGCGCGCGACGAGGCGGCTGACCGAGCTCTGGTTCAGGCCGATCAGGTCGGCGAGCTCCTGCATGCGCAGCTCCCCGTCGCCGGCGCGGGCGAGGTGGCACAGCGCACGGTACTCCGACAGGCCGATCCCGTGGCGGCGCTGCAGGGCCTTGGCGAGCCGGTGCTCGACCCGCCCGTGCAGCACGACGATGCCGTCCCAGAGCGTCCCGTCCGCCGCGGCCTTCGTGTCCACGCCCATCGCGCACCCCGTTTCCTCTTGACGCCAGTTTACATGCGATGCCAATATCTGCATGTACATACAACACATGTACATGCATGCAAATGCCCGCGCCGACCGGAGGACAGGACGATGACCAGCCCCCTGCTCGCCCCGTACGAAGGCCCGCACCTCCGGCTGCGCAACCGGATCGCGATGGCCCCGATGACGCGGGGCCGGGCCGACGACGTGACCGGCGTCCCCCACCCGCTGACCGGGGAGTACTACGCGCAGCGCGCCGCGGCGGGCCTCATCGTCACCGAGGGGATCTGGCCGCACCCCCTCGGCAAGGGCGGTCCCGGCATCCCCGGCCTGGTGACGCGGGAGCAGGTCGCCGGGTGGCGCGCGGTGACGGACGCCGTGCACGAGGCGGGCGGGACGATCTTCGCCCAGCTCTGGCACGTGGGCCGGATGTCGCACCCGCTCACCCTGCCGGGCGGCGCCGCGCCCGTCGCCCCGTCGGCGGTGCGCATCCGGTCGGAGGGCATCCACACCCGTGAGGGGAACGTCCCCCACGTCACGCCGCGCGCCATGACGACCGCCGAGGTCGAGGAGACGATCGCCGCGTTCGCGGCCGAAGCCCGCAACGCCGTCCGGGCCGGGTTCGACGGCGTGGAGGTGCACGGCGCGAACGGCTACCTCGTCCAGCAGTTCCTGGCCGAGAACACCAACCGGCGCACCGACCGGTTCGGCGGCTCCCGGGAGGGCCGGCTGCGCTTCGCCCTCGACGTCGTGCGGGCCGTGGCGGACGCGGTCGGGCCGGAGCGCGTCGGGCTGCGCGTCTCCCCCGACAATCCGGAGAACGAGATCGCCGAGGAGGACCCCCGGGGCACCTACCGGGCCCTCGTGGACGCCCTCGACCCGCTGGGCCTGGCCTACCTGCACGTCATCGAGCGCGGCGCGTACGGGGCGCTGGCCGACCTGCGCCCCCGCTGGTCGGGCACGCTGATCGGGAACTTCAACGGCCCCGAGCCGACGTCGCAGCGCGCCGGTGAACAGGTCGTCGCGGCGGGCCTGGCCGACGTCTTCTCCTTCGGCCGCCTGTTCATCTCCAACCCCGACCTTCCCGCGCGGTTCGCCGAGTCGGCGCCGCTGGCCAGGCCTGTGGAGGAGCTCGTCTACGGCGGCCACGCCGAGGGCTACGTCGACTATCCCCCGCTCGCCCGCGTGTGACCGCTCAGGACTCCACGGACCAGAAGGCCACCTCGTGCCGCATGCCCTCCATGAAGAGGCGCTCCGCGGTGGCGGGGTCGGGGTCCGCCTCGTCGATCATCTGGGCGATGCGGGCGGCGAGGTCAGCGAAGCCGGGGTCGGCGTAGGTGTCGACCCAGCGGCGGTAGCGGGGCTCGGACGGCGGGTTCTCTGCGAGGATCCGCCCGAGCGTCGAATAGCCCCACATGCAGGGGTACAGGGCCGCGAGGCCGTCGCCGTAGCTGGCGGCACTGTCCAGCAGGAAGGACGTGTAGGCGGCGCACGCGGGCCCCTTCCGGGCGCCGTCGAGGTCGGCGGAGAAGCTCGCGGAGAGGGAGCGGTGCAGGTCGAGCTCATCGTGGAAGGTGGCGTGGGCCAGATCCACCAGGTCGCCCAGGTGAGCGTCGGGAGCCTGCCATGCGAGGCGGGAGAAGACCCGCACGTAGTCGTGCAGGAAGAGGTAGTCCTGTTCCAGCCAAGAGCGGAACACGGCCTCGTCGAGGTTGCCCTGGGCGATGCCCTTGACGGTGGGGTGCTGGAGTTGTTCGTCCACCAGCGGGCGGCCGAGTTCCTCCAGGTGCGCGGCGAGACTCATGGCGCCAGTCTGCCGTAGAGACGACGAGGGCCCCGCCGAGTCGTCGACCCGGCGGGGCCCTCGTCCAGCGCCGGTGTGTGGGTCGCCTCTCGGCGAAAGGCACAACACGGCTCCAGCCGAACGGTATTCCGTGAAGGCGAAAGGTGAGGCCCGGGGACACCAGGCACACCGGCTGTCATCTCTAACCGACGGGCCCCGGTGATTGTTCCCGGGTCCCGAAATCCGCGAAGGTCCCCGTCCGCCGGATGGTGTGCCAGCCCAGGCGGGCCCCCAGCAGCGCGGTCACCACGGACTGCACGACGACCAGGTACATGAGCTGCCGGTAGACGAACTGCTGCAGCGGCAGGGCCCACAGCGGGCGGACGGACTCGCCGTCCAGCCACAGGGCGTAGGCGCCGGCGGCGGCCTGGGCGGCGACGAAGAGCGTCCAGGAGACGACGGGCACCAGCGGATCCAGGAAGATCAGCCCGAACACCGCGAACAGGTCGATGGCCGGGGCGAACAGGGGGAGCAGCACCTGGAACACGGTCAGGTAGGGCAGGCAGCGGCGGCCGAACCGCCCCGACCCGCCGCGCTCCACGACGGACCTCCGGTGCTTCCACATCGCCTGCATCGTCCCGTAGCACCAGCGGTACCGCTGCCGCCACAGCTGCCGCAGCGACGCCGGCGCCTCCGTCCAGGCCAGGGCCTTCTCCTCGTAGACGACGCGCCGCCCCGTGCGGCAGATCGCCATGGTGAGGTCGGTGTCCTCGGCGAGGGTGTCGCCCGGCACGCCGCCCACCTCGGCGAGGACGGACCGCCTGAACGCCCCGATCGCGCCCGGCACGGTCGGCATGCATCGCAGGAGGTCGAACATCCGCCGGTCGAGGTTGAAGCCGATGACGTACTCGATGTGCTGCCAGCGGCCGAGGAGGCCGCCCCGGTTGGCGACCTTGGTGTTGCCGCTGACCGCGCCCACCTCCGGGTCGGCGAAGGGGGCGACCAGGTGCCGGAGGGTGTCGCGCTGGAAGACGGTGTCGCCGTCCACGAGCACGAGGATCTCCGACCGCGCCACGGCCATGCCCGCGTTGAGCGCGCTCGGCTTCCCGCCGTTCGGCTTGCGGAGGAGCTGGAG
Source organism: Actinomadura sp. NPDC048955 (assembly GCF_040649435.1). NCBI lineage: Bacteria > Bacillati > Actinomycetota > Actinomycetes > Streptosporangiales > Thermomonosporaceae > Actinomadura > Actinomadura sp. NPDC048955. The sequence goes on from NZ_JBEZJI010000065.1 coordinate 38,593, forward strand.
CCCGGGCAGGGCCATGGACTCGACGATCGCGGCCGTGCCGTCGCCGGACCCGTCGTCCACCACGATCACCTCGACGGTGCCCGGGTAGTCGGTGTCCAGCAGCGTGGTGACCGTCGCCGCGATCCCGGCCTCCTCGTTGTAGGCGGGGACGATCACGGAGACGGGCGGGAACGGGTCCGGCGGCAGCCCGCCGGGGGGCGGCGGGGGGCCGCCCGTGCGGTGCCCGCGGCCCGCGGGCCTTCGCACCCGGCGCACGTGGACGTGCGCGAACGCCAGCAGCGCCACGAGGCGGAGCACGCAGAGCAGGCCCGCCACCCCGAACACGGCGCTCATGGTGCCGGTGAGCCCGGACGCGGCGCGCTGGGCGGTCACCAGCGTCCAGCCGACGGCCCGCTCGCGGGCGGGCACCGCGACCTCGGCGCGCGGCATGCCCAGGGCCTGCGCGAGCGTGGTGAAGCGGTAGCCCTGCGGCTGGAGCCGGTCGAGGATCCGCCCGACCGCCGCGACCGTCTCGGACCGGTCGCCGCCCGAGTCGTGCAGCATCACGACGGCGCCCTCGCCGCGCCTTCCCGCCTCCAGCGCCCGCTGGACGATCGTCTCCGTGCCTGGACGCGTCCAGTCCTCGGTGTCGCGGTCGGTGAGGACGACGATGTAGCCGTCCCCTCCCGCCCTTTCGGCCGCGCGCCACTCCGGCGCGGTCAGGCCGTCCGGGCGGGAGGAGTACGGCATCCGCATCAGCCTGGTGTGGACGCCCGCCGCGCCCGCCAGCGCGCGTTGGGTGAGGTCCATCTCCAGGCGCGCCCGCCAGCGCGGCGCCGCGGCGAGGTCGGCGTGCGTGTAGGTGTGCGAGCCGATCTCGTGGCCCTCGCGGAGGATGCGGCGGGTCAGCGCCGGCTCGCGGGCCACGTGCGAGCCGACGGTGAAGAACGTGGCGCGCGCGTCGTGGCGGCGCAGGACGTCCAGGATCCGCGGCGTCCACTCGGGGTCGGGCCCGTCGTCGAACGTCAGCGCGATGGTCTTCGCGGGCATGCGGCGGCTCTCCGGGGCGCCGCCCGAGAGGTTGAGGACGGGACCGCCCGCGGTCACCCGGGTCGGCGCCGGCCCGGAATGGCCCGGATCGGCCCGCGGGGCCTCGCCGAGGCTGCCGCCCGCGAAGCCGTCCATGAGCAGGAGCACGGCCACCACGAGGCCGCCGAGCGACAGCAGGATCCAGTGGCCCCGCGGCTCACCTCGCCGCATGCTCAGCCGCTCTTCTTCTTGCGTCCCCATGCGGGGGGTGTCGCCTGCGACTTGCCCGGGGCGCTCGTGGCGGTGCTCGTCGCCGCCGGGGCCGCCGACACGGCGGGCGCCGCCGGCGCGGGCGCCGCGGGTGCGGCCGGCGCCCCGGGGGCCGCCGGTGTGCGCGGTGACCGGGCACCCGGCCCGGTCGGCTGGGGACGCGCGGACGGGGCCCGCTCACCCGCCTTCTCCGCCGGGACGCTCGGACGGCTCACCTTCGCGCGCGGCTTGACGGGCGGCTCGCTCCACGGTGTCAGCGGGACGTCGGCGCCCGTGGTGATGCCGAGGGCGAGCGCGCCGAGGAACACCAGGAGCACCGCGCCCACGAGCAGGCCCAGCCGCCGTCCGATCCGGGCGCGCCACCCGGACGCGTCGACGAAGACGGGCGCCGCCTCCGTCTCCTCCTGCGGAACGGGCCGCGCCGAAGGCCGGGTCAGGGGAGGGGCGACCGGCGCGATGCCGGTGACAAGGAGCTTGTCCCGGTCGTGCGAGGTGTTGCCGATCATCTAGGTCCGTCATCTCATGCGAGGCGGCCGGGCGGCCGGGGGGGTTCACTCCGTCAGCGCGAACCCGCGCGTACGTGTCACACCACAACGGGAATGCCTGCACAATGGCGCGGTGGACGAGGACGAGCTCGGCCGGGCGCTGCGGGCGGCGCAGGACGGCGACGAGGAGTCCTTCCGCATGCTCTACCGCGATGTGCAGCCCCGCCTGATCCGTTTCGCCGGGGCCATCGTCGGCGCGGACGCGGAGGACGTGACGTCGGAGGCCTGGCTGCAGATCGCCCGGGACCTTCCGACGTTCCGCGGCGACCTCGACGGCTTCCGCGGCTGGACCGCGACGATCACCCGGCACCGGGCGCTGGACCACCTGCGCCGCAAGTCCCGCCGCCCCGGCTCCGACCTGCCGGTCGAGGAGCTGGTCGCGATGGCCGCCGACGCCGACACCGAGCTGGACGCCATCGACGGCATCGCCACCGAGCGGGCGCTCCGGCTGATCGCCGACCTGCCCCGGGACCAGGCCGAGGCGGTGCTGCTGCGCGTCGTCGTGGGCCTGGACGCCAAGACGGCGGGCACGGTGCTCGGCAAGCGCGCGGGCGCCGTGAGGACCGCGGCCTACCGGGGCCTGCGGCGGCTCTCCGAGCGGCTGGCGGCGTCCCGCGCGGACGCCGCCGACGGCGCGGCGGAGACCCGGCCCCTCGTGCAGGGTGACAGAAGCGGCGGCAGCGGCGCTGAAGGGGTGATATGAGCGACGACACCGAGCCCGGAAGGCTGGACCCGCGCGCCGCCGAGCGGCTGCTCGACGGCGGCGGCGGCGACGCCGAGCTGCGGGCGCTGCTCGCCGCGGCCTCCGCGCCGGGCCGCCCCCGCGAGCTCGCGGGGGAGGACGCCGCCGTCGCCGCCTTCCTGGCCGCGCCCCGGCCGGCCCGCACCTCCCGGGCCGCGGTCCTGCGCCGGTTCCTGACCGCCAAGGTCATCGCGGTGGTGGGCGGCTCGATCCTGCTGTCCGGCGGCGTGGCCTTCGCGACCGGGAACTTCCCCGGCCAGGACCCGGCGCCCGCTCCCTCGTCGACGCCCCACGACCGCAAGACCTCCAAGCGGGGCGGCGGCTCCGGGTCCCATCCCTTGCACGGGCCCAGCACCGGGCCCTCGCCCGAGCCGTCGTCCTCCGAGCCGGGCGGCCCGGCCGGTGAGCACGGCAAGACGTCCGCGCCGGGCCGGCAGAAGAAGACCGCGAGTCCGAAGGCGAAGGCGACGCCGCCGCGCGGCCCCGGGAACAACAACGGCACGACCCGGCCGACCACGCCGAGCAACTCGGGCAACCCGAACAAGAAGAACGGCTCCCAAGGCAACGGGACCACCGGCGGCACCCCGCAGAGCGGGACCGAGAACGGCGACTCCCGGGCCGGCGTCCCCCTCCCGAGCGGCGCCAAGAGCGGACGCTGACGGCGGTCAGAGACAGCCCTCGAACTGCGGCACCTCCACGTCCGACAGGTCCAGGCCGGATGAGCCGAACCACTTCCTCATGAACGCCGCCATCGTCCCGTCCTGGTACATCTGGGTGATCGCCGTGTTGAGCGCCTCGCAGCCGTCCGGATCGCCCGGCCGGATCGCGATCGCCGTCCGCCGCTCGCCGAACCGGGCGTTCAGGAGCCGGAAGCCGGCGCCCCGCCGCGTCTTCAGCCCGGCCAGGATGGTGTCGTTCGTGGTGATCGCGTCTATCCGGCCGTCCGCCAGCATGTCCATGCACTCGTCGTAGGACCGCGCCGTCACCGGCACCGCCGGCACCTGCCGCTCGACCGTCACCGCCTCGGCCGCGCCCGCCCCCGTGACGGCGCAGATCCTGCGCCCCTTCAGGTCGCGGACGCCGCGCACGCCGCGCTCGTCGTCCCGGACGAGGATGTCCTGGTACGACGTGAGGTACGGGCCCGCGAAGGCGAACCGCTCCTTCCACTTGGGTTCCAGCCAGAACGTCAGGACCATGTCGACGTCCCCGTCGTGGAGCAGGCGTTCCCGGTCGCGCGCGAGCGCCGGGACGAAGCGGATCTTCTTTCCCATCCGCCGGGCGAGAGAGCGGGACACGTCCGCGTCCAGGCCCTCGAAGGTGCCGTCCGGGCGCCGGAACCCGATGCCCGGAAGGTCCGGCCGCACGCCCGCCGTCAGCGTCTCCTCGCCGAGGATGGACGCCGTGTCGCGGCCGGTGCAGCCGCCGAGCAGGAGGGAGCCCGCCAGTGCCGCCGCGATCGGTCGCCGCATCCTTCGCCCCCCGCCCGCGGCCCGGGTCCGTCGTTCAGGGCACGCTCAAGATCAAGGTGGCAGGCGGCCGGGACGTCCCTCCACCCGCTGACCGCATCCGGCCCTCCGGCCTTCGCCCGCGGCCGCGGGCCCTTCCGAACCACCGTAAACATTCCGTAAGCGGTGTCCGCGAAGCTCTGAGGACAGGAAACGACCTAGGGACCGTGGGCCCGAGGGGGAGATCATGCGGAAGTTCAAGCTTCAGGTGCAGGTCAGCGCGGACGGCTTCATGGCCGGCCCGAACGGCGAGATGGACTGGATGACGTTCCCGTGGACCGACGACATCGGCCACTACATCGACGCGCTGATGCGGCCGGTCGACTGCATCGTGCTGGGCCGCAAGCTCGCCGAGGGGTTCATCCCGGCCTGGGAGTCGGGGCCGGAGGGTGAGACGCAGCAGGCCATCGACCAGATGAACGACACGCCCAAGGTCGTCGTCTCGAACGGCCTCACCGAGTCGCCCTGGAAGAACGCCGAGGTCGCGGGGGGCGACCTCACCGAGATCGTGAACGGGCTGAAGGCCCGCCCCGGCGGCGACCTGATCGCCTACGGGGGCGGAACGCTCGTCCGGGACCTGATCGCCCGGGGCCTGCTCGACGACCTCTACCTGTTCGTCAACCCGACCGCGATCGGCACGGGCATGCCGGTGTTCCCGGAGGGCGAATACCAGCGGCTCGACCTCGTGGAGACGCGCCTGTTCGACTGCGGCATCGCCGTCATGCACTACACGCCGAAGCGCGCCTGAGCGGCGGCGCGGGCCGTCCGGCCCCCGGCGGGCACGCCCGGGGCCGGTCGCCTCGCCGCCCGGTCACTGCAGGAGGTGGCGCAACGCTCCGCCGTCGGTGACGGAACGGTAGTAGCAGGTGGGACGGGGCTCCCCGGACGGGAGGTTCGTGTGGCAGGCGCCGCCCGTGGTGCGGTTGACGAGGTAGAGCAGGGAGTTCTGCTCGCAGTTGACGCGGACGTCGACCAGTTCGAGGACGTCCCCCGAGGTCGCGCCCTTGCGCCACAGCTCGTTGCGGGACGTCGACCACAGGACGGCGATCCGCTCCTCCAGCGTGGCCTTGAGGGCCAGGTCGTTCGCGTATCCGATGAACAGGACCTCCCCGCTGCCCGCGTCCTGCAGGACCACCGGGACGACCCGCGCCCCGGTCGCCGCGACGCCCGCCAGCTTGTCGAAGTCCAGGGTGAGCCGGGTGCCTTCTTCGAGTTCGTTCACCCCGCCATCCTGCCCGCCCGCGGCACCGGCCGTCCCCCTGACACGTCACCCCCGCCGCCGCAGGAGGTCCGCCGTGGTCGCGTCGGCCGGCAGGAACGCTTCGAGACGCAGCTCGGAGAGCGTGACGTCCACGGCGGTCGCGAACGAGGTCAGCGTGGTGATCAGCCGCAGCTCGCCCTCCGGGGCCCGCAGCCGGAGCGGGACGGCGAAGCCGAGGTGCTCACCGGGCGACTCCACCGGGGGCAGGTAGCCGTCCAGCTCCTCGACGAACTCGGTCAGGGCCGGGTCGGGAACCCTTCGCGCCTCGTCGCGGAGGCGGCCGGTGATGTGCCGCCCCCACTCGGCGAGGTTCTCCACGCGGCGGGCCATCCCGTCCGGGTGCAGGGCGAGGCGGAGCACGTTGACCGGCGGTTCCAGCAGGGCGGGCGCGGCGCCCTCGGTGAGGACGCCGAGCGCCGAGTTGGCGGCGACGAGTTCGCCGTACGGCCGGACGACGACCGCCGGGTACGGCATGTGCCCGTCGAGAATGCGGTCGAGGGCCTCGCGCACCGGGCCGAGTTCGGGTGCGTCCAGCCCCGACTCGGCGTAGACCGGGGCGTACCCGGCGGCGAGCAGGAGCCCGTTGCGCTCCCGCAGCGGCAGCTCCAGGGACTCGGCGAGCCGCACCACCATGGCGCGGCCCGGCCGGGAACGTCCCTGTTCGAGAAAGCTCAGATGGCGCTGGGTCGTGTCGGCCCTGATGGCCAGTTCGAGCTGGCTGACGCGGCGGCGCGTCCGCCAGTTCCGCAGGTCGCGGGCGAACTGCCCGGGTTCCGCCACCAATGCCATGCCCCCATTCCACACCGGACGCCCGCACCGTCTCCATTCCCTGGAGGGAATCGCGGAAGGACCCTCGCCGATCCCAGACTGCCGAGCATGAGCATCGATGTGAAGCAGTTGGCCGACCGTTACCTCGCGCAGTGGAACGAGCCCGACCCCGCGGCGCGGAGCGCGCTGATCCGCGAAGTGTGGGCGCCCGACGCGGTCCACGTGCTGGTGGACCCGCCGCAGGAGATCAGGGACGCCGCCGCGGCGCTCGCCGTCCCCGCGCCGCCGCTGGAGGTCCACGGCCACGCCGCGCTGGAAGCCCGGGTGGGCCGCGCCTACGAGATGTTCGTCGCGTCCGGCGAGCACGTCTTCACGGCCGGGGAGCCGACCGTGCTGCTCCCCAACGTGATCGCCATCCCCTGGTCGATGGTGACGACCGGCGGCGGCGAGGCCGTCGGCGGCGGCGTGGACGTCGTTTCCCTGGACCCGTCGGGCCGCGTCCTGACCGACCGCCAGTTCATCGCCCCATGACGCTTCACGAGGGCGGCCGTCAGGACGGCCGCCCTTCCGCGCGCAGGGCGAGGACGCCGACGGCCGCGTAGCCGCCGGTGATCGCCGCCAGGGCGGCCGCCGAGCGGCGCGGCACGTCGCCGCGGACCACGTGGGCGATCCCGGCCGCGGTGTCGCAGGCGTCCACCATCAGGCACAGCCTGCGCCACCGCCGCCGCGCCCGCGGATCGCTCAGCAGGTAGCCGAGGCCGAGGGCGACCGCCCTGCTGCCGAAGATCCGGACCATGTACCGGAGCTCGGGGCCGTCGCGGTCGCCGATGCCCGCCAGCCTCACGTTGAGGCCGGGCGCGGCCAGCGCCAGCGCGCCCCACGCCACGCGGCCGCCCGCCAGCATCTCCAGTGCTCGTTCCATGACGCGACCCTCCCATCACGCCCCGCCACGGACCGATTACCTCGGAGGTAAAGCCGCGCTCGGCTATCCGGCCGCGCTCGGCCATCCGGCCAGGATCGAGCGCACCGTCGCGCTCACGACGCGGCCGGTCTCCTCCGCGTCCAGGCGCCCGGCCCGGGTCTCCTCGGCGGCGCCGTGCAGGACGTACTGCACGACGTTGACCAGCCAGGCGATCGGCAGGTCGGTGCGGAAAGCGCCCTCCTCCTGGCCCCGGCGGATGATCGCTTCGACACGGTCGGCCGGATCGGCGTGCAGCTCCAGCACGCGTCCCGCCGGAAGGGCCTCCTGCGCCGCCGCCAGCAGCGCCCGCGACTCGGCCACGAGGGACCAGCTGGACTCCACCAGCCTCGCGAGCGCCTCCCGGGGGTCCCCCGACAGGTCGACGCCTGACAGCACCGCGTCCCCGGCGCGCAGCGCGTCGGCCATCGCGGCCTCGACCAGTTCGGCCCGGTTGCGGAAGTGGCCGTAGACCGTCATCCGCCCGACGCCGGCCGCCTTGGCGATGTCGTCGGTGCTCGCGCTCGGGTCCCGGCCCAGGCACTCGCGTGCCGCGGACACGATGCGGGCGATGTTGCGCTCGGCGTCGGCGCGCCGGCGCCGCCCGGTGCTGGCGGAGGGCATGCCGCATCTTAACTCGTATGTCGCTGTACGGGTTAATCTGCTATATCTCGTATGTTGCTGTACGAGTTAAGGAGTGGTCATGGCAGAAGACGTGCACGCCCCGTCCGCGCGGGCCCACCCGCTGCGCTGGCGCATCCTGGGGTTCCTCGGCGTGGCCCAGCTCATGCTGATCCTCGACGTCACCGTCGTCGCGATCGCGCTGCCGCACATGGAGGCCGACCTGGAGCTGAGCCGCCAGGCCGTGACCTGGACCGTCAGCGCCTACACCCTCACGTTCGGCGGGCTCATGCTGCTCGGCGGGCGGATCGCCGACCTCGTCGGGGCCAGGCGCGTCGTCCTGGCCGGCCTGCTGGTCTTCACCGCCGCGTCGCTGGTGACCGGCCTGGCCGGGTCGGCCGCCCTGCTGCTCGCCGGGCGCGTCGCCCAGGGGGCCGGAGCGGCGATGCTGTCCCCGTCGGCGCTGTCCCTCGTCGTCACCCTGTTCCAGGACGACGAGCGCAACAAGGCGCTCGGCGTCTGGTCCGCGCTGGGCGGGGGCGGCGCCGCCCTCGGCGTCCTGCTCGGAGGTGCGCTGACCGCCGGGCCCGGCTGGCCGTGGGTGTTCTTCGTCAACGTCCCCATCGGACTGGTGATCTTCGCCGCGCTCGCCCGGATGCTGCCGCGCCACCGGCCGACCGCGCCGCGCCCCCGGCTCGACGTCCCCGGCGCGCTGCTGGTCACCGCCTCGTCCGGCGCTCTGATCTACGCGTTCATCCGCGCCGGGGACGACGGCTGGATCAGCCTGCGCACCGCCGTGCCGGTGCTGCTCGCCGTGCTCGGCTACCTGGCGTTCACCGCCCGGCAGAAGACCGCCGCCTCGCCCCTGATGGACGTCTCGCTGCTGGTCGGCCGCCCGGTCGCCACCGGCACGTTCCTGATCGTGGTCGCGACGGCCCTGATGATCGCGATGTTCTTCCTCGGCACGTTCTACTTCCAGCACGCCCGCGGCTACGGCGCGCTGCGCACCGGCCTGCTGTTCCTCCCCATCGCGGTCGCGACGATGGCCGGCGCCAACCTCACCGGCCGGATGATCGCCGCGATGGGACCGCGCAGGCTCGCCGTGGCCGGGCTCGTCACCACCGCGGCCGGCCTGACCCTGCCCGCCGTCTCCCTCGGCCCCGTGACCGTCGTGATCGGCGCGGCGGTCGCGGGCGCCGGGACCGGCGCGATGTTCGTCGTCGCCTCCGCGACTGCCCTCGGCCAGGTGGCGCCGCACGAATCGGGCATCGCGTCCGGCATCGTCAGCACGTTCCACGAGTTCGGCGCCTCGATCGGCGCCGCCGTCATCTCCAGCGTCGCGGCCGCCAGCCTCACCGGCGGCACGCTCGACGGCTTCACGCACGGCTTCGTCCTCGCCGCCGTCACCGCCGCCGTCGCGACGCTCGCCGCCGCCGTCCTGACGCCGCCCCGCCCGCGCGCCGTCACCGAGCCGGGGCCGGTGGACGCTTGACCCTGACGCGCGGGTCAGCGGTTAGCTTCGTGGCCCGCGTCCGGGTCCCGCGCCCGGAGTCCCTGCCCTGAGGAGCGTCCGATGCCGTCACTGCCCCGAACCTCGCGCGCGGTCAAGCTCGCCGCCCTCCCCGACGGGCTGCCCGGGCCGGAGCATTTCAGCATCGTGGACGTGCCGGTGCCGGTGCCGGCGGACGGGGAGGTGCTGGTCCGCAACCGCTACTTCCAGGTCTTCCCCTCGCTGCGCACCCTGATCGGCGGTGGCGTGAAAGGCACGCCCTTCCCGCCGCTCCGTCCGGGCGACACCCTGTTCGGAGCGGCGGTCGGCGAGGTCGTCGCGGCGCCCGGGGTCGCCGGGCTCCGTCC
>NZ_JBEZJI010000066.1:0-48094 GCF_040649435.1 Actinomadura sp. NPDC048955
CCCGGCGACCGGGCGGCCCGCGGACCGTGTCCCCCCTCAGGCGAGCGCCGGCTCACCCACCGTGACGCTCGCCGACAGGTCGGCGAGCACCTCGCTCAGCCGGTCCAGGGCCCCCGCGATCCACGGCAGGGAGGCCGGGGCGGGGGAGGCCAGCGCCGCGAGGCGCTGCTCGTCGTCCTCTCCGTAGAGCAGGCTCGGCGCCACCCGCATGCGCAGCGCCGACGGGGCGTCCCCGAACGAGCTCCCGGGCAGGACGCCCACTCCGTAGCGCTCCAGGAGAAGGTGCGTGAGGTCGGCGGCCGTGCGGATGCCGTGGTCGGCCTCCAGCTCGTCCCGCATCGGGCCGAAGTCGGGGTAGAGATAGAAGGCCGCTTCCGGCCGCGCGACCCGTGCGCCGGCCGCGGCGAAGCGGTCGGCGACCGCGCCGGTGACGGCGGCGTGCAGGCGCCTGCTGCGGTCGACGTGCTCGACCAGCTCGGGGGGCTCGGCGAACGCGAACGCGGCGGCGTGCTGCATCGGGGCCGGGGCGCTGGACCAGATCTCGCTGGCCACCCCGAGCAGGCTGTCGCGCAGCGCCCGGCCGAACGGCCCGTCCGGCAGCCGGGCCACCCCGATCCGCCATCCGCCGGCCGCCAGGCTCTTGCTCAGCGCGGTCGTCACGACGGTCCGCTCGGGCGCGTACTGCGCCGGGCTCGGGACCGTCCCGCCCGGCGCGTGCACCAGGTCCCGGTAGATCTCGTCGGAGATGACGACCAGATCCTGCTCGCGCGCGACCGCGCACAGCCGCCTCACGGTGGCCTCGGAGGCGATGGTCCCCGTCGGGTTGTCCGGCAGCGTCACCACGACGGCCCGCACGTCGCGGCCCCGGGCGCGGGCCCGCACCACCGCGTCGGCCAGCAGCGCCGGGCTCGGGACGCCGCCCTCGCCTGGCGGGGTCGCCACCCGGATCGGGTCCACTCCCGCCAGCGAGGCCTGCGCCGCGTAGCTCACCCAGCTCGGGGCGGCCACGACGACGTCGCCGCCCAGCGCGGTCAGCAGGGCGAACAGCAGCGGCTTGCTGCCGGGGCCCGCGACGACCGTGGCCGGGTCGGTGGGCAGCCCGCGGCGGGCCCAGTACCCCGCCGCGGCGGCGCGCAGCGCGGCCGACCCGGCGACCGGCCCGTAACCGCCCCGGCCCGCGGCCGCGCCGAGCTCGCGGGTCAGGGCGGGATGTATGGGTATCCCGGCTTCCCCGAAGCCGAGCGGGAGCACGCGTTCACCCTGCCTGCGCTTGCGGGCTATGGCCTCGTTGACCGCGAGCGTGGCGGACAGGGGGACCCGGCGCGGCTCGAACGAGAGCGGCCGGACGGCTGAGGGCTGGTTATGGGGCATGAGCACTCCAAAAGGGCATGGCTGATTCACGGTGGGTAATCGTGGAATCCCCGTGTGTGGCGACCCGGCCGGGTTCGCCTAACTCTTGCCCGAGCCGAGCATCATTACAAGCGAGTCTCATCGATGCTGACCGTAAGATGGGCTGATGCTAGAGCTGCGCCGCTTGCGGCTGCTCGCCGAATTCGCCCGCCGCGGCAGCATCGCGGCCACGGCCGCCGCCCTCGGCTACACGCCCTCCGCGGTCTCCCAGCAACTGGCCGCCCTCGAACGGGAGGCCCGCGTCCCGCTGCTGGACCGGACGGCGCGCAGCGCGGAGCTGACCGACGCCGGGCGCCGCCTCGCCGAGCGCGCCGAGGAGATCCTCGGCCTCGTGGAGACGGCCGAGGCGGAGCTGTCGGCCCAGGCCGACGCGCCCACGGGCCGGATCGTGGTCACCGCGTTCCCGACCGCGGCCGTCGCCTTCGCCCCCGCGCTGGCGCAGAGCCTCGGCGACCACCCCGGGCTCACGTTCGTGCTGCGGCAGACCGCGCCCGGCGCGGGCATCCGCCAGGTGCAGAGCGGCGAGGTCGACATCGCGCTGATCGACGACTGGACGGGCAAGGTCCCCGACCAGGCGCCCGCCGCGCTGGAGTTCTTCCATCTCCGCCGCGACCCCCTCGTCCTGGTCGTCCCGGACACCCACCCCATGTCCCAGCCGGGCCGGCCGGTCGACCTCCAGCAGCTGCGCGAGGAGCCGTGGATGGCGGCGCCGGCCGGGGAACCGTCCCGGCAGGCCGTCGAGCGGCTTCTGGACACGGTCGGCGGCGCCCGTCCTGTACCATGGGAGTTCGAAGGCCTCCACACGATCCTGAGCCTCGTGGCCCGCGGTATCGGAATCACCGCGGTGCCGGCGCTGGCGCTGGCCGCCGGCGACCAGGGCGTGGCGGTTCGCCGCATCCCCGAATGCGCGCTGGCCCGGGAGGTCTACGCCGTGACTCGCACCGCCAGCGTACGCAGGCCGTCCGTGGCGGTCACGCTCCGCGCGATCTACGCGGCCGCGAAAGAGGTGCAGCCCACCGCGCCCGAGTCCTGAAAAGGCTTTGGGGATACCCGGAGCAAGTCCCTTGTGAGCTCTGCCGAAACTCGGAAATAAGCCGTGGAGAACGTGTTCGGGCATGGCCGCATCCGGCCTTGATTCGCACCGCAGGGGCATCGGGGCCGAACTAACAGGGGAAAGGCCGCGCGGGGACGAATCCCTCGAAACCGGACGAACGCGCGCGGATCATCACGTACGGTGGGGCGAATCGTGAGCACATCCGAGACCATGTACACCGATCGGGGAGCGCAGCGCTCGATGGAACGACCGGCGACCATGACCGCGGAAGAACCCCCCGGCCTCGTGCGGGCACCGAAGCCGCAGGACGGGCACGGGCACGCGGGCGGCCACCACGTCTTCGAACTGCCGCGGGTGACCGCGCTGCTGATGCACGCGCTCCCGCGCTTCATCGAGGGGGTCATCGCCCCCGTCGCGGTGTTCTACGCCGCTCTCATGGTCCTCGGCCTGAACGGCGCGCTCGTCGCCGCCGTCGCCTGGGTCTACGGCGGGATCGTCTACCGGTACGTGCGCGGCCACCCGGTGTCGGGGATGCTCATGCTCGCCGCGGTCGGGGTGACCGTCCGCGCGGCCCTCGCCGCCGCGACGCACAGCGCCGTCATCTACTTCCTCCAGCCGACCCTCGGCACGCTCGCCGTCAGCATCGCCTTCCTCGCCTCGGTGCCGCTCCGGCGACCGCTCGCGATGAAGCTCGCCAAGGACATGGCACCGATCCCCGACGCGTTCTACAAGAACGCCCGGGTCCACCAGTTCTTCCTGCGCATCTCGCTGCTGTGGTCGGCGGTGCTGCTCACGAACGTGGGCGTCAGCCTCTGGATGCTCTTCAACGAGTCGATCAGCATGTACCTGTGGATCCGCACCGGCATCGTCGCGGGGCTGGGAGCGATCGGCATCGCGGTCTCGGTCTGGGGCTTCAAGCGTGTGGTGCGCCACGTGAACCGCGAGCCCGCGGCCGCCGCCGCCCCCGCGGCCGGCGCCTGACCGCCGCCCCCGGTCCCCCCTTCGTCCTTCTCTGCCCTCCTCTGGCCCTCTCTGAGCAGCGAATCTTCGCTCATGTCCGAACCCGGGCGTGATTCAGGGCGTCTCCATCCTTAGATACATTTCACCTACACGGGGTGAATGTTTGAGGTTGGGGGAGTCAGTGGTGACAAAGGGTCGGTTGGGACCTGTGGTGGCCGGCGGGACGGGAGCGCTGGCGCTGCTCGTGACCGGCTGCTCGATCGGGGGCGAGGGCAGGCTCGCCTCGGGCGGGTCGGACACGACCGTGACGATCACGCCGGCGAACGGGACCGCCCAGGTCAAGCCGGACGGCACGATCGAGGTCAAGGCCTCCGGCGCGAAGCTGCGCGACGTCACCGTCCAGGGCGCGGGCGCCGCGATCTCCGGGAAGTACGGGGACGGCCACAAGACGTGGAGGTCCGCCCGCACGCTCACCCCCGGGACGTCCTACACGGTCACGGCCCAGGCCGGCGACGGCGGCAAGGCCCGCACGGTCACCAGCTCGTTCACGACCCTGAAGCCCGCCGAGACGCTGTCGATCACGGACGTCACGCCGAACCTCACCGGGGAGAAGGTCGGGGTCGGCATGCCGATCTTCGTCCGGTTCAACCGGCCGGTCACCGACAAGGCCGCCGTGGAGCGGACGCTGCGCGTCAGCCCGGACAAGCCGGTCGAGGGCGCGTGGCGCTGGGTCGGCTCCGACCAGGTCATCTACCGGACGAAGACGTACTGGCAGCCGCACCAGACGGTCCGCTTCCAGGCGGACCTCGCCGGGGTGAACGCGGGCGGCGGCGTCTACGGGGCCAAGGACGCGCGGGCGACGATCAGCATCGGCGCCGCGCAGATCACCACCGGCGACATCGGCGACCACCGCATGACGGTGACGCGGGACGGCAAGAAGCTGCGCACCGTCCCGTTCAGCGCCGGCAACGGCGAGACGCGGGAGTTCACCACCACCAGCGGCGTCCACCTGCTGATGGAGAAGGGCAACCCCGTCACGATGACGTCCCCCGGACGCAAGGAGGGGGACGCGGGCTACTACAAGACCGTCGTGAACTACGCGGTCCGCTTCTCCAACAGCGGCGAGTACGTGCACTCGGCGCCCTGGTCGGTCGGCTCGCAGGGTTCGGCGAACGTCAGCCACGGCTGCCTGAACGTCAGCCCGGCCGACGCCAAGTGGTTCTACGACGTCATGCAGCGCGGTGACGTGATCGACCTGACCGGGACGGACCGCGAGGTCGAGTGGGACAACGGCTGGAGCGTCTGGCAGCTGTCCTTCGACAAGTGGCGGCAGGGCAGTGCGCTCCGTTGAGACGGTCGTCTCCGACGGGGAGAAGCCGACGAAACCTTCGTCGTACAACGCTTTGATCTCAGGCACCTGCAAAAACCCTGGGACATGGCATGATCGACGACTTTTGTCGCTAATGTCACTCTGGTAGACGGCGGGTTCTGGAGGTCAAGGGTGCAGCGGAGGGTTTCCGCAGGGGTTCGGGCTGGCGCGGGAATGGCGGGGGTCGTCCTCCTCTTCACGACGGCCTGCAGCGGGGGAGAGAAGGATTCGGGCGTCACCGTCGGGGAGAAGGGCGACGCGACGGTCCCGCAGGTGACGATCAACCCGGGCAACGGCAACACGAAGGCCAAGCCCGAGGACGGCGTCGTGGTCACGGCCGCGGGCGGGACGCTCGAACAGGTCGCGGTCACGCTCAAGGGCAGGCCCGTGGACGGCGCGATGGCCGCCGACAAGACCAGCTGGAAGTCGCGCACGCTGCGACCCGGCGCCAAGTACCAGGTCACCGCGGTCGCCAAGAGCCCCAAGGGCAAGACGGCGACCGTCAATGCCGCGTTCGCCACGCTCAAGGCCGCGAGCGAGCTGAGCATCGTCGACATCACCCCGAACAAGAACGAGAAGGTCGGCGTCGGCATGCCGATCCAGGTGACCTTCAACCGTCCGGTGGTCGACAAGAAGGCCGTCGAGAGCGCCCTGCAGGTCAAGTCGACCACGCCCGCCACCGGCGCCTGGTACTGGACGAACGACACCACGGTGATCTTCCGTACGAAGAACGGGACCTGGTGGGCGCCGAACCAGCAGGTGACCTTCACCGCCAAGCTGGCCGGGGTGAGGTCGGGCAAGAGGACCTACGGCGTGTCGGACGTGACCCGCGGGTTCCGCATCGGCGACGAGCACATGGTCAAGGTCAGCACCAAGACGCACAAGCTCGTCGCCACCAAGAACGGCAAGAAGATCCGCAGCTGGGGGATCAGCGCCGGCAAAGGCGGCCGCGTCGTCAACGGCGTCGACACCTACCTGACCACCAGCGGCATCCACCTGACCATGGGCAAGGAGAATCCGGCGATCATGACGTCGGAGTGGATGGGGGTCAAGCCCGACGACAAGGCCAACGGCGGCTACAAGGAGGTCATCCCGCACGCGGTGCGGATCTCCAACAGCGGCGAGTACATCCACTCGATGGCCGCCACGACCTGGGCGCAGGGCCGCCAGAACGTCAGCCACGGCTGCCTCAACTCCCCGCCCGCCGCCGCCCGCTGGTACTACCAGTGGTCCTACCGCGGCGACCCGGTGATCATCACCGGCACCAAGCGCAAGCTGGACCCGATGAACGGCTGGAGCTACTACCAGATGTCGTGGGACCGGTGGGTGAAGGGCAGCGCCCTCGACCGAACCGTGACCACGGGGTGACGATGACCGGGCCCCGCCCCGGGAACGGCCCGGACACGGCCGTCGGCGATCGGGGACCCGGTGAACGAGCCAGCGCACCCGCTGCGACTGCGGCGCCGCGTGAGGCGCAGGGCGCATCGCGTCCTGCGCCGCGCGGCGCTCTGCGTGCTGCGCCCGCTGCGGCGAAGGCGCCTCCCGCCGCCCGGTGACCGGATCCGCGTCCGCGTCCTGCTGCAGAACGCGCACGGGACCGGCGGGACGATCCGCACGGTGCTGAACCTGTGCGGCCATCTGGCCCGCGACCACGACGTCGAGATCGTCAGCGTGCTGAAGCGGAGCAGGAGGCCGTTCTTCGTCGTGCCCGCCGATGTCACGGTCGCCTACGCCGACGACGGCCTGGCCCCCAAGGGGCGCGCGGCCCGCCTCCTGGCCAGGCTGCCCAGCCTCCTGACACCGGCGGACGAGGCGTCGTTCCGCCACATGAGCCTCTGGACGGACGTGTGCCTGCTGCGGCACGCGCTCTGGCGGGCGACGCCGCCCGACGTGCTCATCGGGACCAGGCCGTCCCTCAACCTGCTGGCGGCCGAGCTGGCGCCGGCCGGGGTCGCGACGATCGGCCAGGACCACATGCATCTCGGCGCCTACCGGCCCGCGCTCCGCCGGCAGATCGTCCGCGCCTACCGCCGGCTCACCGCCGTCACCACGCTCACCGAGGCGGACCGCGCCGAGTACGAGGCCGCGCTCGCGGGGTCCGCCGTGCGCGTCGTCCGCATCCCGAACGCCGCGCCCCCCTTGCCGCCGCGGCCGTCCCGGCGCGTGCACAAGGTCGTCCTGGCGGCCGGGCGCCTCGTCCACGCCAAGGGCTTCGACGTGCTCCTGCGCGCGTTCGTGCCGATCGCCGCCGAGCACCCGGACTGGACCCTGCGCGTCTTCGGCGGCGGGCCCCGGCGCGACCGGCTCCGCGCGCTGATCGACGACCTCGGCCTCGGCGGGCGGGCCGAGGTGCGCCCGCGCACCCGCGACCTGCACGCGGAGATGGAGCGGGCGTCGGTCTACGCGCTGTCGTCGCGCCGCGAGGGCATGCCCATGGTCGTCATCGAGGCCATGGGCATGGGCCTGGCGGTCGTGGCGTTCGACTGCCCCACCGGGCCGGCCGAGGTGATCGCCCACGGCCGCGACGGGCTGCTCGTCCCCGCCGGGGACGAGGACGCGCTGACCGCGGCGCTCCGCGCGGTGATCGAGGACCCCGGCCTGCGGGACCGGCTGGGCGAGGCGGCCCTGCGGTCGTCGCGGGCCCACCACCTGGACCGCATCGGCCCCCGGTGGTCCCGCCTGATCCGCGACCTCGCCCCCGTCACGCCCCGGTGCGCGGGCGGGCGGGCCGCGGGTCAGCCCGTGAGCAGGCCGCGGACGTAGGCGGCCTGGCCCGCGTGCTGGAGGTCGTCGGAGACCACGCTGACCAGCCGGACCGCGAGCGTGACCGGCGGATCCCACGCCCGGTCGACGATCCGGGGCAGGTCGGCGTCGGTCAGCCCGGACAGGTACTGGACGGTCCGGTCGTGCACGGCGTCGTGGTAGCCCGTGAGCAGGTCCGCCGAGTCCACCTGGACGGCGGCGACGTCGTCCGGGGTGTGGCCGTATCCGGTGTCGGACGCGTCGAACGGAAGCGCGAAGCGGTCGGCCCAGCCGTCCCGCGTCCACACCTGGTCGGTGCCGGCGACGCCCGCGACGTGGTCGTCCTGGATGCGGGTGAGGTGCCATACGAGCCACGCGATCGAGTTGGCGCCCTCGGCGGGCCGGCGGGCGAGCCGCGGCCCGTCGAGGCCCCCGACGGCCCGGTGGACGACCTGCTGGATCCGGTCGAAAGCGTCGGTGAGCAGTTCAGCACTGGTCATTGATCCGACGCTACCTTGATCCGGCCCGGGTTTCAGGCCGGGACCCACCGGCATCCGGGCGTGACATCAGGGGGATTCCGGCGTTCCGCTTGATACTCATTGTGATCGATACGATCCTTGCTGTAGTCGACCGGGGGGTCATCTGCCGCGGCGACGCCTCCGCCTGGCGGGGCGCGCCGCGCTGCCACGGCGTAACGGCACGCACCGGTGCCGTTGGAAGAGGGGGACCGGAGGTGAACGGCTCCACGTTCGTGCACCAAGGCTGCGTCTACTCCAGCGACGACGACTTCTTACGGATGGCGGTCCCGTTCATCGACGAGGGGCTCCGGCGGGAGGAGCCGGTCCTGGTGACCACGACGCCCGTCAACCTGAGCCTGGTGCAGACCGCCCTCGGGCGGCACGCGCGCAACGTCGACTACGCCGAGTCCGCGTTCTTCGGCCGCCGCCCGCCGCAGCGCGTCGCCGCGTTCACCGGCTACCGGCACCGGCATCCCGGCGCCGCGCGCGTCCGCATCATCGCCGAGCCCGTGTGGGCGGGACGGTCGGCCCGGCAGGTCGAGGCGTGGGAGTGCATGGACTCCGCCCTCAACGCGGTACTGGCCGGCACCGGCATCCACATGGTCTGCCCCTACGACGCCCGCACCCTCGAACCGGAGATCGTCAGCAACGCCCTGCGCACCCACCCGCACATGGTGGACGGGACCGACGTGGCCGCGAGTCCCGGGTACACCGAGCCCGTCGCGTTCGTGAGCGGCCGGGCGGCGCCGCTGGCCGCCCGGCCGGACGACGCCGTCACCGTGGCGTTCACCGGTGACCTCGGCCGGATGCGGCACACCGTCGTGCTGGAGACCGCGCTGCTCGGGCTGGCCGGGGAACGCCTGATGATCTTCGCGGCGGCGGTCGGCGAGCTGCTCACCGGGGTGCCCGGCGCCGGGGGCCGCCGCCCGAGCGTCGCGCTGTGGGGGCTGCCCGGGGAGGTCGTCTGCGACGTCGACCTGCCCGCCACCGCGTCCCTCGACCCCTTCATCGGCCTGCATCCGCCCCTGCTCGACCCGCGACCGGGCGACGGCATCTGGCTCGCCCGGCAGATCTGCGACCATCTCGACGTGCGGTCCGGGCCCGGCGGCACCACGATCCGGCTGCACACTCCCACCCTGCGCGACACCGAGGGCGGCGCCGGTGCCTGACCGCGCGTTCGCGCAGCTAGCGGGCCGCCGAATGGGTAGGCGACCGGCATGAGCACTCGCGCGCCCGACCGGCGGCCGCCCGACCGCGGGTTCGCGGCCGAACTCCGCGACGCGGTGACGCTACGCGCGTTCGCCCTGATCAGCGGGGTCCTCCTGCTGCAGCTCGGGTTCATCCTGTCCTACATCGGCGCGTTCCATTCGCCGACCCCGCACCGCATCCCCGTGGCGGTGGTCGCGCCGCCCGCGGTGGCGGGTCAGGCCGTCGCGCGGGTGAACGCGCTGCAGGGCCGGCCGCTGGAGGCCCGCACGGCCCCCGGCGAGCAGCAGGCCCGCCGGGACATCCTGCGCCGGGACGTCGACGCGGCGATCATCGTGGATCCGCGCGGCGGCACCGACACGCTGCTGGTCGCCTCCGCCGCCGGGCCGGCGCTCGCCGGCACCGCCACCGATGTCGCGCACCGGCTGGAGACCGCCCAGGGCCGGCGGGTGACGGTCGTCGACATCCGTCCGCCCGGCCCCAAGGACGGCCGGGGCCTGTCCTCCTTCTACCTCGTCATCGGCTGGGTCGTGGGCGGCTACCTGGCGGCGGCGATCCTCGCGGTCGCGGGCGGCGCCCGCCCGGCGAACGCGCGCCGCACGGTCATCCGGCTGGGGGCGCTCGCCCTGTACGCGGTCGTGTCGGGGCTCGGCGGCGCCCTCGTCGCCGGTCCCGTCCTCGGTGCGCTGCCGGGCCACTTCTTCCCGGTGTGGGGGATCGGGGCGCTCGTGGTCTTCGCGGCGGCGGCCGCCACCGCCGCGCTCCAGACGCTGTTCGGGCTCGTCGGGATCGGCCTGGCGATCCTGCTGTTCGTCGTGCTCGGCAACCCCAGCGCCGGCGGCGCCTACCCGCTCGCGCTGCTGCCGCCGTTCTGGCGCGCGATCGGCGGCTGGCTGCCGACGGGCGCGGCCACGACGGCCGTCCGCAACACCGTCTACTTCTCCGGCAACGCCACGGCGCACGCGCTGTGGGTGCTGGCCGGGTGGGCCCTCGTAGGGACGGCCGTCGCCCTGGCGGTGTCCGCGCTGCGCCCGCGAGCCCCCGCCCCGGCCGCGGGGGCCGCCTCAGCCGGGGGCGGTTGACGAGCCCCCCGCGGCGGGCGCGGCATCCAACGGGTCGCCGGCCCGGCCCGGCAGGCGGACGGTCACGACGAGGCCGCCCTCCGGGCGCGGCGCCGCGGTCACCGCGCCGCCGTGGGCCGTCGCGGTCGCCCGGACGATCGACAGCCCGAGGCCCGCGCCGCGGTCGGAGCGCACCCGGTCGTTGCCGAGGCGCCGGAACGGCTCGAAGATCGTCTCGACCTCGTAGGCGGGGACCACCGGACCGGTGTTGGCGACGGTGAGCTCGGCCCAGCCGTCCCGGCCCCGGGTGGCGACCCGCACCTCGCCGCCGTCGCGGTTGTGCCGGATCGCGTTCTCCACCAGGTTCTGCACGAGGCGCTCCACCAGCACCGGGTCGCCGCTGGTGGGGGCCGGGCCGAGGAGCCGGTCCGCGGTCACGCCGCGGGCCCGCGCCTCGGGGGCGGCCTGCCGCAGCACGTGCCCGGCGACGTCCGCCAGGTCCAGCGGCCCGGTCTCGGCCACGACGTTCTCGGTCCCGGCGAGCGTGAGCAGCCCGTCGATGAGCCGCTCGTGCCTGCCGTTGACGACCAGCAGCGACTCGCCGAGCCGCTTGACGTCGCCGGTGGCGTCCGCGCGCCGCAGCGCCACGTCGATCAGCGTCCGGTTGATGGCGAGGGGCGTGCGCAGCTCGTGCGAGGCGTTCGCGACGAACCGGCGCTGGCCGTCGAACGCCCGGGCCAGCCGGCCGAGCATGGTGTCGAAGGTGTCGGCCAGCTCCTTGACGTCGTCGCGCGGGCCCTCGTAGGCGATCCGCTCGGTGAGGTCGTGGCTGCGCGCGACGCGCCGGGCGGTCTCGGTGATCGCGTGCACGGGCCGCAGCGCCCGGTCGGCGAGCAGCCAGCCGAAGCCGAGCCCGGCCGCGCCCACCAGCCCGAGCGCGATCCCGCCCTGGGTGAGCAGCGCGTTGAGGGTCTCCCGCTGGTAGTCCTCGCGCCCTTTGATCAGCGCGCCCTGCACCCTCTGCACGGTGAGATCCGTCGCCCCCTCGGGCATCTGCGCCGTGCTCTTCACCGAGGGTCCCACGGCCGTGAAGGCGCGGTCCTCCCCGGGACCCCCCTGCCGCTGCAGGTTGTTCTGAACGAGGAGGTAGGTCAGGCCGAGCAGCACGATGCCCGCGCCGAGGAACAGGCCCGTGTAGAGGATCGTCAGCCGGAGCCGGATCGTCGGCCGCAGCCGGTCGGCGAACCTCGCGGTCGTCTCAGCGCTCATGGAATCCGGTACCCCACTCCCGGGACGGTCTCGATGACCGGGGGATCGCCGAGCCTGCGGCGCAGCTTCATCAGCGTCACCCGGACGGTGTTGGTGAACGGGTCGGTGTGCTCGTCCCACACCTTCTCCAGCAGCCTCTCGGCGGACACGATCGTCCCGTCCGCGCGCAGCAACTCGGCCAGCAGCCCGAACTCCTTGCGCGCCAGGTGCACGTACCGGCCGTCGCGGTACACCTCCTGGCGGGACGGGTCGAGCCGGATCCCGGCGCGCTCGAGCGCCGGCGGCGCCGCCGGGCGGGACCGCCGGCCGAGCGCGAGGATCCGCGCCACCAGCTCCTCGAACGCGAACGGCTTGGTGAGGTAGTCGTCGGCACCGAGGCGCAACCCGTCGACCCGGGCCGGGACGGTGACGGCGGCGGTGAGCATCAGCACCCGCACGAGCGCGCCGGACTCCACCACCGCGCGGCACACGTCGTCGCCGTGCACGACCGGCAGGTCCCGGTCCAGGACGAGCACGTCGTAGTCGTGCACGCCGAGCCGCTCCAGCGCGGCGTCCCCGTCGTAGACCACGTCCACGGCGAGTGCCTCGGCCCTCAGCCCCTCGGCGATCGAGTCGGCGAGCATCCGCTCGTCCTCGGCGACAAGTACCCGCACGTCAACTCCCGCCGTCCCTGGGGCGCGCCCCCGGCGCGCCTCGTCGGCCCCCAGCTTGGGGGACGCGGCGTAACGCCGGCATAACGCGATCCGGTTACGCCGGGGTTACCGGCCGCGGGCTGGACTCGTCATCGCCGTCGGCGCACAGGCCGGCGGAGACGACGAGGAGACCGACCGATGCGACGACGCACGCTCGCCGCGCTGGCACTCGTCCCCGCCCTCGCCCTCGGGGCGCAGGGCTGCGGGGGCGGGGGTGGCGGGGACGGCACCGCCAAGGCCGCGAGCGACGACCAGAAGATGCGCGAGTTCGCCCGGTGCATGCGCGCCAACGGGGTGGACATGCCCGACCCGAAGGACGGCCGGATCGAGATCCGGGCGTCCGCCAAGCCGGGCGGCGCGGGCAAGAAGGCCCCGGAGGTCGACGCCGGGCTCCAGGCCGCGCAGAAGAAGTGCGCCCACCTGATGCCGAACGGCGGGAAGCCGCCCAAGCCCAAGCCCGAGGATCTGGCGAAGATGCGCGCGTTCTCCAAGTGCATGCGCGACAAGGGCGTCAGCGCGTTCCCCGACCCCCAGCCGGACGGCGGCATGAAGATCAAGGAGGGGAAGGGCACGGAAATGGACCCGGGGAGCCCGACGTTCAAGAGCGCCCAGAAGGCCTGTGCCAAGCTCTCGCCCGGCGGCGGGGGCTTGATGCGGACGACCCGGGGCGGCGACTAGTGGCCAGGAGGCGCACCGTCGTCCTCGGCGCGGCCGGGGCCGTCGTGGCCGGCGGCGCGGGGCTCGCGACGGTCGGACTCGGCGGGGGCGGCGACCCCGCCGCCGGCCGCGGCACCCTGCCGCCCGCGACGGCGGCGGTCGAGCGCACCACGCTCACCGAGACGCAGGACGTGGACGGCACGCTCGGCTACGGCGGCACCCGCACCGTCGCCGGCGCAGGGCGCGGCACCCTCACATGGCTGGCCGGTCCCGGGTCGGTCGTGTCCAGGGGCAGGGCGGTGTACCGGGTCGACGACAGGCCGGTACCCCTCCTGTACGGCAGGCTTCCGCTCTACAGGACGCTCGCCGCGGGGACAAAGGGCTCCGACGTCCTGCAACTCGAACGGAACCTGCGCGCCCTCGGCTACACGGGGTTCACCGTCGACAGGACCTACGACGCCGCCACCGCCGCGGCCGTGCGGCGATGGCAGGACGCCCTCGGCGTCGACGAGACCGGCCGGGTCGCACCAGGCGCGGCCGTCGTCGCGTCCGGCCGGATCCGGGTCGCCGAACGCAAGGCCGACGTCGGCGACCGTGTCGGCGGACCCGTCCTGACCTGCACCGGCACGACCCGGGTGGTGTCCGTCGACCTGGACGTCGAGTACCAGCGGCTCGCGAAGAAGGGCGCGGAGGCGGAGGTCGAACTGCCGTCCGGTGACACCGTCACCGGGCGGATCTCCTCGGTCGGGAAGGTCGCCAAGGCGGGGGCGCGGGACCAGCCGGCCACCGTGGCGGTCGAGATCGCGGTCGCCGGCCGCGCGAAGCTCGGCTCCTACGACAAGGCGCCCGTCGAGGTGCACCTCACCGCGAACCGGCATCCCGACGTCCTCGCCGTGCCGATCGGCGCGCTGATCGCCCAGGGCGACGGCGGCTACGCCGTCCAGGTCGTCCAGGACGGGCGGGTCCGCACGGTGCCGGTGGAGACCGGCGTGTTCACCGAGGGCCGCGTCGAGGTCTCCGGGGCGGGCCTCGCGCAGGGCATGAAGGTCGGGGTGCCGTCATGAGCCCGGTCGTGGAGCTCAGGGAGGTCACCAAGACCTATCCGGGCGGGGTCACCGCGCTGGACGGGGTGTCGCTGACCGTGGCGGAGCGCGAGCTCCTCGCGATCGTCGGGCCGTCCGGCTCGGGGAAGTCGACGATGCTGCACCTGCTCGGCACACTCGACCGGCCGAGCGCCGGCACCGTCCTCGTCGAGGGCGGGGACGTGTCGCGCCTCCCGGACCGGCGCCTGTCCGCGCTGCGGGCCCGGCGGATCGGTTTCGTGTTCCAGCAGTTCCACCTCGCCGCGGGCGTGAGCGCGCTCGACAACGTCGCCGACGGGCTCCTGTACGGGGGCGTGCCGCTGCCGCAGCGGCGCAGCCGGGCCCGCCGCGCGCTGGAGCGCGTCGGGCTCGGGCACCGCCTCGGCCACCGGCCGCACCAGCTGTCGGGCGGCGAGAGGCAGCGGGTCGCGATCGCCCGCGCGGTGGTGGGGGAGCCCGCGCTGCTGCTGGCGGACGAGCCGACCGGCGCGCTGGACTCGGCGTCGGGCGCGGGCGTCCTGGACCTGTTGCGCGAGCTGTCCGGCGGCGGTACGACCGTCGTCCTGATAACGCACGACCGGGACATCGCCGCGCTGCTGCCGAGGCAGGTGCGGATGCGCGACGGCCGGATCGTGCACGACGACGCGCGGGTGGGGGCGCCGTGATCGACAGAACCGCCGCCGGGGCCGTCCCGGCGAGGCTCGGCCCCAGCGACGTGCTGCGCGTCGGCGCCGCCGGCCTGCGGTCGCGGCCGATGCGGGTGTTCCTCTCCGCCCTCGGCATCGCGATCGGCATCGCCGCGATGATCGGCGTGGTCGGCATCTCGACCTCCAGCCGCGCTCAGCTCCAGGCGACCCTCGACCGGCTCGGCACCAACCTGCTCACGGCCGGCCCCGGCCGGGACCTGTTCGGCGGGGACGCCAAGCTGCCCGAGGAGTCGGTCGGCATGGTGGCGCGGATGCCGGACGTGCGGTCGGCGTCGGCGACGGCGAAGCTGGAGGACACCGCCGTCTACCGCAACGACCACATCCCGGAGGGGGAGAGCGGCGGCATCAGCGTCCTCGCCTCCCGCCTCGACCTGCCGCGGACCGTCGGCCTCACCATGGCCGCCGGCACCTGGCTCAACGCGGGGACGGCGAAGTACCCGGCCGTCGTGCTCGGGTCGGCGGCCGCCGACCGGCTCGGGGTCTCGACGCCGAACGTGCAGGTGTGGCTCGGGTCCCAGTGGTTCACCGTCGTCGGCGTCCTGGAACCGAACCAGCTGGCGCCGGAGCTGGACTCGGCCGCGCTCGTCGGCTGGGACGCCGCCGCGTCCCGCCTCGGCTTCGACGGCCACCCGACCACGGTCTACACGCGGGCCCGCGAGGACGCCGTGGCGAAGGTGCGGGACCTGCTCGCCGCGACCGCGAACCCGCAGGCGCCGAACGAGGTCGAGGTCAGCCGTCCCTCGGACGCGCTGGCCGCCCAGCAGGCGGGCGACCGGGCGTTCACCGGCCTGCTCCTCGGGCTCGGCGGCGTCGCGCTGCTGGTCGGCGGCGTCGGCGTCGCGAACACGATGGTGATCTCCGTCCTGGAGCGCCGTGCCGAGATCGGCCTGCGCCGCAGCCTCGGCGCGACCCGGGGCCAGATCCGGCTCCAGTTCCTCGCCGAGTCGCAGCTGCTGGCCGTGCTCGGCGGCGTCGGCGGCGTGGCCGCGGGCATCGTGGTCACCGCCGTCTTCGCGACGACCCAGGGCTGGCCGACCGTCGTCCCGGTCTGGGCGATGGCCGGCGGCATCCTCGCCACCCTCCTCATAGGCGGTGTCGCGGGCCTGTACCCCGCCCTACGCGCAGCCCGCCTGGCCCCCACCGAGGCCCTGGCCGCCCCGTAGCACCACCCGACCCCACGAATGGAGCCCAGCCACTAGGAAGGCCAGCCACCAGATAGGAAGCTCGACCCGTCGAGCCGGGCGACCGCAGCGACACGCCACAATCCGCACGGGCACAACACACCCGCACGGTGGCGTGAGGATCGCCCGGCTCGCAACGGGGGTTCCAGGGGGTCGCCCCCCGGGGAGGACACCTTCACCTCACGCCGTAGAGGTGCTCCAGGGCGAGCTGGTCGAGGTGCTCGAAGGCGGTGCGGCGGGCGCCGAGGGCGTCGGCGTCGGCGGTGGCGTCGCGGACGGAGCGCCAGTCCTCGCCGTCGGCCAGGGTGGGCTGGGCGAGCTCGTCGAGCTTGGCCTCGCGCAGGGCGTCCTGGACGTCGGGGTCGGCGCGGAACGCGCGGACCTTCGCGCGCAGGATCAGCCAGTTGCGCATGCAGGCGGCCGCCGACTCCCACACGCCCCGGTCGTCCTCGGTGCGCGGCGGCTTGAAGTCGAAGTGGACCGGGCCGTCGTAGTCGCTCCGGTCGATCAGGTCGACGACCCAGAACGCGCCGCGCGCGTTGCCGGCGCCGAACCGCAGGTCCTGGTCGTAGCGGGGGCCGTGCTGCCCGTTGAGGTCGATGTGGAACAGCTTGCCCTGCCACAGCGCCTGCGCCAGGCCGTGCGCGTAGTTCAGCCCGGCCATCTCCTCGTGCCCGACCTCGGGGTTCAGGCCGACGGTGTCGGGGCGCTCCAGGGTCTGGATGAACGCGAGCGCGTGGCCGATCGTGGGGAGCAGGATGTCGCCGCGCGGCTCGTTCGGCTTCGGCTCGATCGCGAAGCGCAGGTCGTAGCCCTGGTCGGCGACGTAGGCGCCGAGGACGTCGAACGCCTCCTTGTAGCGGTCCAGTGCGGCCTGGACGTCCTTGGCGGCCCCGGACTCGGCGCCCTCCCGCCCGCCCCAGCACACGTAGGTGCGAGCGCCCAGCTCGGCGGCCAGGTCCAGGTTGTCCATGACCTTGCGCAGGGCGAACCGGCGGACGTCGCGGTCGTTGGCGGTGAACGCCCCGTCCTTGAAGATCGGGTGGCCGAACAGGTTGGTGGTGGCGGTGGTGACGACCAGGCCCGTCTCGTCCAGCGCCTTCCGGAAAGCGTCGATGGCGCCCTGCCGCTCGGCGGGCGTGGCGTCGAAGTCGAACACGTCGTTGTCGTGGAAGTTCACGCCGTAGGCGCCGATCTCGGCCAGCTCGCGGACGGCGCGGTCGGCGGGCATCGGCGGCCGGGTCCCGGGGCCGAACACGTCGACGCCCTGCCAGCCGACCGTCCAGACGCCGAACGAGAAGCGGTCCTCGGGCGTGGGGGTGTAGTCGCTCATGGTTCCTCCTCAGATCTGCGGGGCGGTGTCGCGCAGCGCCGCGTAGCGCGCGCGGACCCCGGCATCGGTGCGGTCGGCGGTGTGCTCGGTCGCGGGGGGCGCCGGCCAGGCGGGCGGTTCCGGCGTCCCGGCCAGGGCCCAGGCCGCCTGGCGGGCGGCGCCGAGCGCGACGTACTCGGCGGGCTCGGGGACCGTCACCGGCGTCCCGAAGATCGCCGGCGCGAGGGCGCGGACGGCTCCGGCGCGGGCGCCGCCCCCGATCAGCAGGACGCGGCGCGGCCGGACGCCCTGCGCGGCGAGATGGTCGACGGCGTCGGCGAGCGAGCACAGCAGCGCCTCCACGGCGGCCCGCGCGAGGTTCTCCCGCGTCGCGTTGGACGTGGTGAGCCCCGCGAGCACCCCGCTGGCGTCGGGCCGGTCGGGGGTGCGCTCGCCGTCGAGGTAGGGGAGCAGCGTCAGGCCGCCCGCGCCGGGCTCGGCGGCGAGGGCCAGCGCGGACAGCTCGTCCAGGGCGGCGCCGGTCATGGCGGCGGCGGCCGACAGGATCCGCGCGGCGTTCAGCGTGCAGACGAGGGGCAGGAACCGGCCGGTCGCGTCGGCGAAACCCGCGACCAGCCCGGAGGCGTCGGCCGCGGGCTCCGCGGCGACCGCGAACGCCGTGCCGGACGTGCCGATCGACACGACGACGTCGCCGGGCTCCAGCCCGAGCCCGAGCGCGGCGCCCATGTTGTCGCCGGTGCCGGGGCCGAGGGCCGCGCCCCAGGCCGTCTCGCCGACGCGTTCGCCGGGGGCGGCGACGCGGGGCGTCGCGGCGTCGCGGCCGAGCGCCGCGCGCAGCACGTCCGGCAGGTACGCGCCGGTCGCGGGGGACCAGTAGCCGGTGCCGGACGCGTCGCCCCGGTCGGTCACCGGCTCGGACGCGCCGAGCCGCAGCGTCAGCCAGTCGTGGGGGAGCATGACCTGCTCGGTGCGGCGCGCGCGGTCCGGTTCGTGCTCGGCCATCCAGCGCAGCTTGCTCACCGTGAACGACGCCAGCGGCACGCTGCCGGTCCGCTCCGCCCAGGCCTTCGCGCCGCCGAGCTCCTGGACGAGGTCGCGGGCCTGCGGCGCCGAGCGCGTGTCGTTCCACAGCAGGGCGGGGCGGACGGCCTCGCCCGTGCCGTCGAGCGCGACCATGCCGTGCTGCTGGGCGGCGACGGCCACCGCGTCGGCGCGTTCGAGCAGGTCGCCGACCTGGGTCAGCGCGCTCCACCAGTGGTCGGGGTGGCATTCGGTGCCGTCCGGATGCGGGGCGGAGGCCGTGGCGACCACGGCGCCGTCCGCGGCCCGGCACAGCACGGCCTTCGTCGACTGCGTCGAGGAGTCGACGCCCGCGACCAGCCTCTCGGGCATCCGCGTCCCGCCTTTCGTAAAGAACTTGGACTAATTAACCTAGCAGAGGGCCTGTGCCCTGCCTATACACGTGATTCATTTAGGGTTCATCCATGACGAAGTCCGCCAACGCCCCCGTCCGGCACGCGACGATGCGCGAGCGGAACCTCGCCGTCGTGCTGGAGCACGTGGCCCGCCACCAGCCCGTCACCCGGGCGCGCCTGGCCGAGCTCACCGGCTTCACCAAGACGACGGTGTCCAACCTCGTCTCCCTGCTGGAGGGCGCCGGCCTGGTGCGGGACGGCGCCCTGGTGCACGAGGGGGAGCGGGGGCGCCCCGGGGTGGGCGTGTCCGTGCACGGCGACGGCGCGGCCGGGCTCGGTCTGGAGGTCAACGTCGACTATCTCGCCGCCTGCGTCCTCGACCTCGCCAAGCAGGTCCGCTACCGGCACGTCGTCAGCGCCGACAACCGCGGCCGCGAGCCCGGCGCCGTGCTCGCCGCGCTGTCCGCGCTGGCCGGCGAGGCCGTCGCCGCCGCCGCGGGGCAGGGCCTGACCGTCGCCGGCGCCGCGGTCGCCCTGCCCGGACTGCTCGACCGCGAGAACGGGGTGGTGCGGCACGCCCCGAACCTCGGCTGGACGGACGTCCCCGTCACCGGCGCCCCTGGCCTCGCCGCGGCGCTGCCCGCCGAGTACGACAACGAGGCCAACCTCGCGGCCCTCGGCGAGCTGTGGTTCGGCGACGGCGCCCGGTTCGGCGACTTCGTGCACGTCTCGGGGGAGATCGGGATCGGCGCCGGCATCGTCGTGGACGGGCGGGTGTTCCGCGGCGCGCACGGCTTCGCGGGGGAACTCGGGCATCTGGTCGCCGACCCGTCGGGTCCCGCGTGCTCCTGCGGCGGGCGCGGCTGCCTGGAGCAGATCGCGGGCCAGGAGGCGATGCTGCGCGCGGCGGGCCTGCCGGTGACGCGGCCGGCCGCCGGGCCCGGGGGATCGGTGGGCAGGCTGGTCGACCGGCTGAGCGCCGGCGACGCGGCGGCGCTGGACGCGGTCACCCGGGCGGGCCGCGCGCTCGGCGGTGCGCTCGCCTCGGCCGTCAACCTGATCGATCCGGACACCATCGTGCTCGGCGGGGTGTTCTCCCCGCTCGCCGCCTGGATCCGGCCCCCGCTGGAAGGCGTCCTCGCGGAGGGGCCGGGCTCGCTGCGGCGCGGCGTCCCCCCGGTCGAGGTCTCCGGCCTGGCGGAGGGCGCCGCGGTCCTCGGCGCCGCGGGCCTCGTCGTGGAACGCGTGATCGCCGACCCGGCGCTGCTCCTCTAGAGGGGCCGGTACTCGAACCAGGCGAAGTCGGCGCGGCCGCCGCCCGTCCGGCCGTTGGACGTGGCGTAGAGGCCGATGTAGGCGCCGGTGAAGCCGCCCGCGACCTGGCTGCTGAGCAGGTCGCCGTCCACCGGGCCGCCGAGCGGCGTCCACTCGTCCGGTGCCGCGCCGTAGAACGCCTGGTACCAGCGTCCGTGCGCCTCGAAGCCCAGCCGGACGGGCCCCGGGGCGGCGGGGCCCGCGGCGAGCACGGTCTCGACCCCCTGCTCGCGTTTGACCAGGCGCAGCCCTTGGCTCGTGGACACGAGCAACACGTGGAAGTCGTTGTTCTGGACGAGGGCGAGCCCGGCCCACTCATCACCGGCCGGTGCGAAGTCGAGCGAGGTGAACGCGGCGAAGTCCGGGTGCTGCTGGCGCCGCCCGAGGAACGACGGGTTGGCCACGTCGGCGAGCGTTTCCGGACGGGCGCGAAGCCTCAGGTGCCCGGGGCGTTCAGCCAGGCTCCACCAGCGTTCGCGCGGCGTCCGCGGCATGTTCCAGGCCGGGCCCAGTTCGGGCCCGTCGAAGTGGTCGCAGGCCGGGGCGGCCGGCCACGGGTGCGACGGCAGCGACGGGGACGGGTGGTTCGGCTCGACCCGCCCGCCGGTGACCGGCCAGCCGTCCTCCCAGGTGACCGGGGTCAGGAACGTCTCCCGGCCGAGGGCGCACCGGTCGAGGTGGTGCGGGCGCATGGCGAGCAGCACCATCCACCACTCGCCGTCCGGCGTGTCCACGAGGTCGGCGTGCCCGGCCCCGACGATCGGATGCCCGGCCCCGAGGTTGCGGTGCGTGAGCACCGGGTTGCGCGGGTTCCCCTCGTAGGGGCCCGTGACGGCATCGGCGCGGGCGACCATCACGGCATGGTCGTGGGCGGTGCCGCCCTCGGCCGTGAGCAGCACGTACCGGTCATCGATCTTGTAGAGGTGGGATCCCTCGGACCAGATCGCCCCCTTCACGGCGCCGTCCCAGATCACGTGCTCGTCGCCGGTCAGGGCGAGGGCGGCCGGGTCGAACTCGCGCAGCCAGATCTCGGTGTGGCCCTCGTAGCGGTCCGTGGGCCGGGTGCCGGTGCACCACGCGCGGCCGTCGTCGTCGAAGAACAGCGACGGGTCGATGCCGTCGCCGTCCAGCCGGTGCGCGTCCGACCACGGCCCGGCGGGATCGGACGCGGTCATCACGAAGTGCCCCGACCACCGCGTCCCGTCCACCAGCGTGCAGACAAGGTAGAAGGTGCCGTCGTGGTGGCGCAGCGTCGGCGCGTACAGGCCGCCGGACGCCGGGACGCCGTCCAGCGGCAGCTGGCCGGCCCGGTCGAGCGCGTGCCCGATCTGACGCCAGTGCACGAGGTCGCGGCTGCGGAACACCGGCAGCCCGGGGAACCACTCGAAGGTCGACGTCACGAGGTAGAAGTCGGACCCCACGCGGCAGACCGAAGGGTCGGGGTGGCAGCCCGGCAGGACGGGATTGGCGAACGCGCTCACAGCGGGGTGACCTCCACCGGGACGGTGAGGACGCGGTCCGGGCCGAGCTCGCGGACGGGCCCGTCGAGCGTGAACGCGCCGCGCAGGGGCAGGTCGGCGCTCGAGCGCCCCACCGAGACCTCGATGACGCCGGGCTCGACGATGCGCCGCAGGTCCGGGCCGGTGAAGGAGGTCCGGTCGGCGTGCACCCGGAACGCGACCCGCGCCGCCTCGCCCGGCTCCAGCCGGACCCTGGCCCACCCGGCGAGCCAGCGCGCGGGGCGCACCACCGAGGCGACCGGGTCGGACAGGTACAGCTGCGCCACCTCCGTTCCGGCGCGTTCCCCGGTGTTCCGGACGACCGCGCTGACCGTCACCGCCCCGTCGGTCGCCGTCCGCTCGTCCGCGCGCAGGTCCCCGTACTCGAACGAGGTCCAGGTCAGCCCGTGGCCGAACGGGTAGAGGGGGACGGGGTCGACCACGCTCCAGTCGTGCCCGCCGTCCATCAGCGACCGCAGGTAGGTGACCGGCGGGCCGGACGCGCGGCGCGGCACGCTGATCGGCATCCGCCCCGACGGCGCGACCCGGCCCGACAGGACGCCCGCGACGGCTCCGCCCCCCTCCTCGCCGGGGAAGAACGCCTGCACGACGGCGGCCGCCCGGTCGGCGAGGGCCTCGATCGCGTACGGGCGCCCGGTCAGCATCACGATGACCGTGGGCGTCCCGGTGTCCAGGACGGCCGCGGCCAGCTCGGCCTGCCGTCCCGGCAGCGCGAGCGTCTCGGCGTCGCAGCCCTCGCCCGACGTGCCGCGGCCGAAGAGCCCCGCCCGGTCGCCGAGGGCGAGCACGCACACCTCGGCCTCGCGCGCCGCCGCGACGGCCGCCTCGATGTCGGCGTCCTCGGCGACGAACACGTCGTGCGAGCCCGCGACCCGCACGCCGGGCAGCTCGGCGCGCACCGCGTCCGCCAGCGTCGGGATCCGCACGCCGAGCGGCATCTCCGGATGCAGGCGGCCCACGTGGCTCGGGAACGTGTAGCAGCCCAGCATCGCGAACGGGTCGTCCGCCAGCGGCCCCGCCAGCACCACCCCGTCGCCGGAGCGCAGCGGCAGCACGCCGTCGTTCGCCAGCAGGACGACCGACTCCTCGGCCAGCCGCCGGGCCAGCGCTCTGTGCTCGGGAGGGTCGAGGTCCTGCTCCGCCGCGGCGTCCCAGGCGGGCGCGCCGTCCAGGAGGCCGAGCTCGGCCTTGAGCGTCAGGACGCGGCCGGCGGCGCGGTCGAGGAGATCCTCGGGAACGTCCCCCCGCCGGACCATCTCGATCAGCGGATCGCCGTAGCAGCGGACGGTCGGCAGCTCCATGTCGATCCCGGCGCGCAGCGCCAGCGCGGCGGCCTCGCCGCGCGACCCGGCCACCCGGTGCCGGCTCTCCAGGAACGAGATGCCGAAGTAGTCGGCGACGACGACGCCCGCGAAGCCGAGCTCCTCGCGCAACAGGCCGGTCAGCAGGCGCTCGTCGGCCGCGGCGGGCATCCCGTCCACGTCGGTGTAGGAGTGCATGACCGAGCGGGCGCCGCCGTCGCGCACCGCCATCACGAACGGCTCCAGCACGACGTCGGCGAACTCGCGCGGGCCGATCGGCGTCGGCGCCATGTTCCGCCCGGCGCGGGAGGCGGAGTAGCCGGCGAAGTGCTTGAGCGTGGTGACGATGCCTGACTGTTCCAGGGCCGTCACGTAGGCCGTGCCGAGCACGCCGGCGAGATACGGGTCCTCGCCGATGCACTCCTCCGTGCGGCCCCAGCGGGCGTCGCGGACGACGTCCAGCACGGGCGCGAGCCCCTGGTGGACGCCTGCCGCGCGCATGCTCGCCCCGATCGCGGCGGCCATCTCCGCGACCAGGCCGGGGTCGAAGGTGGCGCCCCACGCGGGCGGGCTGGGGAACACGGTGGCGCCCCACGTCATGAAGCCGTTGAGGCACTCCTCGTGCGCGATCGCCGGGATGCCGAACCGGTTGCCCGCGGCGACGCGGTCCTGCAGCTCGCGGAGGCGGGCGGCGCCCTCGTCCGCCGCGACCGGCACGGTGCCGAACACGCGGGTGAGCTGGCCGAGGCCGCGGTCCAGGATCTCCTCCAGGCGCGGGGCGGTCTCGTGGGAGTCGTCCTCCATCGGCGCCACGGGCTCGCCCGGCCCGGCCGGGATCGCCCAGAAACCGGCGAGCTGCCCCGCCTTCTCCTCGGGTGTCATCCGGGCCAGCAGGTCGGCGACCCGCTCGGCGACCGGCAGCCCGCGGTCCTGCCAGGGACCGCGGACCGCGCTCGGGGCCGGGACGGCTTCGGTCATCGCTCCTCCGTGGGGGGCGGCGAGGTGGGGACCGGCGGGGCCGGGGGCGGCGGCGCGGTGGAGGCGCGCACGCGCAGGTCGGTGGCCAGTTCCACGCGGGGGGTCAGCGGCGGCCGTCCGTCCAGGAGCTGGAGCAGGGTGCGGGCCGCGACGCGGCCCATCTCCTCCAGCGGCTGCCGGACGGTCGTGAGCGGCGGCGACAGCCACTCGCAGGTGGGCAGGTCGTCGAAGCCGACGACGCTCAGGTCCTCGGGGATGCGCAGCCTGGCGAGCCGGGCCGCCTGGTAGGCGCCCATGGCCTGCTCGTCGCTGCCCGCGAAGACCGCGGTGGGCGGCTCGGGCAGCGCCAGCAGTTCCCGGGTGCGGGCGTAGCCGCCCCGGTGGTGGAAGTCGCCGTACCGGACGAGCTCGCGGTCGACCTCGATCCCGGCGCGCTCCAGCGCGGTCCGGTAGCCGTCCACGCGGGCCTGCGTGCAGAGCATGTCGGCGGGACCGCCGATCATGGCGATGCGGCGGTGGCCGAGCCCGATCAGGTGCTCGGTCGCGGCCAGCCCGCCCGCCCAGTTGGTGGCGCCGACGCTGGCGATCTCGGCGTCCGGCAGGTTCACCGGGTCGACCAGGACGAGCCCGACGCCGGCCCGCTCCAGCTGCTCGCGCTGGCGCCGCGTCATCCGGGACGTCACCAGGATGACCCCGTCGCTGTGGTGCAGCGCGGGCAGGTTCTGCCAGCTCGGCGGCCGGGCGTCGTCCTCGCGCACCAGCGAGACGACCACGCCGGTGCCGTGTTCGGCGCACTCGGCCTCCACCCCGCGCAGGATCTCCACCGCCCAGGGGCTGTCCAGCCCGGCCAGGACCAGGTCGATCAGGCCGGACCTGCGGGCGCGCCGGGACCCGCCGGGGCCCGGGTAGTTGTGGGTGCGCAGCAGCGCCTCCACGCGCTCGCGGGTCGCGGCGGCCACGTCGGTGCGGCCGTTGAGGACCTTGGAGACCGTGGCGGGGGACACCCCCGCCTCGGACGCGATCAGTGCCAGGGTCGGCCGGGACGGGGGGTCCGGCATCTCGTCGGTGGTGCGCACGGGCACGCTTCTCTCCTCCCCGAGGAAACGATTGCGAACAGTATCGCAATGTTTCGCTCGCTCCTAGTCCCGGTCCAGGAGTTATCAAGCGTTTCATTTAGGTCACTCGCGGTCGAAGCCTTGACCGTGAGGGGGCCCTTTCTTAGAGTTCCACGGCAACGGCAAGCCCGAAGAATTTCGAAAAGTTTCGAACGAGCGGTCCCGTCCCACCGCTCCCGGCCGAGCCCACCCCCGATCCAGGAGGCCATCATGGGCATCCCACCGCTGTCGCGCCGTTCCCTCCTCACCGCAGTCTCCGCGGGCGCCGTCCTGGCCGCCGCCGCGCCCCTGCTCGCCGCCTGCGGCGACGGCGACTCCGGATCGGGAGGCAAGGTGACCGTCGAGTGGATGGACATCGCGACGACCGAGCCGTCCAAGTCGCTCTATCCGCAGATCGCCAAGGCCTACGAGGCCGCGCACCCGAACGTCAGGATCAAGCTCACCAACCTGGAGAACGAGGCCTACAAGTCGAAGATGACGGCGCTGGTCGCCTCCGGGAAACTGCCGGACGTCTTCGTGACGTGGGGCGGCGGCGTGCTCAAGCAGCAGATCGACGCGGGGCTGGTGAAGGACCTCACCTCCGACGGGGCGAGCCTGCTCGGCACCATCACGCCGGTGTCGCAGAAGGCCTACCAGTTCGACGGCAAGACCTACGCCGTCCCGTACGACATGGGAATGGTGGGCTTCTGGTACAACAAGCGGCACTTCGCCAAGGCCGGGATCGAGGACACCCCGAAGACCTGGGCGGAGTTCCTGGACGCCGTCCGCAAGCTGAAGGGCGCCGGGGTCACCCCCGTCGCGCTGGCCGGCAAGGACAAGTGGCCCGGCCACTACTACTGGGCCTACCTGGCGATGCGCGTCGGCGGCATGCCCGCGATGGAACAGGCCGCCAAGTCCAGCGACTTCACCGCCCCGGCGTTCGTCCAGGCCGGACAGCACCTCAAGGAACTGGTCGACCTCCAGCCCTTCCAGAGCGGCTTCCAGAACGCCGGCTACGACGCGCCCGGCGGCCAGGCCGCCACCATGGGCGCCGGGAAGGCCGGCATGGAGCTGATGGGGCAGTGGGCCCCGTCGGTGGAGAAGGACGCCTCCGGCAAGGGCATCGGCGACGACCTCGGCTGGTTCCCCTTCCCGACCGTCGACGGAGGCCAGGGCGCGGTGACCGACGTGTTCGGAGGCGGCAACGGCCACGCGCTCAGCAAGGGCGCCCCCAAGGAGGCACTGGACTTCCTGACGTTCCTGATGAACGCCGAGAACGAGCGCAAGCTCGTCTCCTCGGGCGCCTTCATGCCCGTCGTCAAGGGAGCCGAGAGCGCGCTCGACGACCCGAACCGCAAGCAGGTCGCGCAGGCGCTGGACGGCTCCAGCGGGTTCCAGCTCTACCTGGACCAGGCCTTCCCGCCCGCCGTCGGGCAGCAGGTCAACGACAGCGTCGCCGCCCTCGTCGGCGGCAAGGGCACTCCGGAAGAGGTCACCCGGCAGGTCACCAAGGCGGCCAAGAGCCAATGACCTCCACGTTCCGCGGGTCCGCCCCGACCGACGACCGGCCGCGGCCCGCCGTGCGGGCCCCGCGGGGGCGGGCCCGCGGCGCGCCGGCGGGGCGGCGGCTGCGCGGCTGGATGTCCGCCACCTGGTTCCTCCTCCCGGCGCTGCTGCTGTTCCTGTTCTTCGTGCTGATCCCGATCTTCGTCGCGTTCTACACGAGCTTCTTCACCTGGGGCGGCTTCGGCCGGCCGGAGGACTTCGCCGGCCTGGACAACTACCGGAAGCTGGCCGGCGACCCCGTCTTCCGCGGCGACCTGTGGCGCGGCCTCTTCCTGGTCGTCCTGTCGATCGCCGTCCAGCTGCCGGTCGCGCTCGGCACGGCCGTCCTGCTGAACCAGCGGATGCGCGGCCGCGCCGTCTACCGGGCGGTCTTCTTCGCGCCCTACATCCTGTCCGAGGTGATCGCCGGAGTGCTGTTCGGCATCATCTTCCTGCCGGGCACCGGGCTCGCCGACACGCTCGTCCGGGACCTGCCGCTCGTCGGCGGCCTCGCCGGCGGCTGGTTCTCCGACGCCGGCACCGCGCTGCCCACACTGTTCGCCGTCATGACCTGGAAGTACTTCGGCTTCCACATGATGATCTACCTCGCCGGGCTGCAGGGCATCCCGCCGGAGGTGCTGGAGGCGGCCTCGATCGACGGGGCCGGCCCGTGGCGGAGATTCCGCGGCGTCACGCTGCCGCTGCTCGCGCCGACGCTGCGGATCAGCGTGTTCCTGTCCGTCATCGGCTCGATCCAGCTGTTCGACCTCGTGTGGGTCACCACGACCGGCGGGCCGACGCATTCCACGGAGACGATGGCCGTCACCATGTTCCAGTTCGGGTTCAAGCGGTACCAGATGGGCTACGCGAGCGCGATCAGCGTGGCCATGTTCCTCATCAGCATGGTCTTCTCCCTGCTCTACCAGCGCTACGCGCTGCGCCGCGACCTGCAGGGCGCCGTCACCTCCGCGGGAGGCCGCCGATGAGGGCCGGCCTCGCGCGGAGCGCGTCCCGGCACACCCTGGTCTGGGTGCTCGGCTCCTTCATCGTCGTGCCGCTGCTGTACGCGGTCGTCTCCGGCTTCAAGACCACGGGCGACCTCACCACGGACCCGGTCGGGCTCCCCTCGCCCTGGAAGGTGTCGAACTACACGGGCATCCTGTCGTCCGGCGACTTCTGGCGGCAGATCGGCAACAGCGTGATGATCGCCGTGGCCACCACGGTGCTCACCGTCGCGGCGGCGGCGCTCGCCGCGTTCGCCTTCGCCCGCTACGCCTTCCGGGGCCGGGAGTTCTTCTTCACGCTGTTCGCGGCCGGCCTGATGTTCCCGCCCGCCGTGGCGGTGCTGCCGCTGTTCGTCCTGCTGCGCTCGTTCGGGCTGCTGGACGACCCGCTCGGCGTCGTCCTGCCGCAGGCCGCGTTCGCGCTGCCCATCACGATCATCATCCTGCGCTCGTTCTTCCGGACGATCCCCGCGGAGCTGGAGGAGGCCGCCATCATGGACGGCTGCAGCCGGTTCGGGTTCTTCTGGCGCATCCTGCTGCCGATGGCCAGGCCCGCCCTCGGTACGGTGTCCGTCCTCGCCATCGTGACGAGCTGGAACAACTTCTTCCTCCCGCTGCTCGTCCTGGCCGACCCGAAGTGGCAGACGATCCCCGTCGGCATCCAGCAGTTCCAGGGGCAGTACTCGACGAACTACGCGCTCGTCATCGCCTACATCGTGCTGGCGATGGTGCCTGCCGTCGCCTTCTACGCGGTGGCCGAGCGCCAGCTGATCGGAGGTCTCACCGCGGGCGCCACGAAGGGCTGAGCCCCGCGGCCGATGAAAGCCTGAAAGGCCCGTTCACCGGCCGCGCGGGGCGGGGTTAGCGTCCGCTGGACAGGACTCTCCTCGGCCCGGTGACGGGAGGAACATGGGCAAGCGAAGACGAAGGGCACTGGCCGCGGGGGCGGTGCTCGGCCCCGCGATGATCGCCGGCGCGCTGCTGACGGCCGCGCCGGCGTCCGCGCACGGCGCGATGATGGTGCCCGGCAGCCGCACCTACCTGTGCTGGAAGGACGGCCTGAGCACGACCGGGCAGATCGTCCCGCACAACCCGGCCTGCGCGGCGGCGGTCGCGCAGAGCGGCCCCAACTCGCTCTACAACTGGTTCGCCGTCCTGCGCTCGGACGGGGCCGGCCGCACCCGCGGCTTCATCCCCGACGGGAAGCTGTGCAGCGGCGGCGCGGTCGTCTACGACTTCAGCGGCTACGACCTCGCCCGCGACGACTGGCCGGTCACGCACCTGACCTCCGGCGCCGACATCGAGTTCCGCTACAACAAGTGGGCGGCCCATCCCGGAACGTTCCGCACCTATATCACCAAGGACAGTTGGAGCCCGACCAGGCCCCTCAGCTGGGACGACCTGGAGGACCAGCCGTTCTACAGCGTCACCGACCCGCCGAGCGTCGGCTCGCCCGGCAACGAGGACGCCTACTACCACTGGAACGCCAGGCTGCCGTCCGGCAAGAGCGGCCGCCACCTCCTCTACACCGTGTGGCAGCGCTCGGACAGCAACGAGACGTTCTACGGCTGCTCCGACGTCGTCTTCGACGGCGGCAACGGCGAGGTGACCGGCGTCGGCGAGAACGGAGGCGGACCGACCGACCCGCCCACCGACCCGCCCACGGACCCGCCCGGCGACCCGGGCAAGGTCTGC
Organism: Actinomadura sp. NPDC048955; assembly: GCF_040649435.1. Lineage (NCBI taxonomy): Bacteria > Bacillati > Actinomycetota > Actinomycetes > Streptosporangiales > Thermomonosporaceae > Actinomadura > Actinomadura sp. NPDC048955. The sequence goes on from NZ_JBEZJI010000066.1 coordinate 29,108, forward strand.
AAGGCCGGGTACCGCTCCATCGGCGGTTGGAACGGCGGCTACCAGGGCGAGATCACCGTCACCAACACCGGCACGCTCCCGCTCGCCGGCTGGATGGCCCACTTCACCTTCGCCAACGGCGAGACGGTCGACAGCCTGTGGAACGGCACCTACACGCAGTCCGGCCCGGACGTCACGGTCAAGAACGCGAACTACAACGGTGCTCTCGCCGTGGGCGCGTCGACCACGTTCGGGTTCACGGTGAAGGCGCCGAGCTCCCCGACCGCGCTCGAACCCCACTGCATGACCTCCTGAGGTCAGAACGGAACGTGGCCCGCGGCGTCCGACAGGGGACGCCGCGGGCCGCTCCCTTTCCGGGAAACCCCGCTCCACTCCGGGGCACCCCCAGGACGGGAGAGGCCCCGTGACCGGAGCGGGGTCACGGGGCCGTTTCCGTGGTGGCCGGTTACCGGACGGGCGGGTTGGCGTTCTTGAGCAGCTCCTGGAACTGGGCGGAGAACCAGTGCCCGGACAGCGGGGCGTCCGCCAGCGCGCCGCTCATGTTGTTGTTGTTACGCGGGTTGCCGGTGTACGTGGGGTCGCACATCCGGTCGAAGCCCTTGCCCTCGTCGTTCGGGATCTCCTTGCTGGCGCCGTCCGACTCGCCCGGGGGCTTCATCCACACGTAGGCGTCGATGCCGGCGGCGGGGGCCGCCTTGGGCCGCTCGCCGAGGCCCGCGCCCGCCTGGTTGCACCAGTTGCCGAGGTGGATGCGCCGGTCGGTCCGGCTGCCGTCCACGTAGGCGTCCACGCTGGTCTTCGGGCCGGGGCCGGTCGGGCGGTTCGCGCCGCCCCAGCCGTTGCGGCTCGTGTCGACCAGCATGCCGATGCCCGAGTCGAACCCGTCCTTGACGAGCTCCTGCCGGAACGCCTGCGCGTAGGACAGCTCGTCGACGTACCGGTTCCAGTCGACCCACTTGGACTGGCGGACGGACGTGCCGTTCACGCTGTCGTTGATGGTGTAGTACGGCTCCTGCAGGGCTCCGTAGTTGGCGGTGTTGGTGATGAACCCGGCGACGTTGCCCTTGGAGCCGGACGCCTGCGCGACGGTGGCGAGCAGCTGCGCGGTCGGGGCGAAGTTGTCGTCCCAGCCGATCCAGCCGTGGTGGCCGACGTCGAGGTAGTTGTAGACGTTGGAGAGGGCGCCGAGCTTCTGCAGCGCGTAGGCGACGCCCTTCTCGTAGTTGCCGTTGGCCTTCATGGTGTCGCAGTCCGGGGTGGCGGTCGGCCGGCCCCCGGCGTTGGTGATGAGGTTCGGCAGCGAGTCGATCTCCACGACCGTGACGATCCGCAGGCCGGCGTACTTCGCGTCGCCGAGGATCCCCGCGATCGGGTCGATGAACTGCGTCTTGTACTTGTCGAGGTCGTCCGGGCCGAGCTCGCCGTTGGACGCCAGCGCGGAGCAGTCGCGCCCGGGCAGGTCGTAGACGACGAGCTGGACCACACCGGCGCCCTGGTCGAGGGCCTTGTCGAGGTGGGCGCGCAGGCCCATGGAGCCGTTCGCCCCCTGGATCGCGGCGATCCTGTCCAGCCACACGCCGGTCGGCTGGTTGGACACCGCGCTGCCGCCGGGCTCGGCCGCCGCCTTGGCCGACCACTCGGGGTTCACGTACGCCTTCACCCCGGCGTAGGGGTTGTCGACGCGGTTGCCCGGAGGCGGATCGGTGGGCGGGTCGGTGGGCGGGTCGGTCGGTCCCGCCGACCCGGTGCAGACGGTCCCGTTCAGCTTGAACTGGGCCGGTGCCTGGTTGGTGCCGGAGTAGGTGCCCTGGAAGCCGGGGTTGGCCGTCGCGTTGGTCGCCAGCGTCTGGGCCCAGCTCGGGCTCTTCACGGTGACGTGCTTGCCGGACTGCGCGAACGTCCCGTTCCAGCCCGAGGTCACCTGCTGGTCGCCGGCGAAGTCCCACTCCAGCGTCCAGCCGCCGCTGATCGGGTCGCCGAGGTTGGTGACCGTCACCGAGGCGGTGAAGCCCGTACCCCAGTCGTTGGTGGTGTAGTCGACCTTGCAGCCGGCGGCCGCGCTGGCCTGGGCCTGGGCCAGCGCGACCGTGCCTGAGGCGAGCAGCGCGGCCACCGAGGCGGCCGCCGCGCCGCGGCGCAGGGCGCCGCGGCCGCTGCGCGCGGGGGGGTGTTTCATCCGGATTCCTCCATCTGGTTGGGGTGGGCTTCTTGCGGGGGGCTCAGCGGGCGGAGCGCAGGTGGTCGCGCAGTCCGGCGCCGTAGGCGGTCGGGGTGCCGTCGTAGGAACTGATCAGCGACGGGCCGCTGGAGCAGTCCCAGGTGTTCCACGTCCAGCCGAGGTAGGACGCTCCGCGCGCGTCCAGCCAGGCCATGAGCGAGTCGACGTAGGAGTGGCCGCAGGTGTTCTCGCCGATCTCGCCGGCGACGAGCGGGACCTGCGCGGCCACCGGCGCGATCTGCTGGTCCCAGCAGGACGCGTCCTTGCAGTAGTTGAAGTTGTAGGAGTGCCACGCGGCCGCCAGGTTCCCCGTGGGGTCGGACGGCTTCTGGGCGAGCCACTGGCCGAGGTCGTTGGAGTAGCTGCTGCCCGCGACCATGACGACGTTCTGCGCGCCGGTGGCGCGGACGGCGTCGAGGAGGTCCTGCATCCCGGCCGCCTCGTAGGTCAGGCCCGTGCAGGCCGAGCCGCCGTCGCGCCAGCACTTCCACGACTGGGCGTAGTCCATGGTCTGGAGGTTGTTCGGGTAAGGCTCGTTGAACAGGTCGAACACGACCGCCGTGTCGCCCTTGTAGGTGGTGGCAAGCTGCTTCCAGAATTCCGTCGCGTACTGGGCGTCCGGCATCGGTTTCTGGCATTCCGCGGCCGCGGTCTGGCAATGGCTGTCATAGCCCGTCCACAATCCGCGGCTCCAGTGCAGTTCCAGGATGGGCGTGATGCCGTTCTCTTCGAGCAGCCCCACGTAATTCCTGACGGCGTTCTGGTAGGCGGTTCCGCGGTAGGCGGGATCGACGTTGTCCAAGCCCAGCCAGCAGTCGGAGTTGAGCGGCACCCGGACGGCGTTGACATTCCAGTTCCTGATCGCGGCCACCGAGGCCGCGTCCATCGGGCCGTCCCAGATGCCGTTCCCCTGGACGCAGGCGAACTCGCCGCCGGAACGGTTCACCCCGCGCAGGCGCACCGCGGCGCCGGCGGCGTCCACGAACCCGTTGCCGGAGACCTTCAGCTTGGGGGCGGGGCCGCCGGGCGGGGGAGTGGTCGGGGGATCGGTGGGCTCGCCGCCGCCGTTGCAGGCCGTCCCGTTGAGCGCGAAGGCGGTCGGCGCGGCGTTCGCGCCGCTGTAGGCGAAGTGCGCTCCGGCCTGCGCGGACGCTCCGGTCGCGAGGGCCGCGTTCCAGCTCTCGTTGGCGACCGTGACGGTCTTGCCGGACTGCGTCCACCGGCCGTTCCATCCGCCGGTGAGGCGCTGGTTCCCGGTGTAGGAGTACGTCAGCGTCCAGCCGTTCACGGCCGGGCCCCGGTTGGTGATCGTGACGGCGGCGGTGAAGCCGGTGCCCCAGTCGTTGACGGTGTAGCCGACCTCGCAGGCGACCGCGGCGCGGGCCGGCGGCGCGCCGAGCACGGTCCCGGTGCCCGCGACGAGCGAGCCCGCGGCACAGATCGCGCCGGTCAGCGCGGCCACCACGGCGGTGCGCGGGGAAAGCGATCTCATGGATCTCCGCCTTCACGTCGGACGATAGAGCTTGGGAGCGCTCCCACTCCTGGACTGCGGTGAACGTAGAACGGCTCGGACGCGGGAGGGAAGCCTTGTTCCATTCCTTTCACGAAATTTCACGGCGCCTTGCGCGCGCGGTGAGCGGCGGGTCCGGGCGGTCCCCGAATTCGGTTTCCTCGCGACCCCTTGACACGATGCGCCTTCGAACAGATTCTTGGGAGCGCTCCCACTACTCCCGACCCGGTCCACCCCCTCGAAAGGCCGGGAACCCCCGAAGGGAGTGCCGCAAGCGTGACCGTCACCCACCCCCCGCACGACCCCGCCCTCCCCGACCGACCGCCCACCCTCGCCCACGTCGCGCAGCTGGCCGGCGTCTCGCCGGCCACGGCGTCACGCGTGCTGAACGGGTCCGCGCGCGTCAGCAGGGCGGCCCGCCTCCAGGTCGAGGCGGCGGTCGAGCGGCTCGGCTACGTCCGGCGCCGCAGCGGCCCTCCCGACCGGGAGTCGTCCGGCACCATCGCCGCCGTCGTCTGCGAGGACGGCTGCCGCGTCCTCGGCGACCCGTTCTTCGCGCGCCTGCTGTGGGGCGTGCGCCGCGAGCTCGGCGGCCGCGCGCCGCTCGTCCTCCTTATGGCCGGCCGGGCGGACGAGTGGCGGGCGACCACCGGCTACCTGCGCGGCGGGCGGGCCGAGGGCGTGCTGCTCGTCGGCGCCCGCCGCGACCAGGTCGCCCCGCTCGTGCAGGCCGCCGCCGGCGCCCCGGTGGTGCTCGCCGGGCGCCCCCTCGACGAGGTGGCGCTGCCGTACGTCGACGTCGACAACCGGGGCGGCGCGCACGCCGCCGTCCGGCACCTGCTGGCCTCGGGCCGCCGCCGGATCGGCACCATCACCGGGCCGGCCGACATGGGCGCCGCCGTGGACCGGCTCGCCGGCTACCGGCTCGCGGCGCGCGAGGCCGGGATGGGCGTCAACGGGCTGGTCTGCCAGGGCGACTTCGGCCGGCTGTCCGGCGAGCGCGCGATGCGCCGCCTGCTGGAGCGCCGGCCGGACGTCGACGCCGTGCTCGCCGCGTCCGACCAGATGGCGGTCGGCGCGCTGAGCGCGCTGCGCCGGGCGGGCCGCCGCGTCCCCGACGACGTCGCGGTCGTCGGGTTCGACGACGCCCCGGTCGCCCAGCAGGTCCGCCCCCGGCTGACGACCGTCCGGCAGCCGGCCGAGGACCTCGGCGCCCGGCTGGCGCGCGAGCTGCGCGCCTGCACCGGTGGCAGGCCGAACACCGAGCGCGGCGTCGTGCTGCGCACCAAGTTGATCATCCGGGAGTCCGGCTGACGGACCGGGGCCGGAGCGGCCCCCGCCCTTCGCATCACCACCACCGCCGTGCACCGCCGGTGGTGGAGACCGCCATGCCCGGACGCCGGGCGCGACAGGAAGGAACACAGGTGAGAAGACACCAACGATGGCGCGCGTTCACGGCGGTGAGCGCGACGCTGGCCCTGCTGTGCGGCGGCCTGGGCGTGATGGCCCCGGCGCACGCCGCCGCGGCGGCGTGCAAGGTCGTCTACAAGAAGAACGACTGGGGCGGCGGCTTCACCGCGAGCATCGACATCACCAACCAGGGCGACGCGCTCGACGGCTGGAAGCTGACCTACGCCTACTCGGGCGACCAGAAGCTGGCGAGCGGCTGGTCGGCGAAGTGGTCGCAGTCGGGCCGGCAGGTCACCGCCGAGAACGAGAGCTGGAACAGGACGCTCGCCTCCGGCGCCTCGGTGAACGTCGGCGCGCAGTTCACCTACAGCGGGACGAACACCGACCCCACCGCGTTCAGCCTCAACGGCACCCCGTGCAACCAGAGCTCGTCCGCCCCGACGGTGGCGCTGACGAGCCCGTCCGCCGGCGCGACGTACTCGGTGGGCGCCGCGGTGCCGATCGCCGCCACCGCGGCGGCCGGGTCCGGCGCGACCGTGTCCAAGGTCGAGTTCTTCGACCAGGACGGGTCGCTCGGCGCCGCCGACACCACCGCCCCGTACGGGATGACCTGGACGCCCACCGCGGCCGGTTCCTACTCCGTCTACGCGAGGGTGACCGACAGCACCGGAGCGACGGCCGAGTCGGCGCCGGTGGGCGTCACGGTGACGGCCGCGGCGAGCGTCGTGGCGAGTCCGGCCGCGCTGACCGTCGCGCAGGGCGCCAAGGCCGCGTACGCGGTGAAGCTGTCGCAGGCCCCGTCCACGACGGTGACCGTGACGACGACCCGGACCGCGGGCAACACCGGCCTGTCGGTGACCGGCGGCGGGACGCTGACCTTCACGCCGCAGAACTGGTCCACCGCCCAGAACGTGACGATCACCGCGGACGCCTCCGGGACGGGCCAGGCGACCTTCACCTCCACCGCGTCCGGCTACGCGGCGGCCAAGGTCACCGCGACCGAGGTGGCGAACTCCGGCGGCACCTACACCCAGCGGTTCCTCGACCAGTACAACAAGATCAAGGACCCGGCGAACGGCTACTTCAGCCCCGAGGGCATCCCGTACCACTCGGTGGAGACGTTCATGGTCGAGGCCCCCGACCACGGCCACGAGACGACGTCGGAGGCCTACAGCTACCTCATCTGGCTGGAGGCCATGTACGGCAAGGTCACGCAGAACTGGGCCCCCTTCAACGCCTCCTGGGCGCTGATGGAGAAGTACATGATCCCGACGCACGCGGACCAGCCGACGAACTCGTTCTACAACGCCTCCAAGCCCGCCACCTACGCCGCCGAGCACCCGGAGGTGAGCGACTACCCGTCGCTGATCGACGGCAGCGTCCCCGTCGGCCAGGACCCGATCGCGAGCGAGCTGAAGTCCGCCTACGGCACCGACGACATCTACGGCATGCACTGGCTGCAGGACGTGGACAACGTCTACGGGTACGGCAACACGCCCGGCGGCGGCTGCGAGCAGGGCCCGAGCGCGGACGGCCCCTCCTACATCAACACCTACCAGCGCGGTGCGCAGGAGTCGGTGTTCGAGACCGTCCCGCAGCCGACGTGCGACAAGTTCGCCTTCGGCGGCACCAACGGCTACCTCGACCTGTTCATCAAGGACTCGTCCTACGCCAAGCAGTGGAAGTTCACCGACGCGCCCGACGCCGACGCCCGCGCCATCCAGGCCGCGTACTGGGCGAACGCCTGGGCCAAGGACCAGGGCAAGTCCGGTGACGTCTCGTCCACCGTGGCCAAGGCGGGCAAGATGGGCGACTACCTGCGGTACTCGTTCTTCGACAAGTACTTCAAGAAGATCGGTGACTGCGACTCGCCCTCGTCCTGCCCGGCCGGGTCGGGCAAGGACAGCGAGCACTACCTGCTGTCCTGGTACTACGCGTGGGGCGGCGCGAACGACACGAACGCCGGCTGGGCGTGGCGCATCGGCGACGGCGCCTCGCACTTCGGCTACCAGAACCCCCTGGCCGCCTACGCCCTGGTGAACGACGCCGCGCTCGCGCCCAAGGGCGCGACGGCCAAGGCCGACTGGGGCAAGAGCCTCACCCGGCAGCTCCAGCTCTACAAGTGGCTCCAGTCCGCCGAGGGCGCGATCGCCGGAGGCGTCACCAACAGCTGGGAGGGCAGCTACAGCGCGCCCCCGGCCGGCCTGACCGAGTTCTTCGGCATGGCCTACGACTGGCAGCCCGTCTACCACGACCCGCCGAGCAACCAGTGGTTCGGCTTCCAGGCGTGGTCGATGGAGCGCGTGGCCGAGTACTACCAGGTCACCGGCGACGCGTCCGCCAAGGCGATCCTCGACAAGTGGGTCTCCTGGGCGCTGTCGCAGACGACGGTCGACCCGTCCACCGGCGGCATCAAGATCCCGTCCACCCTCAAGTGGACCGGGCAGCCGGACGCGAACTGGTCGGCCGCCACCGGGATGCCGCCCGCCAACACCGGCCTGCACGTCTCGGTGCAGGACTACACCGACGACGTCGGCGTGGCCGCCGCGTACGCCAAGACCCTTGCGTACTACGCCGCCAAGTCCGGTGACGCGGCCGCCAAGCAGGCCGCCAAGGACCTGCTCGACGCCATCTGGAAGCACACCGACGCCAAGGGCGTCTCCGTGCAGGAGACCCGGTCCGACTACAAGCGCCTCACCGACCCGGTCTACGTCCCCTCCGGCTGGAGCGGCAAGATGCCGAACGGCGACCCGATCAACTCCAGTTCGACCTTCATGTCCATCCGCTCCTTCTACAAGAGCGACCCCGACTACGCGCGCGTCTGGGCGTACGCCAGCGGCCAGAGTTCCACGGCGCCGGTGTTCACCTACCACCGCTTCTGGGCCCAGGCCGACATAGCCCTGGCCATGGCCGACTACGGCCGCCTCTTCAACGAGTGACCCATCCGCACGAGTGACCCATCCGCACGAGGGCCCGTCGCGACGTCCGCCGCGGCGGGCCCTCCGCTCGTCCATGGGGGCCGCCACCAGCGGCGACGCCCGTGTATGCGAACATATGTTCGTGTCCGCCGGTGCGACGATCCTGCATGCCGACCTGGACGCGTTCTACGCGTCGGTCGAGCAGCGGGACGACCCCGCGCTGCGGGGGCGGCCGGTGATCGTCGGGACGGGCGTGGTGCTGGCGGCGAGCTACGAGGCCAAGGCCTGCGGCGTGCGCACGGCGATGAGCGGCGGGCAGGCCCGCCGGCTGTGCCCGCGGGCGGTCGTCGTCCGGCCGCGCATGAGCGCCTACAGCGCGGCGAGCAAGGCGGTCTTCGCGGTGTTCCGCGCCACGACGCCACTGGTGGAGGGCCTGTCGATCGACGAGGCGTTCCTCGACGCCGACGGGCTGCGCCGCCCGCCCGTCGACGTGGCCGTCCGGCTGCGGCGCGCGATCGCCGAGGAGGTCGGGCTGCCGATCACGGTCGGGGTGGCCCGCACCAAGTTCCTCGCCAAGGTCGCCAGCGGCGTCGCCAAGCCCGACGGGCTCTTGGTGGTGCCGCCGGACGGCGAGCTGGAGTTCCTGCGCCCGCTGCCGGTGCGGCGGCTGTGGGGCGTGGGGCCCGCGACCGCGGCCAAGCTCGCCGGGTTCGGCGTGCGGACGGTCGGGGACGTGGCCGGCATGCCGGAGTCCACCCTGGTGTCGATGCTCGGCCCGGGGGCGGGCCGCCACCTGTACGCGCTGGCGCACAACCGCGACCCGCGCCCCGTGCGGGCGGGCGTGCGGCGGCGGTCGATGGGGGCGCAGCGGGCGCTCGGCCGGCGTCCCCGCACGGCGGCGGAGCTGGACGCGATGCTCGTCGGGCTGGCCGACCGGCTCGGCGGCCGGCTGCGCAAGGCCCGCCGCGTCTGCCGGACGGTCACCCTCCGGCTGCGGTTCGGCGACTACGCCCGGGCCACGCGCTCGCACACGCTGGCCCAGGCCACCGCCGAGACCTCCGCCTTCCTGGCGGCGGCGCGGGGCCTGCTCGCCGCGGCCATGCCGCTGGTCGACGAGCGCGGGCTGACGCTGATCGGCCTCTCGCTCGGCAACCTGCACGACGACCGGGCCGTCCAGCTCACCCTGCCCTTCGACCAGGCGATGGCGGTGGACGGCGCGGTCGACGGCGTCCGGGACCGGTTCGGCTCGTCCGCCATCACCCGCGCCGTGCTGCTCGGCCGGGACCAGGGCGACCCGGTGCCGCTGCTGCCCGACTGAGCCGGCCCGGCCGGGCCGTCAGGACGGCTCGACGATGCCGAGGCCGTCCGCCCCGACCTGGACGGCGGACTCGTCCAGCACCGATTCCGAGATCGGCTGGAGGTGCCCGTCCAGGTCGAGGACGGGGCTGGCCTCCTTGTACCAGGACTCGATCACGGCGTTGCCCCAGAAGTCGCGGCGGCGGTCGTCGTGCACGTTCCACCGGAACGTCTCGTGGTCCGGGTCGCCCGTGTAGTAGTCGGAGGTGTAGATCTCGACCCGGTGCCCGTCGGGGTCGCGGAGGTAGACGTAGAAGGCGTTGGAGACGCCGTGCCGCCCGGGGCCGCGCTCGATGTGGTGCTCCTTGCGCAGGGAGCCGAACACGTCGGCGGTGCGCAGCACCTGGTGGGACTCGTGCGTCGCCATGCCGACGTGGTGCAGCCGGGGCCCCGCGCCGCCGGTGAACGCCACGTCGTGGACGGTCTGCTTGCGGTACATCCACGCCGCGTACAGCTCGTGCTCGTCGCCCTCGATCGTCTCCGAGCAGCCGAAGCCGAGGGAGGTGTAGTGCGCGTAGGCGGCGGGGATGTCGGGCGTGCAGATGTTGAAGTGGTCCAGGCGGGCGATCTGCGCGCCGCGGTGCAGGTCGTAGCGCTGGATGAGGCGCTCACCACGGGCGATGTCGTGGAAGAACTCCACGGTGAAGCCGAGCGGGTCGACGACGCGGACGGCGTCGCCGACGCCGTGGGTCCCGGTCCCGGCGGGGACGCGCCGGACGGGCCGGCCGAGGGAGGCGAAGAACCGCTCGGCGCGGTCGACGTCCTCGGGCGTCCGCACCCGGTAGGCGATGTGGTCCAGGGCGGCGACGGGCCCGGAGCGCAGGACGAGGGAGTGGTGGGTCAGCTCGTCGGTGCCGCGCAGGTACAGGGCGCCGGCGTCCTCGTGCTGGACGTGCAGGCCCAGCATGTCGACCCAGAACCAGCGGGCGGCGGCCAGGTCGGTGACGGCCAGTTGCGCGTACGCGGAGCGGATCACGTCGGGAGGTGTGCTCATGGTTGCTCCTAGGCGCCGAAGCGGGGCGTGTGCACCTCGCCGAGCATGACGTGCACGATCTTGGATTCGGAGAAGAAGTCGATGCTGTGCGCGCCGCCCTCGCGGCCGAGCCCGGAGTCCTTCACCCCTCCGAAGGGGGTGCGCAGGTCACGGACGTTGTGCGAGTTGATCCAGACCATACCCGAGGCGACTTCGTGGGCGATGCGGTGGCCGCGGCGCAGGTCGTCGGTCCACACGTAGGCGGCGAGCCCGTAGCGGGTGGCGTTGGCCAGTTCGACCGCCTCGCGCTCGTCGTCGAAGGGCGCGACGGCCACGACCGGGCCGAAGATCTCCTCCTGGAAGATCCGGGCGTCCCGCGGGACGTCGGTGAACACGGCGGGCTGCAGGTAGTTGCCCTCCGGCAGGTGCCCCGGGCGGCCGCCGCCCGCGACCAGCCTGGCCTCCCGCCGGCCGACCTCGACGTACTCCAGGACCCGCGCGTAGTGCTCCGGATGGACGAGGGCGCCGACCTCGGTGGCGGGGTCGGACGGGAGCCCGACCCGCACCTTCTCGGCGCGCTCGGCGAGCCGCCGGGTGAACTCCTCGTAGACGGGGCGTTCCACGAGCACGCGGGATCCGGCCGTGCAGCGCTCCCCGTTGAGCGAGAAGACGCCGAAGACGACCGAGTCGAGCGCCGCCTCCAGGTCGGCGTCGGCGAACACCACGACGGGGGACTTGCCGCCGAGCTCCATGGACAGCGCTTTCAGGCCGTCGGCGGAGCACCGCATGATGTGCCGCCCGGTGTCGGTGGAGCCGGTGAACGACAGCAGCGGCACGTCCGGGTGGTCGACGAGCGCCTGCCCGGCGGCCTCCCCGATGCCGTGCACGATGTTGACCACCCCGGCGGGCACGCCCGCCTCGGTGAGGATCTCCGGCCACAGGCCCGCCGACAGCGGCGTCCACTCGGCGGGCTTCAGCACGAGCGTGCAGCCGGACGCCAGCGCCGGGGCGAGCTTCCAGCTCTCCAGCATGAACGGGGTGTTCCACGGGGTGATCAGCCCGGCGACGCCCGCGGGCGTCCGCACGACGTAGTTGAGCTGGGTGTCGCCGACCCGGTAGGCCTCCTCGCCGAGGGCGACGATCACGTCGGCGAAGTAGCGGAAGTTCTCGGCGGCGCGGCGGGCCTGGCCGCGCGCCTGGGTGATCGGCAGCCCGGAGTCGAAGGACTCCAGCTCGGCGAGGCGGTCCTCGCGCGCCTCGACGGCGTCGGCGACGCGGACGAGGATGGAGGCGCGCTCGCGGTTGCCGAGCGCCGCCCAGGCGGGGAACGCCGCGCGGGCCGCGGCCACGGCCCGGTCGACGTCGGCTGGCCCGCCCGCGGCGGCGGTGGTGTAGCGGGTGTTGGACACGGGGTCGGCGACGTCGAAGACCGCGCCGTCGGCGCTGTCGGCGTACGCGCCGCCGATCCAGTGCCGGATGCGGTCCGGCAGCCCGGCCGGGCGGGCGGGGGAGGAGGGGAGGGACATCGTGCTCTCTTCCGGTTCGGTGCGGGAGGCTGGGCGGCGGGTCAGATCCCCGCGGTGAGGTCGCCGCCCTGGTCGAGCAGGACGCGGATGCGCGCCCGCGCCTCGTCGGAGGGCGCGGCGAGGGGCGGCCTGACGTGCCCGGAGGGGATGCGGCCCTGCCGCTCCAGCACCCACTTGGCGGGCGCCGGGTTCGTCTCGACGAACAGCAGGTCCACGAGGGGGTGCAGCCGGTAGTGCAGGTCGCGGGCGGCGGCGTGGTCGCCCGCCGTCCACAGCTCGTACATGCGGGCGACCGCGGCGGGCGCGAGGTTGGCGACGGCGCTGACGAACCCGGCGCCGCCGAGGGCGAGCAGCGGCAGGCACAGCAGCTCGATGCCGGACCAGACGAGCAGCTCGGGCCCGCAGGCGTGCAGGACGCGGGAGAAGTGCTCGAAGTCCTTGGTCGTCTCCTTGATCCCGACGACGTTGTCGAAGTCGGCGAACAGCCGCCGGACGGTCTCGGGCGCGATGTCCACGGCCGTCCGGGACGGCACGTTGTAGATCACCAGCGGCAGGTCGGGGAACTCGCGCGCCACGGTCGCGTACCAGTCGTACAGGGCCCGCTGGGTGGGCCGCACGTAGTACGGGGTGATCACCAGGGCGGCGTCGGCGCCGGCGTCGCGGGCCGCGGCGGTGATCTCCAGCGTCTCCTCCAGCTTCGCCGAGCCGGTGCCGGGCAGGAACGGGACGCGGTCCGCGACCGCGCCGGCGGCGGTGCGGATCGCGGCGATCCGCTCGGCGGTGGTCTGGCTGCTCGGCTCCCCGGTGGAGCCGCCCAGCGAGATCCCGTGCGAGCCGGACTCCAACTGCCAGCGGACCAGCCCGCGCAGCGCGTCGTGGTCGACGGCGCCGGCGGCGGTGAACGGTGTGACGACGGGCGCGATCGACCCGCGGATCGCGGCCGGATCGGTGCGGAACTTCAACTCATCGCTCCTCGGTCGGGGTTCGTCGGCCGGCGCGGCGCCAGGCCTCGTAGGCCTCCCGCCGGCGCGGCCCGAGCGGGTACAGGCCCTCGACGGGCTCGCCTGCGGCGACGCGCTCGGCGATGAAGCGCTCCTGCGCCTCCTGCTCGGCCGCGTCCTCGGCGAGCCCGCGCACGAGGTCCGGCGGGATGACGACGACGCCGTCGGCGTCGCCGACCAGGACGTCGCCGGGCTGGACGAGCGCGCCCCCGCAGGCGATCGGCAGCCCGGTGTCCCAGGGGACGTGGCGGCGCCCGAGCACGGCCGGGTGCGCGCCCGCGTGGAAGACCGGCAGGTCCAGTCCGGCGACGGCGGCGCTGTCGCGGAGCCCGCCGTCGGTGACGACCCCCGCCGCGCCGCGCCGCAGGGCGCGCAGCGCGAGGATGTCGCCGATCGTGCCGGAGGAGGCGTCGCGGCGCGCGTCCATGACCAGCACCTGGCCCGGTCGGAGTTCCTCGACGGCCCGCTTCTGGGCGTTCATGCCGCCGCCGTACCGCTCGAACAGGTCCTCGCGGAGGGGCAGGTAGCGCAGCGTGTGCGCGGTGCCGACCATCTTCACCGCGCCGCCCGCCGGGTGGACGCCGTCGACGGTCATGTGCTGGAGGCCGCGCTTGCGCATCTGGGAGCTGAGCGTGGCGGTCGACAGGCTCCGCAGCGCGGTCGCGGTCGCCTCGTCCAGGACGGGCTCGCGCGTGTGGGCCGGGCCCCAGGCGTCGGCCCGGACGGCGTCGTCGACCCGGGGCATGGCGCCCCACCCGGGAAGCGGGTCCGCGTCGGCGACCGTGTTGGACAGGCGCCCGGTGGTGGCGGTCCCGGCGGTCACCTCGACCTCGACGACGTCGCCGGGGGAGACGACGGAGGCGCCGGCGGGGGTGCCGGTGAGGATGACGTCCCCGGCTTCGAGGGTGACCAGCCGGGAGAGGTCGGCGACCAGGTCGGCGAAGGGGAACAGGAGCGTGTCGCTGGTGTCGTCCTGGACGACCTCGCCGTTCACCCAGGTGCGGACGCGCAGCGCGCGCGGGTCCAGGCCGCGCGCGTCGAGAAGCCGGGGCCCGAGGGGGGTGAAGCCGTCCGAGCCCTTGGAGCGCAGGTTGGAGCCCCGGTCGGCGTAGCGCAGGTCGTGCACGCCGGCGTCGTTGGCGGCCGTCACCCAGCCGACGTGCTCCCAGGCGTCCCGCGGCGCGACGCGGTGCGCGCGCCGGCCGACGACCAGGGCGATCTCGCCCTCGAAGGTCATCAGCTCGCAGCCCGCGGGGCGGTTCAGCGGGTCGCCCGTCCCGGCGAGCGAGGACGGCGGCTTGAGGAAGTAGGACGGCTCGGCGGGGATCCGGCCGCGCTCCTTCGCCCGCGAGGGGAAGTTGAGGTGCACGGCGATGATCTTCGAGGGCCGGCTGCCCAGGGGGTGCGGCACGGGGGCTCTCTCCTGTGACGGGACGGGACCGGACCTCGCGGACGAGGTCACGAAGAAATCGTATATGAAGTCATGCACGATGACGAGAGCAGGGCCATCCCGACTTCGATCGTTCCAATCGGGGGCCGGACGCGACGGGGGACGAAGCCCCCGTGCAGTACGATCGCAAATCGTATGCGAAATCCTCTAGGAGGTGCTTGACGGATGCGCGACCTCGCCGTTCGCACGTTCACGCCGGACAGCCCGGCGGACGCCCCGCCCGTGCTGCTCGTCCACGGCTTCGGCTCCGACGGGCGGGCCGACTGGATCGAGACCGGGATGGTCGACGCCCTGACCGCGGTTGGGCGGTCCGTCATCGTCCCGGACCTGCCCGGACACGGGGACAGCGCGGCGCCCGCCTCCGCGGGCGAGGCCACCGCGCCCGCCGTCGCCGCCGCCCTGGTGGCGGTCCTGGACCGGGCGGGGGCCGAGACGTTCGACGCGGTCGGCTACTCGCTCGGCGCCAGGATCGCGTGGGAGCTGCCGTCGGCCGCGCCGGGGCGGATGGAGCGCGCCGTCCTGGGCGGTCTGAGCCCCGTCGAGCCCTTCACCGCCGTCGACATCGACGCGTTGCGGCGCGCCGTCCACGAGGGCACGGAGTGCGACGACCCGTTCACCGGCGCCATCGCGGCCATGGTCAGGGCGCAGGGCGACCGCGCCGCCGGGCTCGCGCTCTGCGTCGAGGGCCTGCGCGCGACGCCGTTCGAGGGCGGCCCGTGGAACGCGAAGGTTCTTCCCGTCTTCGTCGTCGGAGAGAATGATGAGTTGACACGAGGAATCGGCCGGCTCGCCGAGGAGCTCGGCGAGGCGGAACTGGTCACCGTGCCCGGCGCCCACCACGAGGTGCCGGGCGGGCCGCACTGGCGTGTGGCCGTCCTGGACGCGCTGTCGCGGTGACCGGGCCGGCGAACACGTCCGGGGTGCGGGCCGAGGATGAGGAGAACCGGGTGAGTGCCGCGAGGAAGCAGGACCAGACCAAGGAGAGCAAGGCCGAGTTCTGCTACGAGCTGCTGCGGTCGCGCATTCTCGAAGGCACCTACGTGCCCGGATACCGGCTGGTCATCAACCAGCTCGCCCAGGAGACCGGGGTCAGCACGATCCCGTTGCGCGAGGCCCTGCGCCGGTTGCAGTCCGACGGGCTCGTCGAGGTGGTGCGCAACGTCGGCGCCCGCGTCGCGGTCTTCGACGCCGAGCAGGTCGAGCACACGCTGCAGATCCTCGCCCGGCTGGAGGGCTACGCCACCGCGATCTCCGCGCCGCTCATGACGGCCGCGCACATCGACGCCGCCCGCAAGATCAACGACCGGATGGTGGAGGCGCTGGAGGAGTTCGACCCGACCGCGTTCACCGCGCTCAACCGCGAGTTCCACTTCTCGATCTACGAGCACTGCCCGGACGCGCACCTGCGCTCCCTGCTCGAAGCCGAGTGGACCCGGCTGGACCACATGCGCCGCTCGACCTTCAGCTACGTCCCCGGCCGCGCCCGCCGCTCCGTGGTCGAGCACGGGCACATCCTCGACCTCATCACCGGGGGCGGCGACCCGGCCGAGATCGAGCGCATCGCCTGCGCCCACAAGAACGCCACCGCCGACGCGCTCCACAGCGCGCACCCCGTCCCGCACAAGTGACCTGAAGGCCGGACGCGCCGTTCCCACCGGGCGAGGGATGGGGAACGGCGCGTCCGAGTCCTGAACGCCGGCTACACGAGCAGCTGGCCGCCGTCCACCTGGATGACCGCGCCGGTGATGTGGTTCGCCTGGTCAGAGGCGAGGAACAGCACCAGCGGGGCGATGTCGTCCGTCGTGGCGATCCTGCTGAGCGGGATGCGCGACTCCCAGGCGGCGCGGGCCTGCGGGTCGTCCATCAGCCCGGCCGTCATCGGCGTGTGGACGGGCCCCGGCGCGACGCCGTTGACCCGGATGCCGTGGCCGGCGAGCTCCAGCGCGGCGGTGCGGGTGAGGGCGTCAACGGCCGCCTTGGTGGCCTCGTAGTGGCCGAGGCCGGCGGTGGGCTGGCGGGCGCCGATCGAGCTGATGTTGACGATGCGGCCGCGCGTGCCGCTCTCGATCATCTGGCCGGCGACCGCCTGGGTGACGGTGAACGTGCCGCGCAGGTTGACCGCGACGACCGTGTCGAACACCTCCAGGGGCAGAGAGACCAGCGGGCCGCCGCCCGCCACCACGCCGGCGTTGTTGACCAGCACCTCGATCGGGCCGAGCGCCGCGGTCGCCTCCGCGACGCCCGCGGTGACCGAGGCGGCGTCGGTGACGTCCATGGTGACGGCGCGGACGTCCAGTTCCCCGGCGGCGCGCGCGGCGGCCCCGGCGTCCCGGTCGGCGATCGCCACGCGGTCGCCGGCGGCGGCGAACGCGGCGGCGACGGCGCGGCCGATGCCGCTCGCGCCACCCGTGACGAGGACGACGCGCCCGGCGCTCACCGGGCCTCCGCGACGATGACGCGCGGGCTGGCGGGCAGGGCGCGGGTCTCCACGGGCTCCCAGCCCGCGGCGGTCAGCCAGACGCGCACCTCGGCCTCGGGGTAGACGACGGTCCCGTCGATGACCAGGTACTCGCCCGCGTGCAGGGCGTCGATGACGCGCTGGCCGGGGTCGTCGTCCAGGAAGAAGTCGAGCAGGACGAGCGTGCCGCCGGGGGCGGCGGCCTGCCGGGCCCGGCGGATCATCGCCTTGTTCCGCTCGGCGTCGAAGCGGTGGACGACGTGCTCCAGCAGGATGAGGTCGAACCCCTCGGGGACGTCCCCGGTGAGCGGGTCGGCCTCCACGACCTCGCTGCGTCCGCCGAGACCGGCGTCGAGCAGGGCCTTGCGGGCGAACTCCGTGAACTGGCCGGGCGCGAGGAACGTTCCGTGCGCCTGCCCGGCCGAGCGGAGCGCCTCGACGAGGAACGCGGCGGACAGGCCGCCGTAGTCCAGGATCCGGGAGTAGCGGGTGAAGTCGAAGTTCTCCGCGAGCATCCTGGCGTGCAGCGCGTTGTAGGTCATCACGCCGTTCATGAACGTCCGCATCCGGTCACCGGTCAGGTCGAGCGGCTGCGGCTCGGCGCTGGCCGTGGTCGCCCCGAAGCCGAGCCAGTGCGGGTAGCTGATCGCGTCCAGGAAGGCCAGGAACGGGCGCAGGTCGACGCCGTCGCCCTCACCGGACAGGTAGGCCGCGGTGGCGGGGGAGTTGGCGTAGCGGCCGTCCTCCCGCGCCAGCAGCCCGAGGCCGGCGAGCCCGTCGCCGAGGATGCGGGCGGTGCGCTCCGGCATCCCGGCCCGGCCGGCCAGCTCGGCCGCGGTGGCCGGGCCGCCCGCGAGCGCGGCGAACACGCCCGCCTCGCTCGCCGCGAACAGCTGCTTGGCGGCCATGTAGCCGGTGGCGACGCCGAGGATGCCCGAGGGGTCCGGAGAGGAATGCGCCATGGAAGTGGTCTCCTTCAGGTAAGAATATGCCAGATGCTATACGATCGTTGCGTCAGCGGCCAGGGGGCCCGGCCCACGGCCGATCTTCCTCATCGGAGGTCATGATGGAGTTCGCAGAACGGGCGCCGCGCAGGCGCCTCGGCGTGGGCGGCCCCGAGGTCCCGCTCCTGGCGCTCGGCTCCTGGAACACCTGGGACCGCATGGACCGCGACGACGCGGCCGAACTGCTGCGCCTCGCCGTCGACCGGGGCGTCGACCTGTTCGACGTCGCGCACTACGACTTCGGCCCGCACGCTGAGAACGCCCAGACGGACGTGTTGTTCGGGCAGGCCGTACGCGACGCCGGCCTCGCGCGCGAGGACTACATGCTGTGCGGAAAGCTCTGGCTCTGGGAGTACCCCGCGTCCTCGTTCGCCGAACAGATGCGGGTCTCTCTCGACCGCATCGGCACCGACCGCGCCGACATGGTCGTGGTCGGCGACTTCATGGAGCGCCCGGACCTGCGCGCCGTGGTGACGGACGTGGCCGAGCAGGTGCGCGCGCGGGCGGGTTCGCGCACTGGGGCGTCAACAACTGGTCGGCCGGGGACGTGCTGTTCGCCTGCCGGTTCGCCGCCGCCGAGGGCCTGGTGCCGCCCTCGTTCGCGCAGCTGAAGTACAGCCTGGTCCGCCGGTCCGTGCCCGAGGGGGTGCCGTTCGGGACGCTGTTCACCGGCGAGGGCCTCGCCCTGCAGGCGTCGGACGTCCTGGAGGGCGGCATCCTCGCCGGCAGGCTGCACCCCGAGCGCAAGATCGGCGCCGACCCGGGAGGGATCCGCGACCGGATCCGCGCCGTCGTTCCCGAGGTCGGGCGGATCGCCGAGCGCTTCGGCGCCACGCCCGCGCAGCTCTCGATCGCGTACTGCCTGGCCAACCCCGCGGTGGCGAACGTCCTGGTCGGGGTCACGAGGCCGGCGCAGCTGGAGGACAACCTCGCCGCCCTCGCCCTGTGCGCCCGGCGCGGCGACGAGCTGCGCGCCGCCCTCGCCGGGCTGTGGCTGGACCGGGACGTGGTCGACCCGTCGGCGTCCTGGGGCACCGACGCCCCCGTCCGCGCCTGACGCCGGGCGCCCTAGGTGTGATGTCCAGGGAGGTTGGTCAGCCGGGTGATCGGTGGCTGGTCTCCGATGGCGGAGTGGGCGCGGTGGTGATTGTAGAAGTGGAGCC
>NZ_JBEZJI010000067.1:0-47056 GCF_040649435.1 Actinomadura sp. NPDC048955
TGCACCTCTACAACCATCACCGCGGACACACCGCACTGGCAGGACAACCACCCTCCAGCCGAGTCACCAACCTGTCAGGGCAGTACAGCTAGCGGCGTCCGCGAACCGCCGATACTCGCGCGCGGACGGGGGTGCCGGGCCGGTAGCCTCGGGTCTGTGATTGACCTGCGAGCTCTTCGAGAGGATCCCGAGCGGCTGCGCGCCTCGCAGCGCGCCCGCGGTGAGGATGACGGCGTCGTCGACCGGCTGCTCGACCTGGACGGGAGGCGCCGCTCCGCGCTGACCTCGTTCGAGCAGCTCAGGGCGGAGCAGAAGAGTTTCGGCAAGTCGGTGTCCAAGGCGCAGGGCGACGAGCGGCAGGCGCTGCTGGCCCGCGCCAAGGAGCTGGCGCAGCAGGTGAAGGAGCGCGAGGCGGAGGCCGACCGCCTCGGCGGGGAGCTCGACGCGCTGCTCAAGGGCGTCCCGAACATCATCGAGGAGGGCGCCCCGCCCGGCGGCGAGCAGGACTTCGTCGTCCTGGAGCACGTCGGCGAGCCCACCGCGTTCGACTTCGAGCCGAAGGACCACCTGGAGCTCGGCGAGAGCCTCGGCGCCATCGACATGGAGCGCGGCGCGAAGGTGTCGGGCGCGCGGTTCTACTACCTGACGGGCGTGGGCGCGCGGCTCCAGTACGCGCTGCTGAACCTCGCCATGGAGCAGGCCGTCGCGAGCGGGTTCGTGCCGATGTACCCGCCGGTCCTGGTGAAGCCGGAGGCGATGGAGGGCACCGGGTTCCTCGGCGCCCACGCCGCCGAGGTGTACCAGCTCTCGCAGGAGGAGCTGTACCTGGTCGGGACGTCGGAGGTGCCGCTCGCCGCGTTCCACATGAACGAGATCGTCGACGAGCTGCCGCGGCGGTACGTGGCGTGGTCGTCCTGCTTCCGCCGCGAGGCCGGCTCCTACGGCAAGGACACGCGCGGCATCATCCGCGTCCACCAGTTCGACAAGGTGGAGATGTTCTCCTACTGCGACCCGGCCGACTCCCACGCCGAGCACCTGCGGCTGCTGGAATGGGAGAAGGAGATGCTCGCCAAGGTCGAGATCCCGTACCGGGTGATCGACGTGGCGGCGGGCGACCTCGGCGCCAGCGCGGCCCGCAAGTACGACTGCGAGGCGTGGGTGCCGACGCAGAACACCTACCGCGAGGTCACCTCGACGTCGAACTGCACCGAGTTCCAGGCGCGGCGCCTGGCGGTGCGGCACCGCGACGCCGACGGCAGGAACCAGCCGGTGGCGACGCTGAACGGGACGCTGGCGACGACGCGCTGGATGGTCGCGATCCTGGAGAACCACCAGCAGGCCGACGGTTCGGTGCGCGTCCCGAAGGCGCTGCAGAAGTTCCTCGGCCTGGAGGTCCTGGAGCCGGTCAAGCGCTGAACGTGCGTGGAGCGGGGCCCGTCCCGGCCCGGGTCGGGCCCCGCCCGCGTCTCGGGGGCCCTGGGGCGATGCCGGGAGTCGGGCGTGTCATGCCCCTGGCCTAGGGTGTGTCCCATCTGCCCAGGAAGGTGACATGTCTGAGTCCTCGCCGCGTGTGATCGCCACCGACCTCGACGGCACGATCGTGCGCTCCGACGGCACGATCTCCGCCCGGACCGTCGCCGCCCTCGCCCGGGTCGAGCGGTCCGGGGCGATGCTCGTCATGGTCACCGGGCGGCCGCCGCGCTGGATGACGGAGATCGCCGCGGCCGTCGAGCACCGCGGCGTCGCGATCTGCGCCAACGGCGCCGTCCTCTACGACCTGCACACCGAGACCGTCCTGCGGGCCAACGAGATCGCGCCGGACGTGCTCGCCGAGGTGATCGGGCGGCTGCGCGGCACCGTGCCCGAGCTGCGCTTCGCGGTGGAGTATCCGACCGGGTTCGTGTTCGAGGCCAGCTACGACCTCGGCCGGTGGGACGCGGCGGCGCTCGGCGGCCGCCCCGTCGACGACGCCGAACTGGTCAGCCGGGGCGGAACCAAGCTGCTCGCGTTCCATCCGGCCGCCGACCCCGACGCCCTGTCGGCGAAGGCGGTCCAGGCCGTCGGCGACCTCGTGACCGTGACGCACTCCTCCGGGCGCGGGCTGCTGGAGATGAGCGCGCTCGGCGTCACCAAGGCCAGCGCCCTGGCGGCCCTGTGCGCCGAGCAGGGCGTCACGGCGCGGGACGTCACCGCGTTCGGCGACATGCCCAACGACCTGCCCATGCTGGCCTGGGCGGGCACGTCCTACGGGGTCGCGAACGCGCACCCGCTCGTGCTGGCCGCCGTGTCGCACAAGACGTCCCGCAACGACGACGACGGCGTGGCCGAGGTCCTGGAACGACTCTTCCCGTAGCGCGGCCGCACCCGCTGCGGGGTGCGGCCGGAGTCGCGCGTCCTACAGATAGGGGCCGGACGAGCGCGGCCCGGGCTTCGGGTCGTCCTCGACGCCGGGGGGCATCATTCCCGCGGGCAGGGCGCGCCGCATCTGCTCCAGCTGCGCCCGCGCCGCCATCTGCTGGGCGAACAGGGTCGTCTGGATGCCGTGGAACAGGCCCTCCAGCCAGCCGACGAGCTGCGCCTGCGCGATCCGCAGCTCCGACTCGCTCGGCACCGTGCCCTCGGTGAACGGCAGCGACAGCCGCTCCAGCTCCGCGACCAGCTCGGGCGCGAGGCCGTCCTCCAGCTCCTTGATGGACGACTGGTGGATCTCCCGCAGCCGGGCCCGGCTCGCCTCGTCCAGGGGCGCGGCCTTGACCTCCTCCAGCAGCTGCCGGATCATCCCGCCGATCCGCATGACCTTCGCCGGCTGCTCGACCATCTCGGTCACCGACTTGCCCTCGGACTCGCCGTCGCCGCCGCCCTCGACGGCGATGCCGTTCGGGCCCAGGACGAGCACCTGGGGCTCTTCCGACTGCTTCTTCGAAGCCTCGCTCATAAACTCCACATCCTCACACGGTCAGCAGGATCTTGCCGACGTGACCGCCTTCTTCCATCAACTCGTGCGCGCGCGACGCCTCCGCCATCGGGATCCGCCGGTCGACGACCGTCCGGATCCGTCCCGACTCCAGGAGCGGCCACACATGCTCCCGGACGCCGGCCACGATCCGCGCCTTCTCCTCCAACGGACGGGCCCGCAAAGTCGTGGCGTGCACCAGCGCCCGCTTGCGCAGCAGCATGCCGATGTCGAGCTCCGCCTTCGCGCCGCCCTGGAGCCCGATCACCATCAGCCGCCCGCCGGTGGCGAGGGCGTCCACGTTGCGCGCCAGGTACTTGGCGCCGATGAGGTCGAGGATCACGTCGTAGGGGCCGCTCTCGACGAAGTCGTCCTCGCGGTAGTTCACCGCGACGTCCGCGCCCAGCTCCCGGCACCGTGCGGCCTTCTCCGGGCTGCCCACCGTCGTCACCACACGCGCCCCGCGCGCCTTGGCGAGCTGGATGGCGAACGTCCCGATGCCGCTGCCCCCGCCGTGGACGAGCAGCGTCTCGCCCTCGCGCAGGCCGGCCAGCATGACCACGTTCGACCACACGGTGCAGGCGACCTCCGGGAGCCCGGCGGCCTCCACGACGTCCACGCCGCGCGGCACCGGCAGCACCTGCGAGGCGGGGACCGCGACCCGTTCGGCGTAGCCTCCGCCGCTGAGCAGCGCGCACACCTCGTCGCCGACGTCCGGCCCGGTCACGCCCTCGCCCAGCTCGGCGATCCGGCCGGAGACCTCGAGGCCCGGGTACGGGGGAGCGTCCTGCGGCGGGGGATAGAAGCCCATCCGCTGCATGACGTCGGCGCGGTTGACGGCGCTCGCCGCCACGTCGATCAGCACCTCGCCCGGCTTCGGCGCCGGATCCGGCACCGGCCTCCAGTCCAGGACGCCGGCGTCGCCCGGCTCGCGGATCACGATCGCATGCATACCGGTCACGCTACCGGGCGCCTCCAAGACGTCCCCGGCCCCCGCCCAGCCGTCCCGCAAGGCCGATCTACGCGCGGGATGCCCGGTATTGACGCACCGGTATCCTGCGTGGGGGTCTTTTTGCCCGCCTGCACCGTGTGGATCATCAGAGGCGTGCCCGAGGGGGAAAACGGTGGCGAGGAACGAGCACGACGGGCGCTCACTGGAGGAGCGGCTGGCCTCTCTGGACGCGATGAGCGACGACGCGAAGGGACCGTCCCCCGCCCCCGAGGGCGCGCAGCCGCCGCAGGGGCCCGAGGAGCAGGAGAACGCGCCGCCCGCCCCCGCCGAACCGAAGGCCGAGCAGCCCGGCCAGGACGCCGAACCCTGGCTCGCCGCGCCCCCCGCCTACCAGGGCTCCCAGGACGACTTCGGCCCGCCGCCCTACGAGGGCGGCCCCATGCCCCAGCCGTTCGACGGTGGAATGCTCCCGCCCCCGTACGCCGCGGGCGGCTACCAGCCGCAGCCGTCCCCGTACGACGCCAACGGCAGCGCGGCCCCGCCCCTCGACCAGCTGCCGCCCTACCCGGCCGACCCGTTCGGCCCTCAGGACCAGCCGGGCCAGGCCTACCAGCCCGTCGACCCCGCGACGGGCCAGCCCTACCCGCAGGACACCGACGACTCTGGCCGCCCGTACGTCCCCGTCGACCCGGCCACGGGCCGCCCTCTCGCCTCCGACCCGAACGCGCCTGGTCAGCAGTTCCCGCCCGTGGACCCGACCACCGGCCAGCCGTACCCGCCGGCCGACCCCGGCATGGGCCAGCCGTTCGCCCCGGACCCGAATGCCGCGGGTCAGCAGTTCCCGCCGGTCGACCCGAGCACCGGTCAGCCCTTCCAGCCGGGCCCGCCCGCGCCCGGCCAGCCGTATCCCCCGATGGACCCCGGCATGGGCCAGCCCTACGCGCCGGACCCGAACATGGGCCAGCCCGTCCCGTTCGGCCCGGCCCCCGAGGGCCAGCAGCTCCCGCCGAACGACCCGAACACCGGCCAGCCCTACGCGCCCGACCCGAACGCGGGCGGTCCGCTCTTCCCGCAGGCAGACCCGAACACCGGTCAGCCGTACGCGACTGACCCCAACATGGGCGGTCCGCTCTTCCCGCAGGCAGACCCGAACGCCGCTCAGCCGTACGCGACTGACCCGAACGCGGGCGGCCCGCTCTTCCCGCAGGTCGACCCGAACACCGGTCAGCCCTACGCGCCCGACCCCAACGCCGCGGGTCAGCCCGTCTCCTTCGGCCCGGCCCCCGAGGGGCAGCAGTTCCCGCCGATGGACCCGAACACCGGTCAGCCTTACGCGCCCGACCCGAACGCCGGCCGGCCTTACGCGCATGACCCGAACGCCGGTCTGCCGTTCCAGCCGGGCCCGCCCGCGCCCGGCCAGCCGTATCCCCCGATGGACCCCGGCATGGGCCAGCCCTACGCGCCGGACCCGAACGCGGCCGCCCAGCCGTACCCGCCGGTCGACCCGAACACCGGACAGCCTTACGCTCCCCCCGTCGACCCCAACACCGGGCAGCCCTACCAGTTGCAGGGCTACGGGTACCCGGCCGGGCCGCCGCAGGTGGAGGGGCAGTACCCGCAGGCGCCCGGCCAGATGATGCAGCCGGGCCACCCCGCTCCGCCCCAGCAGCAGGGGCAGCAGAGCGCCGACAGCCTCAGCTCCGAGAACCTGCTCGGCGAGCGTCGCATCGCGCCCTCGTCCGGCTGGCGGCGCGCCGTCTACAAGGCCACCGCGGGCGGCATCCACCCGGGCGAGTCGCAGACCGACCTGCGCCGCAAGGACCTGATCGCGCGGGCGCGCACCGCCGTCGCGGGCGGGCACCACCGGGTGGCCGTCATGTCGCTGAAGGGCGGCGTCGGCAAGACGACCACGACCACCGGGCTCGGCTCGATGCTGGGGTCGCTGCGCGGCGACCGCGTCATCGCGGTGGACGCGAACCCCGACCGCGGGACGCTGTCGGACAAGGTCAGGCTGGAGACCGCCGCGACCGTCCGCGACCTGCTCAACAACCGCGACCAGATCCACCGGTACGCCGACGTCCGCGCGTTCACCTCGCAGAACGAGGCGCGCCTGGAGATCCTCGCGTCCGACCGCGACCCGGCGGTCAGCGAGGCGTTCAGCGCCGAGGACTACGCGGCCGTCGCCGTCGTCCTGGAGCAGTACTACTCGGTCTGCATCACCGACTGCGGCACCGGGCTGCTGCACTCGGCGATGGCGGGCGTGCTGAGCCTGGCCGACCAGCTCGTCCTGGTCAGCTCCCCGTCGGTGGACGGCGCCCGGTCCGCGAGCGCGACCCTCGACTGGCTGGAGGCGCACGACCACGGCCACCTGGTCCGCAACGGCGTCGTCGTCCTGTCGATGGTCCGCAACCGCACCCGCAGCCAGGTCGACCTGGACAAGCTCCAGGCCCACTTCGAGAGCCGCTGCCGCGCCGTGGTCCGCATCCCCTACGACGACCACCTGGAGGAGGGCGCCGAGGTCGAACTGGAGCAGCTCGCCCCCGCGACCCGCGAGGCGTACCTGACGCTCGCCGCCGTGGTGGGCGACGGTTTCGCCTTCCAGCGCCCGCAGTCCTGAGCTGGGCTACCGTTGCCATCTGTGACGGACGACGACGGTGTGTACGTGGGGAGGGCGGCGCCTGACGCGGCCGCCGACCGCGGCTGGCTGCTCGGGCACTTCAAGACGCCCGGCGACCTGCGGCACAGCGCCGAGGTCGAGATCAAGTGGGGCGTGCACACGAAGGGCGAGCGGCGCGCCGCGTGGACGGACGGCGAGAAGCGCACCGCCCTGCTCGTGCTGATCAGCGGCCGTTTCCGGCTGGAGTTCCCCGGCCGCGTCGTCGTCCTCGCCGAGCAGGGCGACTACGTGGTGTGGGGCCGCGGCGTCGACCACTCGTGGGAGGCCGAGGAGGAGTCGGTGGTGCTCACGGTCCGCTGGCCGTCCATCCCCGGCTACCGCGTCCCCTAGGGGGTCGCGTTATGCGGTCGAACGCAGCCGCCCCGGCCCGCTATCGTGGGCGATGACCACCGCGAGGCGGTCACCTGGAGAGTTCGCATAGTGGACTAGTGCAGGCGCCTTGAAAGCGCCCAGGGCTGGGGACAGTCCTCGTGGGTTCGAATCCCACACTCTCCGCCCAGGCAGCGGCGGTGTCAGCGGTCACATGGTCGAGCCGGGTCGACGGCTCGCTCCCGCTCGCCGAGGGCCTTCGGCGGCACCGGGTTCGGCGGGACGAAGCTCACTCCGGGGCGCGACGGGTCGGCAGGGCGAAGAGAGCCTTGAAACTGGAGGACATGGGGCAGATCGGTCTGCCAGCCTGATGAGCCGATCATGGAGGAGACCCTGTGCCGGATGGCGATGAGGCGTCGTTTCTCGGAGAGTTCAGTCAACGGCTGCGCAGTGGCGACCTCGGTGTCGTGTGCGATGCGTTGAGCGACTACCAGCAGGCGCAGGCGGACACCCGGTGGGGAGTGGACAACCCTTACTGGCCACTGAACAACGAGGTGCTCTTCGTCGCCCGCGACCTTCTGGACCGGTCGTCCACGCTCGACGACGAGAACCGGCATCGGGCGCTCTCCTGGTCGCTCACCGCGGTGTGGCACCTCGGTGAAGACGAGGACGCCGACCGGATCGCCGAGATTCTGGAAACCACCTCTGACCCCGGGCTGCGGGAGGAGGGGCTGATGGCCGCGTCCACCGCTCTCGGGGACGCGGAGGAGCCGAACCCTCGCCTCCTGGCGGCCGTCCGCGCGATCGCCCTCGACGAGAGCCTGGACGCACGGGATCGCGGCTCCGCGATCCATGCCCTGGGCGAACTCGACATGCCCGAGGTGGACGCCCTCTTCCTCCGCCTTACCGAATCCGGTGACCTCAAGGTCCAGGTCAGCGCGGCGGGGCAACTGATATCGCCCAAGAAGGTCCGTGTGCACCGGGAGTTGCTCCAGCGACTCGTCGACTCCTGGCCGGAGGACGCGGGCCCCTTCTCCAGGGACGTTCGTGATGCGCTCGTGGGCTTCCACAGCACGTACTGGAAGGACGCCCACCTGGACGATCCGGCCCTTCGGAACGCTCACGACGAGCTGCGGTTCCCGTTGACCGACGAGACGTGCCTGGAGGCGTTCACCACGCTGCTGCGCAGCGACGACCCGGTCGCCGTGGGCATCGCGCTCGACCACTACGAGCACTGGGAGGGGCTGCGGCACGTCCTGGACGACTCCGACCTGGCGGACGCCTACCTGCCCGAGGTGCTGGAGCGCGCCCGCGAGGTGCTCCGTCGCCCGATCTCGCCCGCCGAGGTGAGCGCGCTGAACATGATCGGAACGCGGCACGCGGAACCGGGCGACACCGACCTGCTGGTGGACATCCTCGGCCGGACGGATTCCGACACCGTGCGGTACAGGGCCGTCTGGGCGGCGTCCGGGCTCCTCGACGGGGCCGAGTCCGCTGACGCGCGGCTCGTCGAGGCCGTGAGCGGTGTGATCTTCGACCCGTCCTCCCAGGGGACCAGGGAGGCGGCGATCCGGATCCTTGCCGACCGGCTCGGTGCGGGCGCCGACGACGTCCTTCTGCGTGCGATCCGCGAGGGGGAGCCGGACGTGCAGGTGCACGCGGTCTCCCACCTGGTGAAGACCGGCGGCCTGGACCGCCACCGTGCGGTCATGGAAGACCTGGCGGAAAGCTGGGAGGAGCGTCCACCGGCGCACTTCTGGGGTCAGAACCCCGTCGACCTGGTCTTCGGGAAGCCGCACAGCGTTCACTGGGAGGGGCACCGGTTGCGGGACCCGGCCCTGCGTCGCGCGCACAGAAGGCTGCGCCTCCCCACGGCGGACGAGTCGTACCACGACGCCATGCGCACGATGCTCGGAAGCGGTGACGTGGCCGCCGTCGGCATCGCCCTGGACCATTGGTGGGACTCGGAAGGCGCCCTCGCGCGAGGTGGTGAAGAGGCACGGCAACCGGCGAGGGCGCTCGTCCTCACCTTGATTCAGGAGATCTTGCGGCGGCCGCCGTCCCCACCCGAACTCAGCCGCGAGTACGGTCCCCTCGCGGCCCACCTCACCGCCCTGTCCGCGCTGGGGGTCGCCGCGAAGGACGACCTGTCCGTGCTCGCCGACTCGCTCAAGTGCGCCGACTCGCTCCGCGGCCAGGTCCTCGACACCGTGAGCGACGTGCTCCGGTCCGTCGGCCGCTCCCACCCCCGGCTCGTCCAAGCCCTTGGGGACGTCGTGTGCGACGAAGCCGTCCCGATGAGCGAGCGCGGTCAGGCCGTGTATCTGCTGGGGGAGTTTCGGAGCGGCAACTCCGTCGATGTGCTCCTGAGTGCGGCCCGCCGCCCCGAGCTGGAGATCCAGGCGGCCGCGGCCCTGGTCCTCGCACGGGACGAGACGTTCGCGGAGCACCGTCCGATGATCCAGGCCCTCGCCGTGAGCTGGCCCGAGGAGGACGTCCCGACCGAAGTCATCGAAGTGCGCGAGCTGCTCGAAGACTCGGACGAAGAGTAGGGCTCGGGCTCCTCGGCCCCCACCACCTGATGGTCGTCGCGGCCGGCTCGGGTTGCTCTCGTGGTGAAATCGCCCGACTCGGGCGGAAGGGTTCGTTACCCTCTTCGGCATGTCGCAGACACCGCAGGATCCTGCAGGCACGACGCACCAGTTCCAGAACTTCGCCAGCCAGTCGCAGCCGGAGAAGACCGGCCCGAACATCGGCCTGATCGTCGGCATCGTCGCCGTGGTGGCCGTCGTCGCGATCCTCGTGATCGCGCTGATGATGATGTGACGCTCAGCGGCCCGAACTGGAGAAGTGCTGGTAGTCGCGGGCGCCGCTCCAGGTGCCGCCCCAGCTCCAGCCGATCGAGGCGAACGCCTTGACGACCTTGTCGCCGGCGTGGATGACGCCCGGGTCGTCGTTCTTGCGGTTCTTGTACTTGACGCAGTCCTTGTGCGCGACGCGCCCGTCCGCGTAGACGTACGGGTTCTGGCACGGGTTGATGTCGACCGCGAGGCCGTAGGCGTGGTTGGAGAACGAGCTCGACCCGGTCGCCTGGCGGCAGTTGAACGCCGAGGTGTTGTTCGCCTCGATCGAGTCGAAGTCGCTGCCCTTGTACTTGTCGACCGGCTCCATGCGCTCGATGGGGTAGCGCATGGCGTACAGCTTCCGGAACACCTTGACCAGGTCGCCGGCCGCCTTGGCGTTGACGACGAGCCGCCCGCCGGTGTGCGGCTTGTCGTCCATCCCCCAGTAGGTCATCTCGATCATCCGGAGCCCGGACGGCGACACGGGGCAGCCGCGGCGCCACGAGTGCTCGAGGTCCCCGGCCGTCACCTTCTTGATCGTGGACTGGAAGCCCTGCCTGCTCGGGGACGGCGACGGGCTGCTCGGAGCGGACGCGGCCGGCGGGGTCGCCGGAGGCGCCGACTCGCCCGTGTCGTCGCCGCCGCGGCCACATCCGGCCGCGGCGAGCAGCACGGCCAGCAGCGTGGCGAGGAAAGTCGCGGTTCCCATGGCCCCTCTACCTGGCATCTTTGCAGCATACGCAGGTCAGGGGGTGAGCGCGCCGGGCCGGGTATTCGCTACGGTGCGTTTGAAGGCGCGCCCGACGGAAAGGGCCGGGACGGACGGGCCGTGATCCTCAACCATCCGCCGGGCATGCCGCCCGGCGGGCGTCCGGCCCCAGGGAGCCGGGATGGCGGAACCTCAGGAGAGGGACCTTCCAAGCCTCGAAGACGAGATCTTCGCGGTCGCGCACAGCGTGGAGGTCGAGCAGGGGGCGCATGCGCAGCCCCTGCTGCAGACGGAGAGGGCGCAGGTCGCCGCGGAGCGCGCGCGTGCGTTCCTCGGCCGGGACGTCAAGGCGCTGGCGGCCGGCATGGCGGCGTTCGTCTTCGTCGACGCCGTGATGATGTACCCGCCGCTGATGATGAGCCGCCGGCCCAGCCTGCTGCCGCAGTTCGTGACGCTGCTCGTGCTGGCGTTCGGGCTCGGGGGCCTGCTCGCCTGGAAGGTCGGCGGGCGGTGGCGGACGTTCGGCATCGGGATGATGCTCGCCTGGGGCTTGCTGACCCTGCTGTCGGTCGGGTTCCTGACCGGCGTGACCGCCCCGCTTTAGGACGGGCCGCCCCGCTCTAGGACGGGCCGTCGAGCTTAGGACGGGCCGCCGAGGCGCTTGAGGACGAGGCCGAACGCGCGCCCGATGGCCTCCAGGTCCTGGGGCTCGACCACGTCGATGAAGAACGTCCGGACGACCTCGACGTGGTCGCGGGCGGCGCGGTCGAGCGCGGCGAAGCCCTCGTCGGTCAGGTGCGCGTAGACGCCGCGCTTGTCGTTCGGGCAGCTGTCCCGCTTGACCAGGCCCTTGGACTCCAGGCGGGAGCAGGTGTGGGAGAGCCGGCTGCGCGACTGGCTGGCGTTGTCGGCCAGTTCCGCCATCCGCAGCCGCCGGTCGGGCGCCTCCGACAGCCGGACGAGGATCTCGTACTCGGAGTTCGACAGCCCGTGCTTGGTCTTGAGATCGCGGTCCATGACCTCGGTGAGCCGGACGCTGCCGTCCACGTATGCCCGCCAATCGCGCTGCTGGGCGGCATCGAGCCAGCGAGGTTCGGTCATGGACCGAGTATAGACCATATATTGAAGATTCAACTAACTTTCGCTATCTTCAGCCTAGCAGGACGGGTGTCTCCGTCCGAGGGAATAGTTGAATCATCAACTAAGTTGCAGGGACCATGCACCGCCCGATCGCGGACGGGGCACCCCGGACGAGGGAGAACCCGATGCCCGCCGTGATGGCCGACCCGCTGACCCTGCCCCGCCTGCCGCTGCTGCCGCAGGAGGGCACCGACTGGCGCCGCGTCGCCAAGGTCGTGACCGCCCAGCGCCACCTCGAAGGCGAGGGATTCCAGGTCAGGCGCCCGTTCCCGGGTATCGACCTGTCCCTGGCCGACCCGTTCCTGCTCCTGGACCACATGGGCGCCGTCGAGTACGCGCCCGGCGAGGCCAAGGGCACGCCCTGGCATCCGCACCGGGGGTTCGAGACCGTCACCTACATCATCGACGGAGCGTTCCAGCACCAGGACACCACCGGTGGCGGCGGCCTCATCGCCGACGGCGGCACGCAGTGGATGACGGCCGCGTCCGGCATCCAGCACATCGAGCAGCCGCCGCCCGAGCTGGTCGCCAAGGGCGGCCTGTTCCACGGCGTCCAGCTATGGGTCAACCTGCCGCGCGCCCAGAAGTGGGTCCCGCCGCGCTATCAGGACATCGAGGCCCGCGACGTCAGGCTGCTCGCCGCCGACGACGGCTCGTCCCTCGTGCGCGTCATCGCGGGGTCGCTCGCCGGACACGACGGTCCGGGCGTCACCTACACGCCGATCAACTACCTGCACGCGACCGTCGCGCCCGGTGCGCGCCTGGCGCTGCCCTGGCCCCGCGACTTCAACGCGATGGTGTACGTCCTGTCGGGCCGCGGGACGGCCGGCGTCGAGGAGGTCGCGCTGGACGAGGGGCAGCTCGCGGTGTTCGCCGGCTCGCACCACAAGGGCGAGACGGACGGCCTCGTCGTCCGCGCCGCCGACGGCCAGCCGGCCGCGAGCGCCGCGGGCTGGGAGATCCTGATCCTCGGCGGCCTGCCGATCCGGGAGCCGATCGCCCGGTACGGGCCGTTCGTGATGAACACCCGTGACGAGATCATCCAGGCGTTCGAGGACTTCCAGGCCGGGCGCATGGGCACCGTCCCCGCCGAGAAGGTCCCCCACCGGTCCGCGGCGGACGAGCCCCTGGCCTGACCCGTCCGGACGTCGAACTCCCCGGTCGCGGGGGTGGTGCCCGCGGCCGGGGTCGTCTTCCGCGTTCGCGTGACGGGGGAGGGGGCATGCGCTACTGTGTTCGAATAGTCGAACAGAAGTTCGACCACCTTGTTCGAACGCGCTCGCCCGGGAGGCGACATGGTGGCGACCATGGCCACACGGGGGGCCGAGGGCTCCGCGCACCGCGGGCGACGGCGTGACCACGCGACACGCCGCGGCGTTCTCTACGCAAATCTACGTCCGCAGCTATATCGCCTCATAGAGTCCGAGAGCGTGGACCCCGTGCGCAACCCCTATGCCCCGGGCGCCGGGCAGCGCCCGCCCGAGCTGGCCGGCCGCGACCGCGAGCTGCGGCAGTTCGAGGTGGTGCTCGAACGCGTGGCCCGGGGCCGCCCCGAGCGCAGCATGATCGTCACCGGGCTGCGCGGGGTGGGCAAGACCGTGCTGCTCAACGCCTTCCGGTCGCAGGCGATCCAGCGGCTGTGGGGGACGGGGAAGATCGAGGCCCGTCCCGACCAGTCGATCCGCCGCCCGGTGGCGTCCGCGCTGCACCGGGCCGTCCGGGAGCTGGCGCCCCGGCATCGCGCGCCCGACCGCATCGAGGAGTTCCTCGGCGTGCTCAAGGCGTTCGCCCAGGCCGGCCCCGAGCCGTCCGGCAAGGCCAGTGCGCGGGCGCACCGCTGGCAGCCCGGCATCGACGTGCCCGCCGCGCGCGGCCGCGCCGACTCCGGCGACCTGGAGATCGACCTCACCGAGCTGTTCGTGGACGCCGCCTCCGTCGCGACCGACGTCGGCGTCGGCATCGCCCTGTTCGTCGACGAGATGCAGGACATCCCCGCCGACGACGTGTCCGCGCTGTGCGCCGCGTGCCACGAGCTGTCGCAGGTCGGCGGCCCGCTGATCGTGGTGGGCGCGGGCCTGCCGCACCTGCCGGCCGTCCTGTCGGCGAGCAAGTCCTACTCCGAGCGGCTCTTCCGGTACGCCCGCATCGACCGGCTCGACCGCGAGTCGGCCGACGTCGCGCTGCTGGCCCCCGCCGAGCGCGAGGACGTCACCTTCACCCAGGACGCCCTCGACGCGCTGTACGGCGCGGCCGACGGCTACCCCTACTTCGTCCAGGCGTACGCCAAGGTCGTCTGGGACGTCGCACCCGACAGCCCCATCACCGTCGACGACATCAAGGTCGCCGCGCCGGAGGCGGAGAGCGAGCTCGCCGTCGGCTTCTTCGGCAGCCGCTACGAGCGCGCCACCCCGGCCGAGCGCGACTACATGCGCGCCATGGCCATGCTCGGCGACGACCCGGTGCCCACCGCGTCCGTCGCCGACGAGCTGGGCCGCAAACCGTCCAGCCTGTCGCCCGCCCGCGACGGGCTCATCAAGAAGGGCCTCATCTACAGCGCCGAACGCGGCATGGTCGCGTTCACCGTCCCGCACTTCGGCAAGTTCCTCCGCTCCCAGCCTGCCTGACCTATCCGTCCATCGGGCTCTCTAGCGGCAGAGCTAGAGAGCGGTAGAAGGTCGCATCGAGGCGCCTCGTCGGGCGAATATCCGACTCTCTAGCGACAGGGATAGAGAGCCGTAGATTTCGCTCGTCCCTCCTCTGCCTTTCTCTAAGCATCTCTAGATCTTTTCTTAGAGAGCGCTAGAGAGTTGCAGAGAGGCGATCAGGTGTCGTCCGGGCGAGGTGGGTAGGAGCCCCGTCGCGCGCCCGGGACGGGCGCGGACGCCGACGTCGGGGGAGACATGGCAGACCGATTCCGAGGACAGGACCCGGACCACCAGCACGGCGGCCTGGACGAGTTCGCCGTCGAAGACGAGTTCGCCGCCGAGGAGGAGTACGGCGACCAGGACGAGATCTCCCTGCACGACGAGGAGGCGATGCAGCAGGAGCAGGGCGGCCTGCCCCCGCGTGCGGACGACCAGGCCACGGTCGACGTCTCCTCCTTCGACACGGACGAGGAGGAGCCGGAGGGCAGTTGGTGAACCGGCGCAGCCGATCAACCGGCGGCGTCCCGCGTGTTGTCTTCCCAGGTCAGTGGGGTAGGAGACCGGTGGCGACCCGCGGCGGGCATCTGGGCGATGCCAGGGGAAGACATGATGGTGCGACGCCGGCCCGGCGGCCGGGAGACCGACGACGAGTTCGCGGGCGAGGAGGAGATATCCGCCTCGATCCTCGGCTACGACGAGTCCGCGATGCGGCAGGACCAGGGCGGCCGCCCGCCGGAGACCGGGTCGGAGAACCAGTACATGACGCGGCTGCGCGACGTGCTGCACGCCCGCACCCGGCGCCTCCTGTTCCGCCACTCGCGCGGGGGCGCCGCCAGGCAGTTCTGACGCGACCGGCTACTGGACGCGTCCAAGACTCGGCCGGACGGGCGCGGAGGTCTCGGAAGCCACCACCGCCGACCGGACGTTCCCGTCCCGCTCGGAGGTCGGCACCGCGAACACGATCTCCACGTCCCGCTCGCTCACCCGCCCGGGGAAGGCCACGAACCGCCAGCAGCCCTCCCGCCACACGTCCAGCGGCACCGCGGTCTTGATCGTGTTCTCGTGCTCGGCCCACGCCGAGCTGTCGTACAGCCTCGCGTAGGTCTCCGGCATCGGGCTCTGCCGCCGCTCGCACGGGACGGCGGCGCGCGGGCGCCGGTGCCGGCCGGCCAGCTCCGCCAGCTCGGGGGACAGCGCCACGAACAGCGCGACCTCGACCGCGAACATCAACCCCACCTGCGCGGGGACGTCGCGCAGCACGTCCACGCCCGCGTGCGGCGCGCCGAGCGAGACGATCGCCGCGCAGGTGAACAGCATCGCCCGCAGCACGCTGCGCCGGTCCACCTTCTTGGCGCTCAGCGCGCCGAAACAGCCGCAACCCGCGTCCGGCCTGTGCACCCGGAGCTCGCCGACGACCCAGGTCGCGGCGGCGAACGCCACCGTCGTCGCCAGCCGCACCGACAGGTGCGAGGTCACCAGCAGCGCGAGGCCGAGCATGCCCTCGCCGATGCCGAGCCCGACCGTCATGCCCCGGTTGCGGCGCAGCGCCGACAGCCGCGCGAGCCTGGCCGGCACCGGGACGCCGTGCACGTGGTCCGGCGCGTCCGCCGCCCGCTCCCGCACCGTCAGCTTCGCCAGGCACGCCACCAGCAGCACCGCCGCCAGCAGGAGGACCTGCGTGTTCTGGATCGCCGTCACCACGGCCCCTCCATCCCCCGCGGCCCGCCCGGCCGCACGGTCGCGTTGAAGCAGCCGGCCGCCAGGTCGCCGCCGAGCCCGGCGAAGGCGGCCGGGGTCAGCTCGACGATCCGCCCCCGCGGCGACGCGTCGCACTCCACGCACCGGTCGCAGAACCGCGCCGCCGTGCAGCCGCACTCGATCACCGGCACCGGCGCCGACCGCCCCGCGCAGTCGTTGCGGACGGTGATCTGGCTGCCGATCGACAGGTACGGCATCGGCGCGCATCCGGACGGTGCGTCGGCGCAGCCCCCGGCGTCCCCCTCGGGGTCGACCGCCGGGTAGGACGCCCCGTCCCGCCACTCCCCCTCCACGCCGCCGAACCAGGTCGCCGTCCCGCGCAGTTCCCGCGGCACCGGCGCGGCCGCCTCCGGCGCGGCGAGGTCGGCCACCCGGTAACCGGGCTGCGACGTGCCCGGACGCACCGCCTGCGGCCCCCCGGGGGTCCCCACGCAGATCACGTCGATCAGGTAGCCGGGCTCCAGGCGCGGATGCCGGACCAGCACCGGGCCGAGGACGGACGGCGGGATCACCACGTGGGCGCGCCCGCGGTGCGGCCCCATGTCCACCTCCACGGTGCCTCGCCCGCACGCGAGGATCGTCCCGCTGACCCGGCCGATGCCCACCCAGATCCGGTCGGCGCGGCCGCCGCGGGTCCGCCGGACCACTACGGACCGGCCCGGCCGCAGCGCGGCGGGGCCCCCGCGCCCGCCGTGCCAGATCGCCGTGTCCTCGCTCATCGCGATGCGGGTCTCGGCCCCCCGCGCCCCCGCTTCGGCCACCACCAGCAGATGCGGGCTCGCGTCCAGCACCATGCCGCTCACCCCGGGGGCGGAGCGATCGGCCTCCCGACCTTCGGGGGCCGCGAACAGTGCCCGGCGGTGCGCCGCCCGGCGGAGATGGGTCGTCGGCATCGCGGCACTCCGGCATCGATCGTGACGTTCGGCAACAGCTGTTAGGACAGTGAGTCAAGAGTCACGCCCCGTGACCCGGCTGTCGACGGATTTGTCGCGATAAGTCAATGGGTGGAGGAAGTTTGATCTACCTCGGTAGAAGAATATGAACTGGTTGACCCGGATATGTTGTTCTAGTAGGCCCGTAATTACGCCGGGCATGCGATCGTCGTCATACCGGGAGTCGGCTCGGCTCCCCAACCCCTGGTCCGGTGGTGGGTGTGAACGCGACGCGGCACGACGAGTTCCGCGCATACGTGGTGGAACGCGGCCCCGTCCTGCTCAGGGCCGCCACCCAGCTCACCAGCGACCGCGCCGAGGCCGAGGACCTCCTCCAGGCCGCCCTGGCCAAGACCTACCTCGCCTGGGACCGCATCGAGGACCGCTCCGCCCTGGACGGCTACGTCCGCCGCGCCATGGTCAACACCCAGATCTCCTGGTGGCGCCGCCGCAAGCTGGAGATCTACCCCACCGACCAGCTCCCCGACCGCCCCGTCGAGGACCACACCGACCGCAGCGAGATGCGCGACGCCCTGGGCCGCGCCCTCAGGCGCCTCCCCGAACGCCAGCGCCTGGCCGTCATGCTCCGCTACTACGAGGACATGTCCGAACGCGAGATCGCCGAAGTCCTGGGCGTCAGCGTGGGCACGGTCAAATCCACCGTCTCAAGAGCCATGACCCGCCTCCGAGAGCTGTACTAGCCCAGGGGGCGACCCCCTGGAACCCCCGTCACGAGCCGGGCATGCGCGTTGCGCTCCTGCCCGCGGCCCCGGTACAGGTCGACTCCAAGAGCGTCCGGGCGTGGCACGTCCAAAAGCGCGGGTCACGCATTCTGCGCCCTGCGCGGGGGCGCCGTCGCCCGTTCAGAGGCCACGCGCGTGCGTGCTCTTCGCGCACATCGCCTGCGGGTTCTCGCCTGGTTTTGGGGTTGGGAGGGTTGATTTGTCCTTTCTGGCGCTCTTGGATGAGGACACCTGAATCCACTCGTGGAGAGGGGCCCAGCCCCCGGTGCGGGTCGGGTGGCCGGAAGGCGCTCTGGGCGCCCGGAGGTCGCACGGCCCGTCGAGCCGGGCGACCGCAGCGACACGACGAAAACCCGCACGGGCACGGAAACCCGCACCGTGGCGTGAGGATCGCCCGGCTCGTGACGGGGGTTCCAGGGGGTCGCCCCCTGGGAGAAAGAGAGCGCCCCGTGTTGAGCACGATGCAGGACTTTCCGTTGACCATTACGACGATCATGCGCTGCGGGTCCGGGGTCTTCGGGGAGGCGGCGGTCTCCACGTGGACGGGGGACGGGACGCGGCGCCGCACGTACGCGGAGGTGGGCGAGCGCGCCGCGCGGCTGGCGGGAGCGCTGCGGGGGCTCGGGGTGGACGGGGACCAGCGGGTCGCCACGTTCATGTGGAACAACACCGAGCACCTGGAGGCCTACCTGGCGGTGCCGTCGATGGGGGCCGTGCTGCACACGCTGAACCTGCGGCTGTTCCCCGACCAGCTCGTCTACATCGCGAACCACGCCGAGGACCGGGTCGTCATCGCGGACGCGTCGCTGATCCCGCTGCTGGCTCCGGTGCTGGCGCGGTTCGAGACCGTCCGGCACGTGGTGGTCGTCGGGGAGGGCGACACCGCGCCGCTGGAGGTCGCCGGCAAGGAGGTGCACGGCTACGAGGAGCTGCTCGCGGCGGCGCCGGCGACGTTCGCGTGGCCGGAGATCGACGAGCGGTCGGCCGCGGCGATGTGCTACACGAGCGGGACGACGGGCAACCCGAAGGGCGTCGTCTACTCGCACCGGTCGGCGTACCTGCACTCGATGTCGACGTGCACGGGGAACGCGATGGGGCTGAGCGCGCCCGACCTGGTCCTGCCGGTGGTGCCGATGTTCCACGCGAACGCCTGGGGGCTGCCCTACGCGGCGGTGATGGCGGGCGCGTCGCTGGTGATGCCGGACCGGTTCCTGCAGGCGGAGCCGCTCGTCCGGCTCATCGAGGCCGAGCGCCCGACGGTCGCGGGAGCGGTGCCGACGATCTGGTCGGACGTCCTGCGGTACGCGAAGGAACACGGGTCGGACCTGACCTCGCTGCGGCTCGTCCCGTGCGGCGGGTCGGCGGTGCCGGAGTCGCTGATGCGCGGGTTCGAGGAGATCGGCGTCCGGATCGTGCAGGCGTGGGGGATGACGGAGACCTCGCCGGTCGCGTCGGTCGCGCACCCGCCGCCCGGGGCGGAGGACGAGGACGCGTGGCGGGCGCGGGTGAGCCAGGGCCGCGTCCTCTCCGGGCTGGAGATGCGGATCGTGGGGGACGGCGAGGTGGTGCTGCCGAGCGACGGGGAGGCCGTCGGCGAGGTCGAGATCCGCGGGCCGTGGATCACCGGCGCCTACCACCTGGACGAGGACCCCGAAAGGTTCCACGACGGCTGGCTGCGCACCGGGGACGTCGGGACGCTGTCGCCGGACGGGTACCTCGTCCTCACCGACCGGGCGAAGGACGTCATCAAGTCGGGCGGGGAGTGGATCTCGTCGGTGGAGCTGGAGAACCAGCTGATGGCCCATCCGGA
This sequence comes from Actinomadura sp. NPDC048955, assembly GCF_040649435.1. Classification (NCBI taxonomy): domain Bacteria; kingdom Bacillati; phylum Actinomycetota; class Actinomycetes; order Streptosporangiales; family Thermomonosporaceae; genus Actinomadura; species Actinomadura sp. NPDC048955. Next base: position 19,472 of record NZ_JBEZJI010000067.1, read on the forward strand.
CGTCGTGGAGGCGGCGGTGGTGGGCGTGCCCGACGACCGCTGGCAGGAGCGCCCGCTCGCGTCCGTCGTCGTGCGGGACGGGGCGGAGGTCACGGCGGCGGAACTGCGCGAGTTCCTCGCCGGCCGGGTCGCCAGGTGGCAGCTTCCGGAGCGCTGGGCCTTCATCGCCGAGGTCCCGAAGACCAGCGTCGGCAAGTTCTCCAAGAAGACCCTCCGGCAGATGTACCGGGACGGCGACCTCACGGTGCACACGATCACCTGATCCGGCGGCGGCGCCGGAGCGCGCGGCCCGGATGTGATGTGGTTGGGCGGTGCCGACTTCGTCGACGGCGGTCACGGCGGAACTCGCGGACCGATCGGGAAAGCCCGTGCGCCTCACCGAGGTTGACGTGCTGCGCGGATTCGCGCTCTTCGGCATCACCTTGGTGAACACTGTGGGCATCACGGGGATGCCGACTTCGGGCCCGGACGCTGGTCCCGGGCACTGGGCGTACGAGACCCTGCTGCACCAGAGGTTCTTCCCGATCTTCTCGTTCCTGTTCGGACTGAGTTTCGGCCTGTTCCTGGACGGGGTTCAGAGCCGCACGCACAGCCCGAGGCTGGTCATGCTGGCCAGGCTGGGGTTCCTGATCCCCCTCGGTGCGTTGCACCGGCTGTTTCAGCCTCGCGAGGTGCTGCTGACGTATGCCGTCGCCGGCCTCGTCGTCCTGCTGCCCGCGTCGCTGATCCCCGGCTGGCGCCTCATCCTGACCTTGGGTGGTGTCGCCACCGCGGCCGCCGCCGCGGTCGGCGGTGTCACGCTCATTCCGGGGCTCTTCCTGGTCGGCTTCGGAGCGGCGAGATATGGCGTGGAAAAGCTGCTCGGGTTGTCGACGGGCCGGATCCGCGTCGTCCTGGGTGCGACCGGCGTGCTCGCCATCGCGCTGAATTCCCTGCAGATCAGCAAGGGAGTCGATTCCGGCGCCGTACCGGCGACGGTGGCGGGGCTGGCGACGGCCGCCGCCTACGTCGCGGCGGTCGTGCTGCTGATGCGAACACGGATCCGGCGGGCACTGTGCGCACTGGCGCCCCTCGGTCGGACGGCCCTGACGGGTTACCTCGCCGCCACGCTGCTGATCCTGGCGGCCGATCGCCTGCTTCGGATCGGCGACGAGCCCGATTACGGAATGGCGTTCTCCGCCGGCGCGGGAGTGTTCCTGGTCGAGCTGGCTTTCAGCCTGCTATGGCTGCGCCGTGCCCGCTACGGCCCCTTCGAATGGGTATGGCGTTGCCTGACGTGGTGGCGGGTCGTCCCGAACAGCCGGGGCTAGCGTGCCCCACAGCGCGCGTCCGGGGGCGTTCCGGGCTCGTCGCCGCCGTCCAGAGTGGTCGGTTCGGTTTGCGGGAGCCGGATTCGACAAAAAAGTGCTTCGGCGGGCGTGCGCAGGTGGTGATCTGGAGGTGCGGCGTGCCGATTGACACCGCTTCGGTTAGGGGATTCTGACGCCGAGTCATTGATCGGGTGGTCACGCAGAGGCGTGATTACTCACTGCCTGTTACTTTCATGGCGATTTCAGTCGATCAAGTGGTGCGGGCGGGGTTCGGGGGTGTATGCAAGGTGGGCCGATTGTCCGGATGGCCCCTATGGGGGCAACTTCCACACTCCGCTGCCGGGAGCGTGAATGCCCAGGTTGTCCACCTCCGCCCCCACAGCCGACCGCACGCTTGTCAAGGGGTTGAACGAGGGTGACGAGGCGGCACTGGCCGCGCTCTACGACGAATACGGCGAGCGCCTTTACGATTACGCGCTGTCGATGTCGGGGGACGGGAAAGCGTCCGCCGACATCGTCCATGACGCGTTCATCGACGCCTGCCGCCGCGCTCCCCGAATGCGCGACCACCTGTATCTGAGTTCCTGGTTGTACGGCGCGGCGCGGCGCCGCTGCATCCGCCGCGGCCGCCCGAAGGTGCTGTTCTGGGACCGGGACGGCGAGTTCTCCGACACGCCGTTTCTCGACCGTGCCGAGGACGGCGACCCGGCGCCGGACCGGCCGCGGTCGGACGAGCTCCACGACCTTCTGCGCGCGAGCCTGTCCCGGCTGGAGCCCGTCGACCAGGAGGTGATGCTCCTGACGCACCGGCACGGCCTGCGCCCGGCACGCCTCGGGGCGACGCTCGGCCTGTCGGCGCGGCGGGCCGCCGCGCGGGTGCGCAGGGCGCGGGCCCAGCTCGACGCCGCCCTGCAGCGGGAGATCGGCCGCGCGGGACGCGCGTGCGCCGCCGCCGCGCGGACGGCCGGGGAGTCCCGGTCCGCGGCGATCCCCGTCCTGGCGGCGCGGGCTCCGGACCGCCCGGAGGAGCCCCCTCCGGCGGAGCCGGTCAAGGGGCCGTGGTGGCGTGCGCGCCGCCGCGGCGAGGTCTCCCCGATCGATCCCGAAACCGAGCTGCACGCCGCCGGCTGCGACGACTGCCGTGCGCGGGCGGGGGTGACCGCGGCCGCGCTGCTGCGCCGGGCGCCCGCGCCGGTGCTGCCCGCGGCGCTGCGGCACCGCGTCATGCACACCGCGACGGATCCCGAGCTGGCGGGCTACCGCGCCGACATCGCGGCGCGCGGCGGGACGCTGACCCCGTCCGGCCTGCCGAGCCAGCCGGACGTGCCGTCGGCGTTCACGCGCCGGTGGCTGTTCACCGGCGGCGGCATGGTGGGCGCGCTGGCCGCGGCCCTCGCCATCGCGGTCGTGATGGGGCCCGGGATCGGCGGGGGGACGCTGTCGTGGCCGCCGTTCCGGACGCATCCGGCGCCCTCGATCACGCAGGAGAGGCCGGAGGGCCAGGGGCACGGCAGGCAGGCGCCGCAGGGGCCCGGCGGGGGCGCGCAGGCCCGTCCCGGCCAGCCGCCGCCCGACCCGCAGACCCATGAGAAGAACCAGGAGAGCCCGGAGGGTCCGTCGCCGACGCCGCAGCAGCCGGTGCCGCCGTCCAGCTCGCCCAAACCGCCCGGCGTCCTGGTGGTCAATCCCGCGAAGGTCGAGATGTACGGGACCAAGACCGCCCGGGTCGACCTCGAGGCGAAGAGCGGCCCGGTGTCGTGGACGGCGATGACGTCGTCGAACCAGCTGATCCTGTCGCAGATGCAGGGCGGCATGCCCGAGGACGGCACGACGAGCCTGACGCTGACGCTGCGCACGGCGCTCATCGGCCTGCCGGGGCAGGGCACGCTGACCTTCACCGACTCCGAGGGCTCGCCGCACGAGGTGAAGGTGGTCTGGGGCGCGACGCTGCTGTAGCGGCTCAGTCGCCGGCGGGCCGCCGCCCGAGGGCGTCCCTGATCATTTCGAGGTGGTCGCCGAGCGCCGCCTGGACGCGGGCCTCCATGGCCCGCGCGATGAACGGGTCGACGACCATCTTCACCAGCGGACGCATCCGGCGGACCACCTCCGCGACCTCGCCCACCTCCTCGCCGTCCGGGACGGGCCCCTCAAGCCGCGTGAACACGTGCTCCTGGACGAGGTTCACGAACCGCCCGGCGATCACGTCGCAGTCGGCGCGGATCTGCCCGGCGATGTCGAGGACGGAGTCCAGCGGAATGCCGGCGGCGACGAGTTCGGCGCCGACGTGCAGCAGCCGCGGGCTCGGGACGCGGTACTTGTCCCCGTCCGGCTCGATCAGGCCGAGCTCGACCGTCCGTTCCAGGGTGCGGGCGACCTGGTCCTCGTCCAGGCCGGAGCCGAACTTCGCGACCAGGTCCTCGTAGGCGACGGTGCCGGGGATCTCGTCCGACCACGGGTCGGTGAGGACCTTCTCCAGCCCGAGCACCTCGGCGACGTCCTTGCCGGTCTCCCAGGCGCCCAGCAGGTCCTTGATGATCGCGAAGGTGTAGCCGCGGGCGAGCAGCTTGCCGATCAGCCGGAGCCGCGCCAGGTGCGTGTCGTCGTACATGCCGACCCGGCCTTCGAGGCGGGGCGGCGGCAGCAGGCCGCGGTCCTGGTAGGCGCGGATGTTGCGCACCGTGCTGCCCGCCAGGCGCGCCAGCTCGTCGATTCGGTACTCGGCCATCCCCGTCCGCCGGCTCGTGTCGTCGTGACCGCCGTGATCTTACCCCCACCTCATTGTTACATCGATCAATGGCACATAGGGTTGCCCGCATGGCGGACGACATCGAGGAGACCCTCCTCGGCGGCCCCCTGCGCTACACGCGCCGGGAGGTCGAGGCCCGGGCGGGGGTCTCGGACGACTTCGCGCGGCGCATCTGGCAGGCGCTCGGCTTCCCCGTCCCGCCGGACGACGAGGTCGCCTTCACCGACGGCGACGTGGCCGCGCTCGTCGAGATCCGCGGGGTGCTGTCCCACGACCTGGTGGACGAGGAGACGGTGCTCCAGCTGGTCCGCGCCGTCGGCCAGACCATGGGGCGGCTCGCCAGCTGGCTCGGCGACGTGTGGCTCCAGCGGCTGGGCGCCCTGCCGTCCGAGGAGCCGGTGACGTCCGACCTGGTCACCGCGGCTCTGGTCGCCACCGAGGAGCTGCGGCCCTCGTTCGAGCGGCTGCTGCTGCACGGCTGGCGCCGCCAGCTCACCGCCGCCGGGATGCGCGCCGCCGCGTCCACCGCCGCCGCGCGGGCCGACCCCGCGGCGGGCGTCGCGCTCCTCGCGGTCGGGTTCGCCGACGTCGTGTCGTTCACCCGGCTGAGCCGCAGCCTCGACGGCGACGCGCTGGCCGGTTTCGTCGAGCGCTTCGAGTGGGCCGTCACGCACATCGTCGCCGAGTGCGGGGGCCGCGTCGTCAAGACGCTCGGCGACGAGGTCCTGTTCGTCGCGCCCGCGGCCGGCGCCGCCGCGGAGATCGGGCTGCGCGTCGCGGAGCGGTTCAACGAGGACCCCGACTTCCCCAAGGTCCGCGTCGGTCTCGCCTACGGCGAGGTCATCCAGCGGCTGGGCGACGTGTTCGGTACGCCCGTCAACATGGCCGCGCGCCTGACGTCCACCGCCTATCCGGGGACGGTCCTGGCCGACGCCGGCCTGGTCTCGGCGCTGCCGTCCGGGCCCTACGACGCCTCCGGTCTGCGTCCCCGCCCGTTGCAGGGGCTGGGGCGCGTGCGGCCGTACCTGCTGCGCCGTCCCAAGGCGTAGGCGTCGCGCGTCTGCGCTCCTCACCGCTGGCTTCGGGTAACGTCGCAGGTCAAGTGGTAGTTGTGCAGTGCAAAATCATGTGTTGCAAATCTGGTGCCGTGCTCGGCGCGCCCCATAACCTCCACGACTACCGGCACTGAAGTCCGGTTACGTGCTCGTTGGGGTGAATGAGGTCCAATGTACGATCTGCTGGTTCGCGGGGGGACGGTGCTGGACGGCACCGGGGCTCCCGGGCGCCGCGCGGACGTGGCCGTCACCGCCGGACGGATCGCCGCGGTCGGCGCCCTGGACGGCGCGCGGGCGTCCTCCGTGATCGACGCGACCGGCCGGTACGTCATGCCGGGCTTCATCGACACCCACGTCCACGGCGACGCGGCCGTGTTCGACCCCGACGTGCAGCTCGCCGCGCTGCGGCAGGGCGTCACCACGTTCGTCCTCGGCCAGGACGGGGTCTCCTACGCCCCCGCCGGCGCCGAGACGCTCCGCTACGTGAGCCGGTACTTCGCGCCGGTCAACGGCCCGCACCCCGGGCTGGACGGCGGGCCGGTGACCGTCGCGGAACTGCTCGCCGGGTACGACCGGCGCACCCCGCTCAACACCGTCTACCTCCTGCCGCACGGGACGATCCGGCACGGCGTCATGGGGACCGCGCGGCGCGCGCCGGAGCCCGGCGAGCTGGCGGCCATGCGGGCGCACGTCGAGCGCGGCCTGTCCGAAGGGGCGGCCGGGCTGTCCACCGGGCTGGAGTACGTGCCCGGCGCCTACGCCGGCGCCGCCGAGATCGCGGCGCTGTGCGCGCCGGTCGGCGCGGCCGGGCTGCCCTACGTCACGCACATGCGCGGGTACGAGTCCGCCGCCGGCGCGGCGATGGCGGAGGTGCTGGAGATCGCGCGGGCCGGACGGGTCGCCCCGCACGTCTCGCACTACCACGGCCCCGGCGACGAGCTGGTCGCCCTCGTGGACGGCGCGCGCGCCGAGGGCATCGACCTGACCTTCGACAACTACCCCTACCTGCGGGGATCGAGCACGCTGACGCTCGTCACGCTGCCGGACTGGCTTCCCATCGCCGACCTGGACGCCACGCTGGACGCGCTCGCCGACCCGTCCGTCCGGGACAGGCTGGAGCGCGACTGGTTCGCGCACCGCCCCGAGGTGTGGCCCCGGATCACGCTCTCGCACGTCCCCGCCGACGAGTTCCGGTGGGCCGAGGGCATGAGCCTGCCGGACGCGGCCGAGCGGGCCGGTTCGGGCCCCGGCGCGTTCTGCTGCGATCTGCTCGTCGCGACCCGGCTGGAGGCCGGGTGCGTGTTCGGGCAGCCCCCGACCAACAGCGAGGAGTCGGTGCGGGCGCTGCTGCGGCACCACGCCCAGACGACCGGATCGGACGCCATCTACCAGGGCGGGCATCCGCATCCGCGCGGGTGGGGCGCGTTCGCAAGGATGCTCGGGCGGCACGTCCGGGAGCTCGGCGACTGGACGTGGGAGCAGGCCGCCGTGCACCTGGCCGGCCGCGCCGCCGACCGGTTCCGGCTCGCCGACCGGGGCCGCGTCGAGACCGGCCGCGCCGCCGACCTCGCTGTGGTCGATCCGGCCGCCGTCACCGACCGCGCCACCTACGAAAGACCCAGGGTGCCCGCCGAAGGCGTGGAGCACGTCGTGGTCAACGGCGTCCCCGTCCTGTCCGGCGGAGTTCTCGCCGAGTACGCGACACCGCCGGGACGGGCCCTCACACCCGCCTGATCCCCAAGCCACCCCCCGCCCAGTTCGCCGAGGCCCGTCCGGGCCCGGACCAGCACAAGGAGTCCCTCATGATCGGTAGGTTCACGCGCGCCGCCGTGGCCGTCACGGCGCTGGGCACGCTGGCCGCCACCGCCGCGTGCGGCGTCGATTCCGGCGACGGCGGTTCGTCCGCCTCCGCCGGAAAGTCCAAGGCCCTCAAGGTGGGCTGGTCCACGATCTACCTGACCCCGTCGTGGATGCAGCAGACCGACAAGATGCTGAAGGACGACGTCGCCCAGCTGAAGCAGGACGGCAAGGTCGCCGACTACCAGGTGTTCAACGCCAACGGCGACACCTCCCAGCAGATCGCCCAGATCCGGGCGATGATCCAGCAGAAGTACGACGTGATCCTCGTGGACGCCGGGTCGTCCACCGCGCTGAACCCGGCGCTGGAGCAGGCCGCGAACGCCGGCATCACGGTCGCCAACTTCGACAGCCTGGTCACCTCCGACAAGGTCGTGCGCGTCGGCACCGACCAGAAGGAGTGGGGCCGGATGATGGGGCAGTGGCTCGGCGAGAAGCTGGGCGGCAAGGGCAAGATCATCGCGTTCAACGGCCCGGCCGGGGTCGCGGTCAGCGAGGAGCGCTGGCAGGGCGCCCAGGAGGGCCTCAAGCAGTACCCGGGCGTCAAGGTCGTCTCCAACGTGCACAGCGAGTACAACCTCGCCCCGGCCGCGCAGGCGTTCGCCTCCGCCTACTCCGCCAACCCCGACATCGACGGCGTGTTCTCGCAGGGCGGCGCGCTCTCGGCCGCCGCGCTCCAGACCCTCGTCAAGCAGAAGAAGAAGCTCGTCCCGATCACCGGCGAGAACTACAACGGGTTCCTCAAGCTCTGGAAGGACAACCAGGCCGCGGGGTTCTCCTCGCTGTCCACCGCCCAGCCGAACTACCTCGGCGTGATCGCGCTGCGCGCGGCGGTCGCCAAGGCCGGCGGCGCGACGGTGCCGAACCAGATCATGGTGCCGCTGCCCAAGATCACGAACGAGAACCTGGACCAGTACGTCAAGGCCGACCAGCCGGACGACTCCTACCCGATCCAGGCGCTGCCGCAGTCCGAGATCGACAAGCTGATCGGCAAGTAGCGATGACACTCCTGGCCGTCGAGCGGGTCTCCAAGTCCTTCGCGGGCAACCGCGTGCTGAACGAGGTGAGCTTCGACGTCCGCGCCGGTGAGGTCCTCGCCCTGGTGGGTGAGAACGGCGCGGGCAAGAGCACCGTCCTCTCGCTCATCACGGGGCTCCTGTCGCCCGACTCCGGACGCGTGGTCTACGACGGCGCGCCGGTCAGCGCCTGGTCCCCGCACCGTGCTCGGGCCCTCGGGATCGGCTCGGTGCACCAGGAGCTCAGCCTCAACCCGCACCAGACCGTCGCGGAGAACGTGTTCCTCGGCCAGTGGCCGGCGCGGCGCGGGCTCGTCCTGCGCCGCGACCTGGTCCGGCGCGCCCGGCCGCTGCTGGCGCGGGTCGGCCTGGACGCCGACCCGCTGGCCCGGGCGGGACGCCTCCCCCTCGGCCAGCAGCAGCTCGTCGAGCTGGCCAAGGCGCTCGCCTCGTCCCCGCGCCTGCTGATCCTGGACGAGGCGACGTCCGCCCTGGACGACGACCAGGTCGCGTGCGTGTTCAAGGTCGTCGACGAGCTGCGCGCGGCCGGCTCGTCGGTGATCATGGTCAGTCACCGGATGGGCGAGCTGTTCGCCGTCGCCGACCGGCTGACCGTGCTCAAGGACGGCGAGGTCATGGCCACCCGCGAGCGCGCGGAGACGGGCCACGACGACATCGTGCACCTGATGATCGGCCGGGAGCTGTCCGACCTGTTCCCGCCGAAGGCCGGGGAGGCGGGCGCCGCCCCGGCGGGCGGCGACGCCGCGGCCATCCCGTCCGAGCGGGAGATCGCCGATGGAAGGCGGGCCGCCGAGGACTCCGCGGAGGCCGCGACCCCGGTCCCCGCGGGCGGGCCGGTGCTGAGCGCGCGGGGGCTGACCGTCCCCGGCGCCTGCGCCGGCGTCGACCTCGACCTCGAACCCGGCCGGATCATCGGCCTCGGCGGCCTCCAGGGGCAGGGGCAGCGGGCGGTGCTGCGCGCCCTGTTCGGGCTCGTCCGGCACACCGGCCGGGTCGAGGTGGACGGGCGTCCCGCGCGCCTGGCGTCCCCGCGCGAGGCGATCCGCCGCCGCGTCGCCTACGTCCCGGAGGACCGCAAGGTCGAGGGCCTGCACGTGGCGCAGACCGTCCGGGCCAACCTGTCGCTCACCAACCTCGGCGTCGTGACGCCCGGCCGCCGGCTCGGCACCGTCGACCGCGGCGCCGAGGCCCGGCTCGTCGCCGACCTCGTCGAACGCATGCGGATCAAGGTGACCGGCCCGGAGCAGGAGGCGCGCCGGCTGTCGGGCGGCAACCAGCAGAAGGTCGCGCTGGCCCGCTGGCTGCCCTCGGAACCGCGGGTCCTGCTGCTCGCCGAGCCGACCCGCGGCATCGACGTCGGCACCAAGCGCGAGATCTACCACCTGCTCCGCCGGCTGGCCGACAGCGGCGTGGCGGTCCTCGTCACCTCGGGAGACACCATGGAACTCGTCGGCCTGTGCGACGAGGTCGCCGTCATGTACGAGGGCGCGGTCGTGGACCGGCTCTCCGGCGGCGACCTCACCGAGGAGCGGCTCGTCCGCGCCTCCGTCACCGGGGCGGTGGCGCATGCCTGACCGCCTCACCGCCGCACTGCGCGGCAACCTCGACATGGCGGGCCTCGGCGCGCTGCTGGTCGTCCTGCTCGCCGTCTACAGCCACTACGACTCGCAGGTGTTCACCCCCGCGTCGATCACGATCCTGTCGGCGCAGTTCCTGCCGCTGATCCTGGCGGCGATGGGGCAGAGCACCGTCATGCTGGCCGGCGGCATCGACCTGTCGCTCGGCGCGGTGCTGTCGCTGGCGATGGCGGTGTTCGCCGTGCGCGCCGAGGACGGCGTGCTGGCCGCCGCGGGCCTGGCCCTGGCCGCCGCCGCCGCGACCGGCGCCGCGAACGGCGTGCTCGTCGCCTACGCCGGGCTGCCGCCGATCATCGTGACGCTGGCGGCGTCGTTCCTGTGGGGCGGCGTCACGCTCGTGGTCCTCCCCCAGCCCGGCGGGAGCGTCCCGTCCGGCCTGGTCAAGGCGTACAACAACGGCTGGAACGGCCTCGCGCTGCCGTTCGTGGCGATCGCCCTGGTGCTGCTGCTCTGGAAGCTCGTCCGGACGACCCGGTTCGGGCTGTCGCTGTACGCGGTCGGCGGCAACGAGCACGGCGCCTACGCCAGCGGCATCGGCACCCGCAAGGTGAAGATCTCCGCCTACGCGCTCGCGGGCGTCTTCATCGGCCTCGCGGGCATCGGCCTCGCGATCCAGACCGGCTCCGGGGACGCCACGATCGGCACCCCGTACACGCTCAACTCGATCGCCGCGTCGGTGCTCGCCGGGGTCAGCTTCTTCGGCGGCGTCGGCCAGATGCGCGCGACCGTGCTGGCCGCGCTGCTCATCGGCCTGCTGACCAACCTGCTGCTGTTCACCGGCCTGTCGCCGTTCTACCAACTGATCATGCAGGGCGCGGTGCTGATCGTGGCGATGGCCGTCAAGACGCTGGCGACCAGGGAGAGGACGGACTGATGACCGCGCTATCGCGTACCGCGGGCGCCCGCGGGCCCGTGGCGGCGCTGCGGGACAACCGCGCCGCCTGGGCGTTCGGCGTGCTGATCGTGACCTGGATCGCCGCGATCGCGTTCGCCAAGGGGTTCGACAGCGTCTCCAGCGTCCGCTACCTGACGCAGACCGCCGCGTTCCTCGGCATCGTCGCCGTCGGCCAGACCCTCGTGATCATGATGAGCGGCATCGACCTGTCGGTGTCCGGGGTCGTCGCGCTGTCGGCGGTGGTGTGCGCGCAGGTCGCCGCCGGCTCGGGCGGGCCCGCGGGCGTCGCCGTCGCGCTCGCCGCGAGCCTGCTGGTCGGGCTCGCCAACGCCGCCGGGGTGACGTGGCTCCGGGTGCCGCCGATGGTGATGACGCTGGCCACCGGCACGATCGTCGCCGGCGCGCTGCTCGTCTACACCAACGGGTCGCCGAAGTCGGCGAAGGTGCCGATGCTGGCGTCCCTGGCCAACGACCGCGTCGCGGGCGTCCCGCTCGCGTTCGTCCTGTGGCTCGGCCTCACCGCCGTCGCCGCGTGGCTGCTGCACGCCTCCCGTGCCGGACGGTGGGTGTTCGCGCTGGGCAACGGGGAGCGGGCGTCGCGCGCGTCCGGCGTCCCGCTCGCCCGCACCGCGTTCATCGCCTACGGAGCGTGCGCGCTGCTCGCCGGGGTGTCGGGGCTGGTGCTGCTCGGGTTCACCTCCACCAGCTCGCTCACCATGGGCAACCCGTACCAGCTGCTGTCGATCGCGTCGGTCGTGCTCGGCGGGACGTCCATCCTCGGTGGGCGGGGGCACGTGCTCGGCACCGTCGCGGGCGCGCTGCTGCTGACGCTGCTGACCGCCCTGCTGGCCGCGTGGAACGTCTCGGAGGGCGTCCGGCAGATCGTTCTCGGCCTGCTCATCATCGCGCTGCTGCTCGCCTACGCGCGGGAACGGCGGTCCTGATGACGCGATCGGGGGAACTGCTCAAGGCGATGGTCGGCATCGCCAGCGTCAACCCGCGCGCCGGGTCCGGCCCCGGGTTCGGGGAGGCCGCGGTCGCCGAGTACGTGCGGGCCTGGCTCACCGCCCGCGGCGTGAAGGCGGAGCTGCGGGAGGTGCTGCCGGGACGTCCCAACGTCGTCGCGACCGTGCCGGGACGCGACCCCCGCATGGTGCTGCTGGAGTCGCACCTCGACACGGTCGAGACCACCGGCATGACCGTCGACCCGTTCGCCGGGACGATCCGGGACGGCCGCCTGTACGGGCGCGGCGCCTGCGACGCCAAGGGGCCACTCGCGGCGTTCATGCTGGCGGCGGCGGAACTGGCGGCCGGGGACCCGCCGCCGGTCGGTGTCGTCCTCGCCGGTGTCGTGGACGAGGAGCACGCCTACCAGGGCGTCCTCGGCCTGATCTCCGACCTCGGGGACGCGCCACTCGCCGGGGCCGTCGTCGGGGAGCCGACCGGGCTCGTCCCCGCCACCGCGCACAAGGGCTGCGTCCGCTACACCGTCCGCGCGCTCGGGACGGCCGGGCACAGCTCCCGGCCGGACGAGGCCGTCAACGCGGTCGCCCTCATGACGCGCGTGATCGACCACATCGGCGCGGCGGCGCCGGACGTCCCGCCGCACCCGCTGCTCGGGACGGCGACCCGCTGCGTCACCCGGATCCGGGGCGGCGAGGGCCCGAACACGGTGCCGGGCCGCTGCGAGATCGACGTCGACCGCCGCACCCTCCCCGGCGAGGACCCCGTCGAAGTGTGGCGCCGCGACCGCGCCGAGCTGGCCGCGCTCATCCCGGGCCGCATCGAGGTCGACGAGCCGTTCACCGTCGACTACGCCCTCGACACGCCCGCCGACAGCCCGGTCCCGGCCGCTCTCCGCCGCGCCCTGGAAGCGGCGGGACGTCCCGCGACCGTCCAGGGCATGCCGTTCGGGACCGACGCCAGCAAGCTCGCCCGCGCCGGCATCCCCTCGGTCGTCTTCGGCCCCGGCTCCATCGCCGACGCCCACTCCGCCGACGAGTCCGTCGCGCTGGCGGACGTGGACCTCGCCGCGCGCATCGTCGCCGACACCGTCCGCTCCCTGGGGAGCCGGGCATGAGGCTGACGCAGCACGTCGAACTCGTCGGCAGCGGGGCCGCCGGGTTCGACCTCACCGACCCGCTCGACTGCCACGTCTACCTCGTGCGGGGGTCGCGGGGCGCGGCACTGGTCGACGCGGGCGCCGGGGTGTCCGCCGGGCTGCTCGCCCGGCGGATGCTCGCGGCGGCCGGGCCGGCGGGGGAGCGGCACCTGCTGCTCACCCACGGGCACGCCGACCACGCGGGCGGCGCCGCAAGCCTCGCCCGGGGCGTCGAGGGGCTCGCCGTTCGCGCGGGGGCACCGGCGAGCGACTGGATCGCCTCGGGCGACGAGGACAAGCTCAGCGTCGACCGCGGCAAGGCCGCCGGGGTCTACCCGGAGGGCTACACGTTCCCGGCGTGCCCGGCGGTCCGCCCCATCGCGGACGGGGAGCGCGTCGACCTCGGCGGAGGCGTCGCCCTCCAGGCCGTCGCCACCCCCGGGCACGCCGACGGCCACACCTGCTATCTGCTTGACGCGCCCGAGGGCCGCGCGCTGTTCTCGGGGGACTGCGTCTTCACCGGCGGGCGGATCTCGCTGCAGAACCTGCACGACTCGCGCGTCCCCGACTACGCCGCGAGCCTGGAGCGGCTCGCCGGGCTGGAGGTCGACATGCTGCTGCCGGGCCACCACGAGATCTCGCTCGCCCGCGCCGGGCGGCACCTGCGCGCCGCGCGGGACGTCCTGCGCCGCGGGCTCCTTCCGGGGAGCACCACATGACGACCGACCAGGCGAAACCGAGGAACCAGTCGTCGTCGCTGCGCCGCGCGCTCGCCGTCCTCGACCACGTCCGCGACCACGCCGACGCGCGCGGGGTGTCGCTGACCCGCATCGCCGACGACCTCGGCATCAGCAAGAGCACCGTGCTGCGGCTCGCGCAGCCGCTCATCGACGGCGACCTGCTCACCCGCGACCGCGAGACCGGCTGGTTCCGGCTCGGGCACGGCGCGCTGCGGCTCGGCCAGGCGTACCTGTCGACGCTGGACATGCGGTCGGTCGCCGCCGACCCGCTGCGCCGCCTCCAGCACCTCGTGGGGGAGACGTGCCACCTCGTCGTCTACGAGGCCCCCGACGTCGTCTACATCGACAAGGTGGAGAACGAGCACAACGTCCGGATGGCGTCCCGCGTCGGGCTGCGGATGCCCGCCTACCGGACGGCCGTCGGCAAGGCCGTCCTCGCCTGGCTCGGCGAGGACGACTTCCAGACGGTCGTCGCGGCCGGCATGCCCGCGCGCACCGAGCGGACGATCACCGACCCGGCGCGGCTGGCCGCCGAGCTGGAGCGGGTGCGCCTGTCCGGGTACGCCGTGGACGACCGGGAGAACGAGCCCGAGGTCCGCTGCGTCGCCGCGCCGATCTTCGACCACACCGACCGGGCGGTGGGCGCGCTCAGCGTGTCCGGGCTGACGTCCCGGATGACGCCGGCGCGGGTCCGGGAGGTCGGGCCGATGGTCGAGCGGACGGGCCTGGAGATCTCCCGCGTGCTCGGCTCGTCCCGTCCGTCCCGCCGCCGCCCCGACCGGCCCCGCGACGACACGTCGCGTCACGACCCGCAGGAAGGGAACCAGCCGTGAGCCTCACCATTCCCGGCGAGCACGTCGACTGGCGGACCAAGGGCCTCTGGCTGCCCGGGCCGCCCGTCCCCCTGGAGGAGTTCGCCGCCGCCCGGCACCCGCTGTTCGGCGGCCCGTTCACCTGGCCGGTCATGGTGGCGCGGCGGACGGCGCTGGACCGCAACATCGCGGCGCTCGCCGCGTACTGCCGGGAGCACGGGCTCGCGTTCGCGCCGCACGGCAAGACGTCCATGGCCCCGACGCTGTTCCAGGCCCAGCTGGACGCGGGCGCCTGGGGCATCACCGCCGCGACGGCCAACCAGGTGCTCGCCTACCGGACGTTCGGCGTCCCCCGCATCCTGCTGGCCAACGAGCTGCTCGACCCGACCGCGCTGCGCTGGCTCGGCGGCGAGATCGACCGCGGCATGGAGTTCCTGCTGTACGCCGACTCCGCCGAGGGTGTCGCGGCGATCTCCGCGGCGGCCGGTGAGCGCCCCTTCCGGGTGCTCGTCGAACTCGGGCACGCGAACGGCCGCACCGGCTGCCGCACCGTCGAGGAACTGGCCGCCGTCGCCCGCGCCGTCGCCGACGCGCCCGGCACGGAACTCGCCGGCGTCGCCGGGTACGAGGGCGGGCTGCCGGACGTCGTCGCGGCCGGCGCCTACCTCGGCGCGCTGCGCGACGCGACCGCCCGGCTGTCCCCGCTGCTCCCCCGCGACGTCGTCGTCACCGCGGGCGGCAGCGCCTACTTCGACCAGGTCGCCGAGAAGCTCGCGGGCGACTGGCTGCCCGGCCACGACCTCACCGTGGTCCTGCGCAGCGGCGCCTACGTCTCCCACGACGACGGCATCTACACCGAGCGGACGCCGTTCAACCGCGTCCCCGGCTCGCTGGACGCCGCGCTGGAGATCTGGGCGCAGGTCACGTCCGTCCCGGAGCCCGGCCTCGCGATCGCCGGGATGGGCAAGCGGGAGGCCCCCTACGACGCCGGCCTGCCCGTCCCCCTGCGGATCCGCAGGGCGGACGGGACGACCGCCCCCGCGGACGGCATGCGCGTCACCGACACCAACGACCACCACGCCTACGTCGCGACGGGCGACGCCTCCGTGCGTCCGGGGGACCTGATCTGCTTCGGGATCTCCCACCCCTGCACGGCCTTCGACAAGTGGCAGGTCATCCCCGTCGTGGACGACGACCACACGGTGGTCGACCTGATCCGCACCTACTTCTGACCGGTACCTCCGAGAAGGGAACCCCATGATCCCCCGCCTGGCGCCGGGACCCGCGCTGACCGCGACCGGCGTGGTCGCGGTCGTGCGCGGCCGCCGCGCCGACCGCGTCGCCGACGTCCTGGACGCGCTGGTCGCCGCCGGCGTCCGCTGCCTGGAGGTCACCCTGAACACCCCGGGTGCCCTGGACGCCCTGCGCGCGGCCCGCGACCGGCTGCCCGCCGGCGTCGAGGTCGGCGCCGGAACGGTCCGGACCCGCGCGGAGGCGGAGGCCGCGGCGGACGCCGGCGCGTCCTTCCTCGTCGCCCCCGACACCCGCGCGGAGGTCGCCGAGGCGGCCCGCGACCGGGGCCTGCGCTACTACCCGGGCGCCCTCACCCCGAACGAGGTCGCCCGCGCCTGGGACCTCGGCGCCACCGCCGTGAAGATCTTCCCGGCGAACGCGTTCGGGCCGCGCTACCTGCGCGACCTCGCCGAGCCGTTCCGGGACGTCCGGCTGCTGCCGACGGGCGGCGTCGGCCCGGACACCGCCGCCGAGTACCTCGCGGCCGGCGCGATCGCGGTCGGCGCCGGGGGCTCCCTCATCGGCGACGCCCTCGACGGCGGCTCCCTCACCGCGCTCGCCGACCGCGCGCGGGCGCTGCTCGCCACGGCCGCCCCGCGGGAGCGCGCCCCGGAGGAGG
Organism: Actinomadura sp. NPDC048955; assembly: GCF_040649435.1. Taxonomy (NCBI): domain Bacteria; kingdom Bacillati; phylum Actinomycetota; class Actinomycetes; order Streptosporangiales; family Thermomonosporaceae; genus Actinomadura; species Actinomadura sp. NPDC048955. Next base: position 35,574 of record NZ_JBEZJI010000067.1, read on the forward strand.
CCGCCCGATGAGCCCCGACCTCGTCACGTTCGGCGAGACCATGGCGCGGCTGGAGAACCCCGCCGTCGGGCCGATGCGGCACGCCCGCTCGCTCGACCTCGGCATCGGCGGCGCCGAGTCGAACACGGCGATCGGGCTGGCGCGGCTCGGCGGCAGCGCGGCCTGGTTCGGCCGCGTCGGCGACGACGAGTTCGGCCGGCTGATCACCACGTCGCTCGCCGGGGAGGGCGTCCGGCTCGGTCACACGGTGGTGGACGGGACCGCGCCCACGGCGCTGCTGTTCAAGGAGCGCCGCTCGGGCACCCTCACCCGCGTCCAGTACTACCGGACGGGCAGCGCGGGCTCGCGGCTGCGCCCGTCCGACGTCCCGCACGACCTGATCAGGACCGCGCGCGTCCTGCACGTCACGGGCATCACCGCCGCCATCAGCGACACCGCCCGCCAGGCCCTGGACGACGCCGTCGAGACCGCGCGGGACGCGGGCGTCCCCGTCTCCCTCGACCTCAACTACCGGTCGGCGCTGTGGACGCCCGCCGAGGCCGGGGAATGCCTCCACACCCTGGTCAAGCGCGCCGACCTGGTGTTCGCGACCGAGCAGGAGGCGCGCCTCGTCGTGCCCGGCGACGACCCGGCCGCGCTCGCCACCGCCCTGTCCGCGCTCGGCCCCGGCGACGTCCTGGTCAAGCGGGGCGCCGACGGGGCGGTCGCGTTCTGCGAGGGGCGGCTGTACGTCCAGCCCGCCCACCGGGTCCCCGTCGTGGACCCGGTCGGCGCCGGGGACGCGTTCGCCGCCGGCTACCTCGCCGAGTTCGTCCGCGGCCTGCCCGTCGCCACCCGCCTGGCCACCGCGACGGCCGCGGGCGCCTACGCCGTCACCGTCCGCGGCGACTGGGAGGGCCTGCCCAGCCGCGCCGATCTGGAACTGTTGAGAACCGCGGAGAACGACGTCACCCGATAAGTGGCTTCACAGATGAGGAGACAGATATGAGCAAGCGCGAGATTCGCAGCGCGGACTCCGCCCCGCCCGTCGGCACCTACTCGCAGGGGCTCGTGGTCGGCGACTTCGTGTACACGTCCGGGATGGGGCCGCTCGACCCGAAGACGGGCGAGATCGTGGGCACGGACGTCGCCACGCAGACCCGGCAGACCCTCGCCAACCTGGCCGCGATCCTGGCCGAGCACGGGCTCGGCCTCGACGACGTGGTGAAGTCGACCGTCCACCTCCAGGACCTCCACCGCGACTTCGCCGCCTACGACGAGGTCTACCGGGAGCACTTCACCAAGCCCTACCCGGTGCGCACCACCGTGGGCTCGCAGCTGATGAACATCCTCGTCGAGATCGACTTCGTCGCCTACAAGAAGAGCTGATGGACTCGTCCCTCTTCGCCATGGTGGAGGGTCCGCGCGGTGCCGGCGCCGCGCGGATCCTCTCCCACGGCGTCTCGTCCATCACGATCGGCGCCGCCTACCACCGCGCCCGCGACGTGACACCGCACGGCTCAGCGCGCGTGACGTTCCGGCATGACGGCGTCCACTTCCCCTTGGGCGACCTCTTCGACGGCCTCCGGCTGGTGCCGCCGGTGCAGAAGGGCGCCGACCGCGAGCCCATACGGGCGCTCAGGGACGAGACCCGCGAGCTCGGTGTCGCCCTGCATGGCTGGGGCGTTTTCCTGCACAACACCACGCTCGGCCTGGCCTTTCCGGACGTCACGCAAGAGAACTGCTTCGGCGACCGTGCCGCGCCCGCCGACCTGTGCCCGTCCCACCCGGACGTCCGCGCCTATGCCGTCGCACTGGGCCGCGCCATCGCCCGCCAAGGCGTGGACTCCGTCGTCGCGGAATCCCTGCACTTCGGGACGTTCGGCCACGGCTACCATCACGAACGCTCTTTCGTGGACCTCGGCCCCGCCGCCGAGTTCGCACTGGGCCTGTGCTTCTGCGCGCACTGCCTGGCCCGTCTCCCGGACGCCGAGAAGGCCCGCGACGTCGCCGCCCGCTTGGCCGGGGACGTCCTGGACGGCGGCCAACCCGCCTCCGACCTGCCCGGCGTCCTCACCGAGTACGCCCGCGCCCGCGCACCGATCGTCACCTCGCTGGCCGCGGAGGTCGCCGCGGCCGTCGCCGCCGAGGGCTCACAGCTGACGTTCCTCGACCTCACGGGCGCCGTCCTGGGATACGCCGACGGACGTCCCACCGGTGCCCCGGCCGCCCACTCCGCCTGGCGGATCGGCGTGGATCCCGCGGCGCTCGGCTCGGCCGTCCCGTCCTACGCGATCCTCTGCTACGCCCACGACACCGTCCGCGTGGGCGAGGACGTGGCCGCCTACCGCGCCGCCCTGGGGCCGGACACCGCGCTCCGCGCCGTCCTGCGACCCGGCCACCCCGACACGACCTCGGCCGGCCACCTGTCCGCCAAGGCCGCCGCCGCCCGCGCCTCCGGCGCCGACGCGGTCGACTACTACGCCTACGACCTGTTCCCGCTCCCGGCCCTCGACCGCATCCGGTCCACCGGTGCATGATGGGCGCATGAGCGAGTGGGTCACCGTCGTCACGTACGAGAACGTCCGGGGCTGCCCGCGGCCGGTCGCCGCGCTGCTGGCTTGACTGCGTGACCGCGGCATCGACTGGATGCCGTTCGAGCTCGACGACGTCACGATAGGGCTCGCCTGCGGGCGGGACTCCGACGGGCGGGCGCGCGGCTGGTACAGCGTCCAGGTGCGCGCCGGGGCCCTCAGGCGTCTCGGTCTGCATCCCGACCAGCCCACGTCGCGGGTAACCGGCCCCTCCCCGCCCGCCTGGTGGCACGCCGCCGCGGAGCGCGCGGCGCGCTCGCGGTGACTCAGTCGTCCGCGGCCGAGAGCCGGCGGGCGAGCATCGGGATGATGATCGCCGCGGCCAGGACGTGGGCGGCGCACAGCATCACCTTCGTCGAGGTCGCCGTGGCCCCGGCGGCGACGGGCGTCGTGAACGACAGGATCGTCAGCGCCACCGCCGCCTGCACGAACGTCCGCGACGGCTTCCTGGCGAACCGGGCGAGAAGCATCGCGAGGATCGTCCCCCAGAAGGTGCAGATCACCGTCCCCATCGCGAACATGCCGACCGTGATCGGGTCGGTGCCTGAGGCGCCGACGCCGCCGGCCTCCATCGGGACCCCGGCGGCGCGGGCGGCCAGGCCGAACAGCTCGGTGGCGACGGATCCCGCGAGCGCCGCGGCGGCCCCGGTCAGCCAGATCGGGCGGGCGCTGCCGGTGAGCGTCTGGGCGATGTCCATGATGTGCTCCTCTCAGGGCTTCTGAAAGGAGGTCGAACCCGCGGGCCCGGAATCGACATCATCCGCCGAAAATCTCCGGCAGTTCGAACGCGGCGAACACCCGGGCGTCCTGGAAGACGACGTTGCGCGCCACACCCCGCGGAGTCACGGTGAAGACCTGGAGGGTGTGCAGCCGGTACGCGCCCTCGGACAGGTGGTAGGCGACAAGGGCCGGCTGCCCGTTGGCGGACGTCCGCGCCATCCGCCAGTCGGAGCCCGCCGTCGCGAACACCCGCGCCATGAACCGCCCGTAGTCGCGCCGCCCGCGATACCAGAGCGGCACGGGCGGCATCTCCATGACGGCGTCGTCGGTGAGCAGCGCCACCAGGCCGTCGACGTCGGCCGCCTCGAACGACCGCACGTACCGGTCGAGGACGGCGCCGACCTCCGCGTCGTCCGGCTCGGCGATCTCCTCCTCCGGCGCGACGCCGGCCAGCCCCGCCCGTGCGCGCTGCAGGGCGCTGTTCACCGCGGCCGGAGTCGTCTCCAGCAGCTCCGCCGCCTCGGCCGCGCCGAACTCCAGCACGTCCCGCAGGATGAGCACGGCCCGCTGCTTCGGCGGCAACGCCTGCATCGCCGCCACCAGCGCCAGCCGCAGGCTGCCGCGCCGCACGACCCGCGCCGCCGGGTCGTCCAGCAGCGCGTCCGGGAACGGCTGCAACCACGGCACCTCGAACGCCGGGGTCAGCGGCGCGTCCGGGTCGTCGCTCGGGCCGCCGAGCCCCGACGGGAGCGGGCGCCGGGCCCGCCCCCGCAGCGCCGTCAGGCACACGTTCGTCGCGATCTTGTAGAGCCAGGTGCGGACCGACGCCAGCCGCGGCTCGTAGCGGTCCCGGGCCCGCCACGCGCGCAGCATCGTCTCCTGGACGAGGTCCTCCGCCTCGTGCACCGAGCCGACCATCCGGTAGCAGTGCACCAGCAGTTCGCGCCGGTAGGAGTCGAGTTCCTCGTCCACGGTGGTCCTCCGGTCAGCGTGCGGGCGCGTTGGCGTAGGCGGCGACGAGCCACCGCCCGTCCCGCCGCGACAGGACCCAGGTGGCGACCCGCTCCCGCTCCGGCGGGACCTCCTGCTCCCCGGCCATGATGATGCCCGCCTTGCTGACGACTATGGCGGTGTCACCGTGCACGCGGACGTCCTGCGGCTCGTCCACGCCCCGGGAGCCCTTGAGCGGCCCGGCGAACCCGGCCGCCATGAAGTCGCGCACCGCCTCGCGGCCGCGGTTGAACACGCCGGGCATCACCACGGTCGCGTCCTCGGCGTAGAGGTCGGCGAACGCGTCGGCGTCGCCGTCGCCCCACGCCTTGTACAGCCGATCGAACACTTCGCGGACGGTGTTGTCGTCGCTGTTCATCGCATGATCCCCTTCTCGACTTCGATCGGTCGAGGTGTGTACCGCGGGGAGCTCATCGATTCATCGCTCCTCCGGAAGAAATTTCGGAGAAGAGCAGCAGGGGCCCGGCGTGAGCCGGGCCCCTGGCCGTGACCGACGCGTGGTCGATCACGGCCGGCCGGTGCGTCAGGCCTCAGACCACGCGTGGTCCAGAGCCGTCAGCGCCATGTGCACCTCCAGGTCGACGCCGCGCGCGATGCAGCTCTCGTCGACGTCGAAACCTCCCTGGTGCAGGTCGTACTTCGGCGTGCCGGGCTTGCGCACGCCGTAGCGCCCGAGGGCGCCGTCGACCAGTTCGAGGTAGAGGGAGAAGTCCTCCCCACCCATGCTCTGCCCCGTGGGGCCGATCTTGTCCTCGCCGAGCGCGAGACCACCGGCGTGCCGGAAGATCTCCACGCTCGTCGCCTCGTTCACCGTGGGCGGCAGGCCGAGCGTGGTGATCAGCTCCGCCTCGACCCTGTGCAGCTCGGCCACCAGGCCGACCAGCGCCGGCAGCGCGTCGAGCGCCGACCGCCGGTGCTGCGGGTCCAGGCAGCGCAGCGTCCCTTCGAGCTCTCCCACGATGGGGATCGAGTTCGCCGCCAGGCCCGACTGGATGCGACCCCATTCCAGCTCGTGGCCGGAACGCGCGTCGAACCTCTGGTCGAGCACCGCCGACAGCTCTTCCACCATGGCCGCCAGGGCCCGGATGGGGCTGCCGGTCAGGTGCGGCCGTGCGGTGTGGCCGCCCGCCCCGGTGGCCCGGATGAGGATCTTGTCGTAGGACGCCGTGATCGCTCCGGTCCGCAGACCGAGGAAGCCGACCTCCTGCGCCGGGTCGCAGTGCAGCGCGAAGATGCGCCGCACCCCGTCCAGCGCGCCGGCCGCGATCACGTTCCGCGCGCCGCCGGGGAGTTCCTCGGCGGGCTGGAAGATGAGCCTGACCGTGCCGCGGAGCAGGCCGGCCTCGGCCAGCATCGCCAGGAAGCGCCCCGCGCCCAGCAACATGACGGTGTGCACGTCGTGGCCGCAGTTGTGCGCCGCGTCCTCCACCGTCGAGCGGTAGGAGACGAGCTTGGTGTCCTTCTGGGGCAGCGCGTCGATGTCCGCGCGCAGCGCGATCATCGGTCCGTCGCCACCGCGGATGTCGCAGATGACGCCGGTGCCGTTGGGCAGGACCCACGGCCGGAGGCCGATCGCCGACAGGAAGTCGACGATGATCTGGGTCGTGCGGAATTCCTTGAACGCGACCTCCGGGTGCGCGTGGAGGTCACGGCGGATGCCGATCAGCTCCTGCTCGCAGCGGGGGAGGTACTCGTCGAGCCCGCGCCTGATGCTGCGGGGGTCGAAACCGGACGCGTCCGCGCCCGGGGTCCAGATCCTGGACATGGCTTTCCCTTTTCTGTTTCGTTTGTTCGCGGCGTCTGATGATCGCCACGGGAATACCGTACACGGAATACGAGATTGCGCAACATATGCCGACCTCGACAAGGGGTGATCTTTAGGGATCGACTAAACGGGAGAAAAGGGAAGACCGTCTAGAATCGGGCCTTATTCGTGCAAAAGGCCCTAGGCAGGTAAAGGTCGATTCCGTCCGTGATCGGCTGAGACGCTCAGAGCCGGGAACGCTGGGCGCGGGTGAGCTTGGCGACCACGAGGTCGTAGGAGTGGTCGACCAGCTCCCACACCTCCTCGTCGGGCACGGAGCCGTCGAGGACGACGGTGTTCCAGTGCCTCTTGTTGAGGTGGTACCCGGGCGCGATCGCGGCGTGCCGGGCGCGGAGCTCCTCGGCCAGCTCCGGATCGCACTTGAGGCTGACGCTGGGCGGCGACGCTCCCAGCGGCACCAGCGCGAACATCCGTCCGGCGACCTTGAAGACGGCCACCTCGTCGCCGAACGGATAGTCCTCCAGCGCGCCCGGCTTGGCCAGGCACTCCGCGATCACGCGATCACGCCACGACTCCTCAGTCACTCCACACACCCTAGGTCGGCCCCGGCCCGCCGGGGCCGACCCGCGGGCGTCAGCGGAGGTAGGCGAGTCCGTCGATGCCGACCATGGGACGGCCCGAGGTGCCCGCCACGACGATCTTGATGGTGTGCGTGCCGCTGCCGCTCCAGGTGCGCGTCCACAGCAGCTGGCGGTACGCCGTGGTCGACGCCCTGGTGTCCAGCGTGCCGATCTTGACGCCGTCCACGTAGACGTACACGGCGCCGAGGTAGGAGGCGCGCTTGAAGATCAGGCCCGCGGTGCGGCCGGTGAACGTCCAGCTCGCGCTCGCGCCCCGGTACTTGCTGTACATGCCGCGCCCGCCCAGGTAGGAGCTGGTCGTGCTGACGCCCCAGGTGCCGGTGCGGCGCGCGGCGCCCTCGGTCTGGCCGCCGGTGTAGCGGCTCAGGCTGGAGGTGCCGGCGTTGCCCGCGGCGTCGGTGGCGGCCAGCGTCCAGGTCTGGGTCGTGCCCGGCTTGGACACCGCGGACCACTGCGTCGTGGTGGTGGGGAACGTCTTGGCCGCGGGCGACGTGGCCTTCAGCGAGCTGAGAACGCCGTTGTCACTGGCCTTCCAGGTGAGCGAGACGGGCCACGCGCCGCTGTTGACCGTCCCCTTGCGCAGCGACAGCGCCTGGGACGAGATGACGGGGCGCGTCGTGTCCGCGACGATCGTGAAGACGGGGGACGCCGAGGTCGTCCCGTCGGAGAAGGCGGCGTTCAACTGGACCGAGTGCGTCCCGGGCGCGAGCGTCACCGTGGCGGAGGCGGCCCCGGCGGCCGGTGTCGCGGCCGTCGCGCCGTCCACGCTGACGGTGTAGGTCGCGCCGTCGGCCGGCGTCCAGTTCAGCGTGGCCGTGCTCTTGGTGTAGTAGCGGCCCCCCGCGGCGGTGGCGCCGGTCACGGTGGCGCTCAGCGCCGGGACGGTGATCTGCTTGGCGGCCGTCCGGACGGCGGGCAGCGCGGAGTAGAGCTGCGCGCCCGGGCACGCGGTCGCGAACCCGTCGCGGTGCCCGGAGATCGTGTTGAACTCGACCTTCTGGCCGTAGGGGTACTTCCCGCCCGTCCCGTCGGGGGCGGCCGACGTCAGCGTCGTCTTCGCCGTGGGGTCGACCCCGGTCAGCCCGAGCTTCCACGCGGCGATCTTCGCGGTGCCGTCCAGGGCGGCCTTGGTGGGCGCGACGCCGGGGGTGGTCGGGTCGTTCGCGGCGGTGTAGGTGCCGAGGACGGCGATCCCGGTGGTGTCGGTGTTGAAGCCGTAGGTGTGCGCGCCGTGGACGGGACGGTCGGCGCCCCCGGCCCGTCCCTCGAAGATCGTGCCGCACTTGTCGACGAGGAAGTTGTAGCCGATGTCGTTCCAGCCCTGGCTCTGCACGTGGTACAGGAACACCGACCGGATCACCGACGGCGACTCGGTGCAGGAGTACCCGTTGCCCGTGTCGGTGTGATGGACGAACGCGGCCTTGACCGAGGCGTCGTACTCCGGCGCCTCCTTGACGAGGGACTCGTCCGCGCCCCATCCGGCCCGCGCCACGATGGCCGGCTTCGGAGCGGTGACGGGGCCGGCGAGGGGCGTGGTCGCCGCCACCAGCTTCATCCCGGTCCCGCCGCCGGCCGGTCCCGCCGCCCGCGGTGTCGCCGTCGCGGCGGAGGCGCCCGGGTCGATCAGGTCGACGCGCAGGCCGTCCGGCAGCGTGCGGCCCTTCTGCCCGGTGACGCGCACGTCGACGCCGTTGGACGGACCGACCCACAGCCCGTTCGTCCCGCCGCGGCCGCCCTGGTCGGGGGCGTCGGCCAGCTCCGGCTCCAGGGTGCGCCACTGCGACCAGCGGCCGGTCTTCGCGTCCCGCGTCCGGAGCCGGACGGTCCCCTTGAGCTCCTCGCGCGGCTTGTTCCAGGTGACGCCGACGAGGCTGAACGGTTCGGTCTCCGCGGCGGGCAGCCCCTTGACCTTCTGGCCCGCGGCGGCCGCGGTGGCGAGGTCCGCCAGCGGGCGTGCGTGGACCCGTCCCGGCCCCGGCCGGGTCGCGGACGCCGTCGTCGCCGTCGAGGTCGACGAGACCGTCCAGACCACCGTTCCCGCCACCGCCACGGCGGCGAGGGACGTCCCGATCACAGTGCGCTTGAGCATTCTTCCCCGTTCAGATTCCGACCCAGGTGATCATTCAGCGTCAGGGTCGTGCAGAACGTTACAGCTCGCCCGCATTTGTCTGACTCGCACCCTCGGCAGGGCCCGCGCGAGGCAATGAACTGCCCAAACCCGTCCCCGAGGGCACTCGCCGCGCCACCGCCGGGTACCCCGGCCATGAGCGCGATCGGGGGTGGAGGCGGTGCGCATCACCGGACCCGTCGCCCCCATGGCCGCGACCGCGATCGACCACATTCCCCGGGAAAAGGCCTGTTCAGGCGGGTGCCGCTACGAACCCAAGTTCGACGGCTTCCGCTGCGTCGCCCGCGTGAGCGAGGAGGGCGATGTCCAACTCTGGTCACGCCGCCTCAAGCGCCTGGATGCGGCCTTCCCCGAAATCGTCTCGGCCGTCTCCGCGACCATCCCGCCCGGCACGGTCGTCGACGGTGAGATCGTCCGGTGGGGAGGCGACGGCCGCCTGGACTTCTCCGCCCTGCAACGCCGCCACGTCACCCGCCGCACCGGCTCGCCGATCACCGAGCCGTGCCACTACGTCGTCTTCGACGTCCTGGAGACCGGCGGAACGGACTACCGCTCCGCCCCCCTCTCCTCCCGCCGCGCCGAGCTGGAGCGCGTCCTGCACGCCCTGCCCGGCACGTCCCGCATCGTCCTCTGCCCGCAGCTCCGCGACGTGGGCGAGGCCCGCCTGTGGTTCGAGATCCTCGTCGCGCAGGGCATCGAGGGCCTGGTCGTGAAGGCCGCGGGCGACCCCTACAAGGAGGGGAGGCGCGGCTGGTGGAAGGTGAAGCACCGCACGACGACCGAGGCGCTCATCGGCGGGGTGACCGGCACCCTCGAACAGCCGCAGAGCCTGCTCCTGGGCAGATACACGGCGGACGGGACGTTGCGGGTCGTCGCCCGCACCGCGCTGCTGAATCCCCGGGCACGCGCGGCCCTGACCGGAGCCCTGTCCCCGGCGGGCGCGGACCATCCCTGGCCCGAACCCCTCCCCGCGGGCTGGGCGGGCGGCCTCCCCGCGACCAGGGACCCGATCCACTACATCCGCGTGGCCCCGGACACCGTCGCGGAGATCAGCGTGGACGCCGCGGTGGAACACGGCCGCTGGCGCCACTCCGCCCGCTTCCTCCGCCTCCGCCGCGATCTGACCCCCGGCGACGTCCCCCGGAACCTGAACCTGGAGTGACGCTCGTCCGCCGCGAGGAATCGGATCACTGATCGTGATTCCCTGGCGACTCTGCACCGATCTACGGTAAAACAGACATTGATGTTCTTCTGAGCTTGTCGCCGGACGACCGGGATCCACCGATCCTCGCCAAGGGCTGCGGCGCCAAGGGCATCTCCAGTGCACGAGAGTCGACCTGAAAGGCATCGCCAGATGACACGTCCATCGGACGACAAGGACACGGCCGCCAGCGGTCTCTCCCGCCGCAAGCTCCTCCGGGTGGGGGCCGGCGTCGCCCTCGGCGCGGGGGCCGTCGGCGCGGGCTGGGTCGGGTTCAGCCAGGACGGGCGGCAGGCCAGGGTGATGACGGCCGGCGGGCCGGGCGACCCGTCCAGCCCGACCCTCGCGGTCAAGGTGAAGAACCTGAGCGGCCCGGTCGAGACCGGCCCGTTCGCCTCGCCGTGGACCGACCTCGGCATTCCCGTGCGGTGCCCCGACGGCACCATGCTGTTCGTCTGCGGTGACACCTTCAACGGCGACCACGTGCCGAACCCGGGCGAGCCCGCCGACGACTGGCGCGCCCCGGTGGGCCTGCGCTCCAGCAACGGCGACGTGAACAACCTGCGCATCGACGGAAGCGTCGGCGGAGGCCACGCCAGGGCCCTGGTCGACGAGCCGCACAACCCGGCCGGCCCCAACAGGGCCACGACGGCGATCCCGTCCGACGCGTTCGTCGTGGACGGCGTCATGTACATGCACCTCATGCGCGGCGTCATCTATGACACCCACCACACCGACTTCTGGCGCTCGACCGACAACGGCGAGACCTGGGAGTACCTGTGCCAGTGGCCGGGCGACCTGCACGGCGGCCAGTTCCAGCAGAAGACCTACGCGGTGGCCGACGACGGGTGGTGCTACGTCCTGTCCACGGTCTTCAACCGGGAGCGGGACTCGGGGATGCTGCTCCACCGGGTGCGCAAGGAGAGGCTCGGCGACCCGAACGCCTACGAGCCCTGGGGCTACGCCGACGGCGGCTGGCGCTGGGGGGCGCCCCCGACCACGGTCTTCGGCGTCCGCAAGTGGGGCGAGATCTGCTTCCGCGCCATGGACGGCAAGTACGTCCTCACCTGGCTGAACATGAACCCGGTGTCGATCCGGGCGATGGTCTTCCCGCTCCCGACCGCGGACCTCACCAGGACGCTGGAGCAGACGATGATCGTGCACTCCGACCCGGAGGCGGCCAACTTCGTCCGCAGCCCCTACGGCGGCTTCGTCGTCCCCGGCTCGACATTCGGCAACTTCCACATCATCGTCAGCCAGTGGTACGACCCGAAGAACTACCGGATCATGCAGTACAAGGTGAACATGCTCTCCTGAGCCGGGACCGGGCGCCGTCCCCGGACGGCGCCCGGCTTCGCCGAACCGCCCACAGCCGAGGCAGCGACCCGGCGGTGGGCGGTTTCTTCTTGACGCGCCGCCGCCGGCGGGCCGGGGATTCCCCGGC
>NZ_JBEZJI010000068.1:0-46907 GCF_040649435.1 Actinomadura sp. NPDC048955
GCCCGATGTTCGACCGCCTGACCGCTCTCAGGTAGGAGGGGCCGTGCAGGGGACCCTTACCGAGCTGAACGCCTACCCGCTGAAGAGCGGCGGCGCACCGGCGCGCCGGTGAACCCGCGGCGTCCCGCCGTCGAACTCATAAGCGGGCACGGCATGGGATCGGCCGAGCCCCTAGGATGAACCCCCAGGGGGTGGTGGACTTGGGCAAGCACAACAAACCGGCGACGCGGTCGTGCCCCGGTTGCAACGGCACCGGCACCAGCACCGCCACCCACGAGCGGTGCAACGTCTGCCGCGGCACCGGCCGCATCTGACCCTGTCACGGCCGTCCGATCCCCCGCCCGTCCGGCTCCGGACGGGCCAGCGGCGCGCGGCGCCGTACCTGGCCGGCCGCGACGGCGAGGGCCCCGGCGCAGGACGCCCAGGCCAGGGCGGCGTACCCGCCCGCCGACAGGACGGCCGTGGACAGCAGGCTCGCCGCGGCGGCGACCGTCCAGACGGCCGCGTCGACGGCGCCCTCGGTGTGCTGGCGCTCCGCCTCGGGCAGGTCGCGGGCGAGGCGCGCGCTGCCGCCGACGAAGCACAGGTTCCAGCCGTACCCGAGCAGGAAGAGGGCCGCGGCGCGCCCCGGCGACCCGGTCGCGACCGCCGCGAACGCCGTGGACAGGGCGAGGACGGCCAGGCCCGCGAGGATCACCGGCTGCGCGCCGTACCGGTCGGTCATCCGCCCGGTCAGCGGTGACAGGGCGAACATGCCGAGCGTGTGCGCGGACAGCGTCATGCCGACCGCCCCGAGGCCGTCGCCGTGCAGGTGCATGTCCAGCGGCGCGGCCGTCATGACGGCGACCATCACGACCTGGGCCGTGGCCATCACCGCCAGCGCGGAGCGGGCGGCCGGGGTGCGGGCCAGCCGGCGCAGCGGCGGCGGCGAGCCCTGCGCCCCCGCCCGGCCGGCGGGCCCGCCGGTCGCGGTGCCGGCGGCGACCGCGCAGGTCAGGACGGCCAGCAGGAACGGGCCGGTGAACGCGGGGAGGCCGGCGCCGGCGGCCGCCGCGCCGGACGGGTCGAGCAGCAGCGGCCCGCCGACGGCGCCGGCCGCCGCGCACCACACCACGAGCCCGATGGCGAGGCCGCGCCGTCCGGCCGGGTGCAGGTCGGCCGCCGCGTACCGCGAGAGCTGGGCCCCGGCGTTGCCGAGGCCGAGCAGCAGCATCCCGAGGCAGAGCCTGATGACGTCGCCGTTCGCGACCGCCAGGGCGGCCAGGCAGGCGCCCGCCGCCGCGGCGGCGTAGCCGAGGACGAAGGCGCGGCGGCGGCTCGTCCGCACGAGCCGGGTCAGCGCGAGCGCGCCGGCGCCCGTCCCGACGATGCCGGCGGTGTTCGGCACGCCTCCCCATCCGGCGCCGAGCCGGTCCGCGGCGACCAGGGTCGCGGTCGCGCTCGCCACCGCCATGGACGCGTTCATCAGGGCGACGCCGGAGCAGAGGGCCGCCATCGGACGGGATCGTTTCTCCATGCCTTAACGCTAGAAACGCCGATTCCCGGACGGAATAGATGATCCCTGGCGTCCAGTCCTTTCGACTTGTAGGTTGCAAAGCGATTCCCCGAAGGGACCTTCCACATGGATCAGACGGACTGGCGGATCCTCGCCGAGCTGCAGCGGGACGGCCGCCTGTCGTTCAACCGCCTCGCGGCCCTGGTGAACCTGTCGCCCCCGGCGGTCGCCGAACGGGTGCGGCGCCTCGAGGAGACCGGCGTGATCACCGGATACCGGGCGAGCGTCGATCCGGCCAAGGTCGGCCAGCCGCTGACGGCCTTCGTCCAGATGCGCTGCGCCCTCGGCCGCTGCCTGCTCAAGACGTCCGCCGCCGAGGACCTGCCCGAGGTCACCGAGGTCCACAAGCTGAGCGGCAACTGGTGCTCGATGCTGAAGGTGCGGGTCGCCTCGATGCCGCACCTGGAAGGGCTCCTGGAACGCCTCGGTGAGCACGGCGAGATGAACTCGCACATCGTCCTGTCGACCGCCTACGAGGGCCGCGTGGTGGAGCCGACCACGCCCGAGAGCCGCACGGTCACGCGTTCGGAGGGCTGGACGCGCTGAGCCGGCGCGGACTGCCGGCCGCCACGGTCGACACCGTGTAGAGGTACGCGACGCGGGGTCCGCCGCGAGCCGATCGAGATCCTGTCGGTCGCGGGCGGACGCGCCCGGGCCTACGCGGGCGGATTCCTCAACGGCGGCCTCTCGCTGGTCGACCCGGAGTCGGGCACGGCCGCCTTCAACCGCTTCTCCCAGGTCGAGTCGGTGCTGGAGGCATCCGACGGAAGGGTATGGATCGGCGCGTACCCCGACGCCCGGCTCTACTCCTACGACCCGTCCGAGCCGTGGAGCAGCCCGGAGTACTCGCCCGGTCCGGCCGGTACGCCCGACAATCCCCGGCTCGCGGTCAACCTCAAGCCCGAGCTGCAGATGCGCGCTCGTGCGCTCGCCGAGGTCGACGGCAAGATCGCCGTCGGGGCGGTGCCCGAGGGCGACCGGCTCGGCGGGGCGCTGGCCGTCCACGACCCGGAGACGGGCCAGACCCAGGTCGCCCGGAACGTCGTCCAGGACGAGAGCGTCTTCTCCCTGACCGCGCGCGACGGCGTCGTCTACGGGGGGGACGTCGATCACCGGTGGTCTGGGCACGACGCCACCGACCCGCAAGGAGGGGGCGGTGTTCGCCTGGGACGTCGCCCGGAGCCGCAAGCTGTGGGAGACCCTCCCCGTGCCCGGTGCCGGAACCGTCGGCTCCGTCACCATCGGCCCCGACCGGAAGCTCTGGGGGGTCGCCGGAACGACCGTGTTCTCCGTCGATCCGCGCCGCGGCCGGGTCCTCAGGCGCTTCGTCCTGGGCTCGACCACCGCGGGCGGCGACATCGTCGCGACCCGGAAGGCGCTGTACGCCGGCATGGACGGCGGCCGGATCTACCGGATCGACCCCGAGTCCGGGCGGGCGCCCACCCTGGTGGCCGAGCATCCGCTCCGCAGGCTGGCGGTGCAGGGCGACCACCGGCTCCTGTTCAGCGACGGCGCGGAGCTGTTCCGGGTGGATCTGCGCGACTGACAGCGGGAAACGCCGAGTTCCGCGCGTCGACGACGGCGCCGAGGACCTCACGGGTCGTCGTCCAGGGGACGGCGGCCCGGCCCTCGCGGACTCCGCCGAGGAAGGCGTCCACCGTCCCGGCGTAGCCGAACGTCTCGAACGGGTCGTCCTCGTCGCCCGTGAGCGCGGCCGTCCGCGTCCCCTGCCTGGTGTGCACGGCGACCTCGTACCGGTCCTCATCGGTCGCGCCGAGGACCTCCACGAGGCCGTACCGCCCGTCCGGCCAGGCCAGGGCGATCACTCCGGTGTCCTCCGACAGCGATCCGCGGTGGACGCGGACCGACCGGCTCGCCCAGTGCGCGTCGAGTCCGGGCCCGAGGACCGCGGACGCCAGTTCGACGCCGTGCAGGCCCATCGTCGCCAGAGTGCCGCCGCCCTCGGCCGGGTCGTCGAGCCAGCGGCGTTCGGGAGACAGGTAGGCCGCCACGGAGTGCCGCACGGTGACGCGCACCCCGAGAACGTCCGAGGCCGCACCGCCTTCCATCGCGCGAACCGTCTCGGCGAGCCTTCTCACCGCCGGCGCGAACCGCAGCACCGAGCACGTCGTCACCGGGGTCGAGGCGGTCTCGACGACCTGGTCCAGCCGGTCGAGATCGGCTGCGGTGCCGACGGCGGGTTTGGTCACGAACACCGGGATGCCGGCCTCCGCCAGCCGGCGCACGACCTCGGGCACGGCACGCGGCCGGCAGGTGACGACGGCGGCGTCCGGCCCCGCCGCGACGAGTTCCTCCAGCGATCGGACCGGCCTGGCGCCGTGCCGCGCCGCGAAGGACCCGTCCTCGTCGCCCCAGACGACGAGCTCGGTGATCGCCCGGTCGCGCAGCAACTGAGCGTCGACATCGGGGTGGTAGGTGGTGGCCAGTCCCGCGAACGCGATCCTCATCGTTCTCCCAACACCCCGAACGGCTCGGCCGGCCAGCACGGCTCCGCCGCTTCCGCCGCGATCTCCCTACGACCCAATTAAGGACTGGACCGAAACTAGAGCGCCGCCGGGGGACCGTCAACCCGCCGGTCTCACAGCGGCTTCCCGCGCGATCGAGTCCTCGGGGGGCGGGGCGAGAGGAACTCACCTCTCGCGGAGGTGCCGGAGATGGTTCAATCGAGCGTTATGTGGCACTCGTCACTGCGCTCCTCACCCTGGCGGCAGTGGTATCAGCCGGGGGTGCCCCGGGAGATCGTCGTCCCGGACGTCCCCGTCACGCGCCTGCTCGACGATGCCGCGGACCGGTACCCGCGCAACCACGCGCTGATCTTCTTCGGCCGGCGGATCGGCTACCGCGACCTGCGCGAGGCCGTGGACCGGTTCGCCGACGGGCTGCACCGGCTGGGAGTGCAGCCCGGCGACCGGGTCGCGCTGATCCTCCCGAACTGCCCGCAGCAGGTCATCGCGTTCTTCGGCGTGCTGCGCAGGGGCGCGATCGCGGTCCAGCACAACCCCCTCTACACCGAGGAGGAGATGCTCCGGCAGCTCGCCGACTGCGGCGCGCGCGTCGCCGTCGTGCTGGATCGTTCCTACAAGACGGTGAAGGCCGTGCGGGACCGGCTGGGTCTGGAGCACGTCATCGTGACGTCCCTGGCCGACTTCCTCCCGGTCGGCAGGCGGATCGCCCTGCGCCTCCCGCTCGTGCAGATGCAGCGGCGGCGCGCGGCCATCACCGCGGACGTGCCGAACGACCCGGGCGTCATCCCGTTCAAGGAGCTGCAGAGGGCGCCCGCGCGCCGCGTACAGCAACTGCCCTTGGACCCGTCCAGGCATCTGGCCGCCATCCAGTACACCGGCGGGACGGAGGGGCGTCCCAAGGGCGCGATGCTGACCCACCGCAATCTCGTCGCGAACGCCTGCCAGCAGCACGCGTGGGACCTCGAAGGGCGTCCCGGCGAGGACGTGACCCTGGCGGTCCTGCCGCTGTTCCACTCGTTCGGGCTGATGAGCTGCCTCGTCGCGCCCGTGATGACGGCCGGGGCGGTGGTGCTGCTCCCCCGCTACGACGGCGACCGCGTGGTCCGCGCGCTCCGCAAGTACCGGCCGACCATCTTCCCCGGGGTGTCGACGCTGTACGAGCAGGTGCTCGACAGCCCGCGGTTCCGGCCTGACGACCTGCGCTCGCCGCGCATCTTCATCTCCGGGGCGATGGGGCTGTCGCGGAGCACGATCGACCGGCTCGCCGAGGTCGGGGCCAGGGGCCTGATCAACTGCTACGGGCTGACCGAGGCGTCCCCGGCGGTCACCGCGAACCCGCTGGGCGGCGGGGCGCGGAACCTGACGGTCGGGCTGCCGCTGCCCATGACCGACGTCGTCATCGTCGACCAGGACGAGCCGACGAAGGTCCTGCCGCCGGGCGGGACGGGGGAGGTCGTCGTGCGCGGGCCGCAGGTGTTCGCGGGCTACTGGAACGCGCCGCTCGCCACCGCGCAGACCCTGTCGAAGGGCTGGCTCCGCACGGGTGACATAGGGGTGATGGACGAGAAGGGCTTCCTCACCATCGTGGACCGCCAGCGAGACATGATCAAGGTGAGCGGCTTCACCGTGTCCCCGTCCGAAGTGGAGAAGGTGCTGCGCCGCCACCCGGCCGTGCACGACTGCGCCGTGGTCGGCGTCCCCGACGCCCGGCGCGGCGAGCGCATCATCGCCCACGTGGTGGAACACCCCGCCTACCCGTTCTCGGCGGACGAGCTGCGCCGGCATTGCGAACGCTACCTGTCGCACTACAAGGTGCCCTCCGAGTTCCTGCCCCGGACGGAACTCCCCCGGAACATGCTGGGCAAAGTCGTCCGGCAGCGGCTGCGGGACGAGTTCGCCGCCTCGTCGGCGGAGCGGATGGGCCCCGCCCGGAGTGGTTGACTGGTCGGGTGCACACCGAGACCGTCCAGCCAGGGCTCTTCACACGGCTCGCCGAGATCGGGCGGCAGAAGGCCACCCAGGACGGACGGCCGGAAACCCTCTACGACCGGCACGGTGTGCTCGTCGTCCGCGTCGGGGACGTGGTCGTGAAGGCGCACCAGGCCGACCGGGAGCTCGGAGAACCGTTCCTCGCCCGGATACGGCTGGCGGGAGCGCTGCCCGATCTGGTCATCGGCGCTCTGGGCCCGCCGCTCATCGTGGACGGCCGCACGGTCACGCTCGCGACGTTCGGAGAGCCCGTGGATCCGGCCAAGGAACTTCCCTGGGAGGAAGGCGCCCGGCTCCTGGCCGCCCTGCACTCGGAACCCGTCCCGGCCGACGCGCCCGCGTGGGGGCGCCCGGCACGGGTGGCGCGTCTGGTCGCCCGTCTGGAGGACGGTCCCGCCGAGGACGCGGTGCGCCGCGCGTTCACCACTCTCCCGGCCTGGATACGCGGCGAGGAGACGGAGCCCGAGGGGCGCACCCCGTGCCTCATCCACGGCGACTGGCATCTGGGGCAGATGGTCCGCGCACCGGGCGGGCGATGGCGGCTCATCGACATCGAGGATCTCGGCAGGGGCGACCCCGCATGGGACCTCGCACGTCCTGCGGCGCTCTACTCCGCCGGGGTCCTCCCACCACAGGACTGGGCGCGCTTCCTGGGCTCGTACAGGAAGGCGGGCGGCCCGGCCGTCCCCGCGCAGGGCGATCCCTGGACGGCCCTCGACGTGCCCGCCCGAAGTCTTGCGATCCAGATCGCGGCCACGTGCGTCATATCCGCCGGGAGGAAAGATCGGCCACTCGACGGTGCGGAGCAGGCGATGGTCGACGCCTGCGTGAGAATATCCGCGGCGGGGGACGCGGCATGACGTGGCGCCGAACCTGGCCTACATTTAGCCTCTATCTGGGGATCCATACCGGAAGGACGACAAGGCGATGCACTGCCCTAAGTGTCGTGGCGTGATGCGGACCTACACCCGCAGCGGCGTCCACATCGAGCAATGTGACAGCTGCCGGGGCATCTTCCTCGACTACGGCGAGCTTGAGGCCCTGGGCCAGATGGAGTCGCAGTACCGCGCGGCGCCGCCGCCCGCCGCGGCGCCCGGCTGGGGCGCTCCGGCGCCGGCCGTCCACCACCATCACCACGGCGGGCACCACCGCCCGCACCACGGCGGCGTGTTCCACATGCTCTTCTCCACCTGACCGCGCGGCCACGGCCCGCCCCGAGGGAGCGGGCCGTGGCGCGCGCGAACGGCCTACAGGCGCGGGTCCACCGGCTCGGACTCCAACGCCAGGACGGCGAAGACCGCCTGGTGGACGCGCCACAGCGGCTCCCCGCCCGCGAGCCGGTCGAGGGCCTCGGCGCCGAGCGCGTGCTCGCGCATCGCCAGCGACCGCTTGCGCCCGAGCGACCGGCGGCGCAGCCGGTCGAGGTGCTCCGGCTCGCGGTAGTCGGGCCCGTAGATGATGCGCAGGTACTCCGGCCCGCGGCACTTGATCCCGGGCTGTACCTTGGCGTCCTCCGGGAGCGGCCCCAGCGGCTTGACCACCATGCCCTCGCCGCCCGCCGCGGTGAGCTTCTCCCACCACTCGGCGGCCGCGGCCTCCGACTCCGACTCCGGCGAACCCAGGTCGACGGTCAGCGACGCCGTCCGCTGGACGAGACCGCTCGCGTCGCTCTCCGCGAGCCGCCCGGCCACGGACATGTGCCACTCGTGGTCGCGCAGGGCCGCCCAGGAGCGGCCTTCCCCGGCCAGGACCTGGAACGGCGCGAAGCGCACGCCGGTCAGGCCGTCCACCGTCCAGCAGTAGCGCGCGTACGCGTCGCGGAACCGGAACGCGTTCGCCGCCCGCCGGTCGATGCGCTCGCGCAGGCCGCCGACGTCGAGCCCCCGCCCGTCCGCCCGCGCGAGCACGTCGGCCGCCACCGGCAGGGCGGCGCGGGCCGCCGCGCCGGTCGCCGCGTACTGGGTGCGGATGAGGTCCATCGCCTTCGCCGACCACGGCAGCAGCTCGCCGTCGAGGACGAGCCATCCGGTGTCCAGCTCGTCCCAGAGCCCCGCCGCGCCGATGGCGGCGCGGAGCCGGTCCAGGACCTCGGCCGTGCGGGCCGGGTCGCGGAAGAAGGAGCGCCCGGTGCGCGTGTAGACCGCGCCGGTCGTCCCGTCGTCCACCCCGAACCGCTCCGCGGCCACCGAGGCGTCGCGGCACACGACCGCCACGGCGCGCGAGCCCATGTGCTTCTCCTCGCACACCGCGCGCAGGACGCCCCTGCTCCGGTACGCGGCGAGGGCCTCGGCCGGATGCTCCAGGTACCCCGGCAGGGGCGAGGTCTCTGCGGGCGCCATGGTGGGCGGCAGGTAGACGAGCCAGCGCGGGTCCACGGCGAACCGGCTCATCACCTCCAGCGCGGCCAGCGCGTTCTCCTCCCGGACCGAGACGCGGCCCATCAGGCGCGTCTCGACGCCCTGGTTCCCGAGGACGTCCCCGATGTTGAGGACCTCGTTCTCCCGGTGGCCGCCCGCACTCGTCCCGGCCGGCGCCGACAGCGGGCGCGTCGGCTCGTACCAGACCTGCCGCGCCGGCACCGACACCAGCTCGCGCTCCGGATACCGCAGCGCCGTCAGCTTCCCGCCGAACACCGCGCCGGTGTCCAGGCAGATGGTGTTGTTCACCCATTCCGCCTCCGGGACGGGCGTGTGGCCGTACACGACCATCGCCTTGCCCCGGTAGTCGCGCGCCCACGGGTAGCGCACCGGCAGGCCGTACTCGTCGGTCTCCCCGGTCGTGTCGCCGTAGAGCGCGAACGAGCGGACCCGTCCGGACGCGCGGCCGTGGTAGTCCTCCTTGAGCCCGGCGTGCGCGACGACCAGGCGCCCGCCGTCCAGGACGTAGTGGCTGATGAGGCCGTCCATGAACCGCAGGGCGCCGTCGCGGAAGTCCTCGTCCTCGGCGGCGAGCTGCTCCAGCGACTCGGCGAGCCCGTGCGCGACGCGCACCTTGCGCCCGCGCAGGGCGCGGACGAGCTTGGCCTCGTGGTTGCCCGAGACGCACAGGGCGTCGCCGGCGGCCACCATGCCCATCACCAGGCGCAGCACGCCCGGCGAGTCGGGCCCGCGGTCGACCAGGTCGCCGACGAAGACGGCGGACCGCCCGCCGGGGTGGCTCGCGCCCGCGGCGCGTCCCCGCGCGTCCCGGACGATCTCGTAGCCGAGGCCGGCGAGGAGGTCCTCCAGCTCCGCGCGGCAGCCGTGCACGTCCCCGATGACGTCGAACGGGCCGGTCAGCTCACGCCTGTCGTTCCAGGCCTTCTCGTACCGGATCGTCGCGGCGTCGATCTCGTCGGGACCGTTCAGGACGTGGACGCGGCGGAACTCGCGGCCCAGCGACCGCATGCCGCGCCGCAGCTCGCGGCGCTGGCGCGGGATGACGTGCGGGGCCAGGTCCCGGTCCGGGCGCCCGGCGTTGCGCTCGGCGGCGAGGCCTTCGGGGACGTCCAGCACGATCGCGGCCGACAGGACGTCGTGCTCCTTGGCCAGCCGCAGCAGCGACTCCCGCGCCTTGCTCTGCACGTTGGTCGCGTCCACCACGGTCAGCAGGCCGCGCCGCAGCCGCTTGCCCACGATGTAGTGCAGGAGGTCGAACGCGTCACCAGTGGCCGACTGGTCGTTCTCGTCGTCCGACACGGCCCCGCGGCAGAAGTCCGACGACACCACCTGGGTCGGCTTGAAGTGCTTACGCGCGAAGTGCGACTTGCCCGACCCGGACACGCCGACGAGCACGACCAGCCCCATCTCCGGGATCTTGATCTCGGTCATCGCGTGAACACTCCCATCTGCGTCGGCGCGCCGACCTCGGGGTCGTCGTCGCCGACGGGTACGTGGCGGACGCGGTAGCCGTGCTCGGCGGCGACCCGGTCCGCCCAGGCGCGGAACTCCGCCCGCGTCCATTCGAAACGGTGGTCGGGGTGGCGCATCGCCCCCGGCGCCAGCCCCTCGTAGCGGACGTTGTGCTCGGCGTTCGGGGTCGTGACGACCACCACGCGGGGCGAGGCGTGGCCGAACACGACCCGCTCGACGGCGCTGAGGCGCGGGGGGTCGATGTGCTCGATGACCTCCATCAGCACGGCCGCCTCGTACCCGCGGAACCGCTCGTCGGCATAGGTGAGCGCGCCCTGGAAGACGTCCCGCACGCGGTCGTTCTCGCGGCGCGGCTGCTTGTCCAGTCGCAGGCGCCGCGATGCGTGGCCGAGCGCGCGGTACGAGACGTCCGACCCGGACATCTCGCTGAAGAACTCGTCCTTGGCCAGCCGCGCCAGCAGCTTCCCCGAGCCGCAGCCGAGGTCGATGACCCGGCGGGCGTCCTCGTCGTGCAGCGCCCGCACCACCGACCGCAGACGCAGTTCCGCGAGCGAGACGGACGTCTCCTCCGGCGCCGCCTCTTCCTGGCCCTCCTCGGAGGCGGGCCCCTCCTCCTCCACCTCCACGGGGTCGAGTTCCTCGTCGGGCGCCTCCTCGGCGTCGGCGAGACGGCCCAGCGCCGACTGCACGAGGCTGCGCCGGTTGGCCAGGTACCGGCGCGTGATGGCACCGCGGTCGGGGTGCGCGGCCAGCCAGCCCTCCCCCGCCCGGATGAGCTTGTCGACCTCGTCGGGCGCCATCCAGTAGTGCTTGGCATCGTCCAGGACGGGCAGCAGCACGTACAGCTGGTTGAGGGCGTCGGCGAGCCGCAGGGTCCCGGTCAGGGTGAGCGTCACGTACCGGGAGTCGCCCCATTCGGGGAACTCCGGGTCGAGCGGCACGGGCGCGGCCGCCACCTCCCAGCCGAGCGGGGCGAAGAACCGTTCGGCCTGGCCGGGCCCGCCCCTGCACGGGAGGGCGGGAAGGACGACCTCCAGCGGGATGGGCGTCTCCGCCAGTTCGGGACGCAGGTCGCAGCGGCCCCGCATGGCGGTGCGGAACACGTTCGCCATGGCAGACGCCAGGAGCGACGACGCCGCGTACGGACGGTCGTTCACGTACTGGCCGAGTGAGAAGTCTGGCGTGCCTCTGCCGCGCGTGCGCACGAGCTGGACCGGGTCGACGTCCAGCAGCAAGGCCGCAGTGCAGCGCTGCTCCTCCGCATCCGGGTAGAAGACGTGCGCCGTGCCGTAGGACTGCTCGAAGCGCTGCACCCGGTCCGGATGCTTGTGCAGGAGGAACCCCAGGCCGGTCGCCTGGCTCATCGTCGTGGTGATCGTCAGAAGCACGCCCCAAGTGTGGCCGAACGCGCCGGACGCCCCCATCCCTTTTTCCGGAACGCCGGTCTTAAACGGTTTGCGCCCGGGTTCGGCCGACCAGCAGAATCCGGGGGGACATGAGCAGACACCCCCGCCGGATGACCGCGCAGGAGACCGTGGCCATCCTCGAACGCGGCGACTACACGGCGCCGTCCGGCCGCGCCGTCTCGATCGCCGACGACCTCGCCGACGCCGTCCGGCGCACCGTCCTCTACCGGCCGGACGAGCTGGACGCGCTGCTGAAGAGGCTCCCTCCCGCCGACCCCGGCACGCGGACGCGGATCGAGGTGACCGGGGAGACCACGCTCGCCGCCGCGCGCCGGCTGCGCGCCCCCGGGACGACGCCGTTCGCGCTCAACTTCGCGTCCGCGAAGAACCCGGGCGGCGGCTTCCTGAACGGAGCCCACGCCCAGGAGGAGGGGCTGGCGCGCTCGTCGGGCCTGTACGAGTCGCTGTGCTCGGCCAGGGAGTACTACGACTTCCACCGCGCGCAGGGAGATCTCCTCTACAGCGACCACATGATCTACTCGCCGGACGTCCCGGTGTTCCGGGAGGACTCCGGACGTCTGCTGGAGGAGCCCTACGGCGTCGCGTTCCTGACGTCGCCCGCGCCGAACCGCGGCGCGATCCGTGACGCCGCCAAGACCGAGCAGATCCCCGCGGCGCTGCGGCTGCGCGCTCGCAAGGTCCTCGCCGTGGCGCTGGCCAACGGGCACGGCCGGCTCGTTCTCGGCGCCTGGGGCTGCGGCGTGTTCCGCAACGACCCGGCCGAGGTCGCCGAGGTGTTCGCCGAGGCGCTGCGTCCGGGCGGAGAGTTCGCCGACCGGTTCGAGCACGTGGTCTTCGCCGTCTGGGACACCGCCGCGGGCGCCCCCAGGCACGCGGCGTTCGAGCGCGCCTTCGCCTAACCCTCCCTCTCCGGACGGGACGGCTCCTCGACGTAGGAGGCGATCCCCCGGATGAGCATGTCGAGGCCGAACTCGAAGCGCCCGTTGCTGTCCTCCCCTGTGAGCTCGTCCACCATGCCGGAGATCGTCGGGTAGCGGTCCTTCGGCAGGGCGGCGAAGTACTCGCGGATCTGGTCGAGGTACGCCTGGAAGTACGTCCACGGGTCGCCCGCCCCGGCGGGCGTCTTGGCATGGTGCATCGTCTCCTCGATGGCGTCGGCGTCGAGGAACATGCCGAGGGTGCTGACGGCGAGCCCGGCGATCCGCTTCGGGACGCCGCCGGCTTCCATGAGGGCGAGCTGCGCCTCCGCGACGTCCAGCAGATGGGGCCCGGTGGGGATGAGCGACATCGACACCACCGCGATGTCGCGGTGCGAGGTGTAGACGCGGCGGATCTCGCGTGCCAGCTCCTTCAGCTGCTCCTGCCAGCGCGCCGGGTCGGGGACGGGAAGCCGGATCTCGGCGGCCACCCGGTCGAGCATCAGCTCGCGCAGCTCCTCCTTGTTCGAGACGTGGGCGTAGAGGGACGCCGGCCCGGTGCCGAGCTCCTGGGCGACGCGGCGCATGGTCACGGCCTCCAGCCCTTCGGCGTCCAGGACGCGGATCGCCGTGTCGACGACGAGTTCCTGCGTGAGCGGCTGCCGGGCGGAGGGGGCCTTGCGCGGCCTGCGGCCGGGCGGCGTCGGCATTTCCGGGCGTGCGGCTCGGCCGGCTTCAGCCACGGCAGGACCTCCCAATCTCGCGATACATCTTGACTATCGCGAATCGCGATATATCTTCTCTATTGCAGAGAGGATTCCTCGAACACGAACATCGTACTTGACACGAACAGCGTTCGCCCATAGAACATTGTTCGTAACCAACGAACACCGTTCCCCCGGAGTGACCATGACCGACACACTGACCTCCCCTGCCCGGGGCACCGCGGACGGCGGCTTCCGCTGGCGCTGGGTCGCCCTGTTCGTGATCCTCGCCGGCGAGGTCATGGACATGCTGGACGCCCTGATCACGGCCATCGCGGCCCCCACGATCCGCGCCGAGCTCGGCGGGTCCGCGGCCACCATCCAGTGGCTCGCCGCCGCCTACACCCTCGCCATGGCCGTCGGGCTCATCACCGGCGGGCGCCTCGGCGACCTCTACGGACGCAAGCGGATGTTCCTCATCGGCGCCGCCGGCTTCACGGTCGGCTCGCTGCTGTGCGGCATCGCCGGCTCCCCCGGGATGCTGGTCGGCTCCCGCGCCGTGCAGGGCCTGTTCGGCGCGCTGATGCTGCCGCAGGGCATCGGGATGATCAAGCAGATGTTCTCGGCGAAGGAGATGGGCGCGGCGTTCGCCATGTTCGGGCCGGTCATGGGGCTGTCGTCGGTCGGCGGCCCGGTGCTGGCCGGCTGGCTGATCGACGCCGACCTGTTCGGCACCGGCTGGCGGATGATCTTCCTGATCAACCTGCCGCTGGGCGCCGCCGCCGTGCTGGCCGGGCTGAAGTTCCTGCCCGAAGGGCGCGCCGAGCACGCCTCCCGCCTCGACCTCACCGGCGCGGCCCTCGCCTCCCTCGGCGCCGGCCTGCTGGTCTACCCCCTCGTGCAGGGCCGCGAGCACGACTGGCCCGCCTGGACGTTCGCCATGATGGCCGCCTCCCTCGTCGTGTGGGGCGCGTTCGCCTGGTACGAGGTCCGCAAGCAGCGCTCCGGCGGCGACCCGCTGATCGTGCCGAGCCTGTTCCGCAAGCGCGGCTTCACCGGCGGCCTCGTCGTCGGCCTGGTGTTCTTCTCCGGCGTCGCCGGCCTCGGCCTGGTGCTGGCGCTGTTCTTCCAGCTCGGGCTCGGCTACTCCCCGCTCAAGGCGGGCCTCGCGCAGATCCCGTGGTCGGTCGGCATCGTCATCGGGTTCGGCGTCATGCAGGCCGTGCAGCGCTTCGGCCGCAGGGTGATCCACGCGGGCGCCGTCATCATGGCCGCCGGGATCGCCGGGCTGTACTTCACCCTCCGGTACGCCGGGATCGACGTCACCCCCTGGCAGCTCGTCCCCGCGCTGACCGTCACCGGGATCGGCATGGGCCTGCTGATGGGACCGTTCTTCGACACCGTGCTGGCGGGCGTCGAGCCCGAGGAGACCGGCTCGGCGGGCGGCACGCTCACCGCCGTCCAGCAGCTCGGCAGCGCGCTCGGCGCGGCCGTCCTCGGCACGGTCTTCTTCGGGGTGCTCGGCGGGCACGTCGCGTCCGCCGCCGACGACGGCGCCGCCGCCCTGCGCCGCGACCTCGCCGCCGCGTCCGTTCCGGCCGCGCAGCGGGACGGCCTCGTGGACGGCCTGCGCGACTGCGGCCGCGACCGCGCCACCGCCAAGGACGCCGCCGCCGTGCCCGCGTCCTGCCGCCGGCTCGAGAAGGCCACCGTCGCCGCCGTCGCCGCCGCACCGCAGTCGGCGCCCGCCGTCCAGAAGGCGGTCGCCGGGGCCGGCGAGCACGCCGCCAAGGTCGGGTTCGGCGACGCCATGAAGATCACGCTGTGGGTCGAGGTCGGGCTCCTCGGCCTGTCCTTCCTGGTGACGTTCCTGCTGCCGATGCACGCGCGCCCGGAGGAGCAGACCGCCTGACGGAACGCGCGGGGCCCGCGCCCGGGGACTCCCCCGGGCGCGGGCCCCGCCTCGCCGTCAGAGCTTGCTCATCACCTCGGAAGCCAGCAGCTCCACGTGCTCCAGGTCGCTCATGTCGAGGACCTGCAGGTAAAGGCACTCCGCGCCTAGCTCGCCGAACCGGCCGATCTTGTCGACCAGCTCCTGCGGGGTCCCGGCGAGCCCGTTCTCGCGCAGCTCCGGCACCTTCCGCCCGATCGCGTCGGCGCGCCGCCCCAGCTCCGCCTCGTCCCGGCCGCAGCACACGACCTGCGCGGCCGAGTACACCATCGGCCTCGTCCGGCCCGCCTCCGCGCACGCCGCGCGGACCCGCTCGAACGCGTCGCCGGTGTCCCCGACCTGGTGGAACGGGACGTTGTACTCGTCGGCGTACGTGGCGGCGAGCCGCGGCGTCCGCTTCGCCCCGGCCCCGCCGATGATGATCGGCGGCCCGCCCGGCCGCACGGGCTTCGGCAGCGCGGGCGACCCGCTCAGGGTGTAGTGCTCCCCGCTGAAGGAGAAGGTCTCGCCGGACGGCGTCCCCCACAGCCCGGTGAGGATCTGCAACTGCTCCTCGAGCCGCTCGAACCGCTCGCCCAGGCTCGGGAACGGGATGCCGTACGCGGTGTGCTCCTCCTCGAACCACCCCGTCCCGAGTCCCAGGTCGACGCGCCCGCCGCTCATCTGGTCCACCTGCGCGACGGAGATCGCCAGCGGTCCCGGGTAGCGGAACGTCCCGGCCGTCACCAGCGTGCCGAGCCTGATCCGGCTGGTCTCCCGGGCCAGCGCGCCCAGGGTGATCCACGAGTCGGTCGGGCCCGGCTCGCCCGTGACGTCCCCCATCTTGACGAAGTGGTCGGAACGGAAGAACGCGTCGAAACCGAGGTCCTCGGCCGCCTTGGCGACGGCGAGCTGTGTCTCATACGTCGCCCCCTGCTGGGGCTCGGTGAAGATTCGAAGTCGCATGTCCCCATCCTCGTACGAACCGGGCGGCGGTCGCGCGGCGGGTCGGCGCCCCGCCAGGCGTCATCCCGTGCGAGCGACCCTCCGCACCGCCGCCGGCGTCTTCGCGGCGGACTTCTTGGCGCGCGGCTTCTCGGCATGCGGCTTGGCATGCGGCTTGGCGCGCGGCTTCTTGGCATGCGGCTTCTTCGCCGCTGGCTTATTGGCCTTCGTCTTTTCCCCCTGCGGCTTCTTCGGTGCCGCCTTGGAGTGGCCGAGGTGGACGGGCTCGCCCACGCGGACGGCCGGGAACGCACGGGCCGCGTGGGCCCGGCCCCACGTCACCGTCCCGCGCAGGCCGATCCTCTGGCCGGGCCGGGCGTCACCGGACACCTTGGCCTTGATCGCGCCGGTCACGGTCCGGCCCCTGCGCACGGTGCCGAGGTCGCACTCGACCGTCCACCCCGCGGCCGCGCAGTCCCTGTTCCCCGAGACGAACGACAGCGACTTCGGCAATCTCATCCTGAACGCCGCCTTGCCGGATTTTCCCGGCCCCCTGGCGGTCATCGTGAACGTCCACTCGTAGGTGCGTCCCGGCACCACGGCGCTCACGGGACCACTCAGGCGTAGCGCCACTACAGCGGCGTGCTTCGCGTGCGGCTTGGGTTTCGTCCGCGGCCCGGGTCCGTCGGCCTGCGCCGCCGCCGGCACGAGCACGCCCCCCAGCAGCGGCGCGGCCATCGCCAGCACCATGCCCTGCACCCTCAACGTCCGGATCACTACGAACCCCCCGTGGCCTGCGCTTTTCTTGCGGTCACCGTCCGTTCTAGTGATCCGGGGCCGGGGCCGCCAACGCCGCGTCGGCGTGTCGTCACGCACGGCGACTCTTGACCGTCCACCCCCCTTACGGACAGTCAACCTCCGCGTTCTCCTGCGCCCCAAAGCACAAGCCTGTTAAATCGCCTAGACCCCGCCAATCCCCGACACATGGAGCTGACATGGCTGTCTTCGGCGTCGACTACGCGTGGGGCCGCCCCGGCGCGCCCGCGCTGGAACGCGCCGGGGCGAAGTTCGCCTGCCGCTACCTGTCGCACGACACGACCGGCAAGAACCTGACCCGCAAGGAGGCCGACGAGCTGTCCGGCGCGGGGATCTGGCTGGTCGTCGTGTGGGAGTCGACCGCCAGGCGTCCCCTCGACGGGCGGTCCGCCGGCGCGGCCGACGCCCGCGCCGCCGCCGCCCAGGCCAAGGCGTGCGGCATGCCGGACGACCGGCCCATCTACTTCGCCGCCGACTGGGACGCCACCTCCGGGCAGCAGGACGAGATCAACGCCTACCTGGACGGCGCGGCGAGCGTCCTCGGCCGCGACCGGGTCGGCCTCTACGGCGGCTACGGCCCGGTCAAGCGCGCCTTCGACGCCAAGAAGATCACTTTCGGCTGGCAGACGTACGCCTGGTCGGGCGGCAGGTGGGACGCCCGCGCCCAGCTCCAGCAGTACTCCAACGACCACACGATCAACGGCGTCGGCGTCGACTACGACCGCGGCGTCAAGAGCGACTACGGGCAGTGGCGCGTCGGCGCCTCGCCCCAGGGAGAGGACGACATGCCCGACTACGTGTCCGTCGGCACCGGTGGCGACCACCAGGAGCTTCCTCCCGGCAAGTGGACCGAGGTCACCTGGAGCAAGGAGTACTCCGACAAGGAGCACCAGCACAACGACCCGGGCGGCCCCAGCCTGCTGACCGGATCGGCCCGCTACAGCCTGTCGGTGAGCGCGGCGCTGAGCGGCGTCCCCGCGGGCACGCTCATCCAGGCCCGGGTGGTCGAGGTGGCGGACGGCGACGCCTCCGACTACCAGGTCGGCCCCGTCCAGGACTTCATCTCCGTCGGCGACACCACCAACCTCGTCTACGGCCTCGCCGCCGATACCGTCGAGGCGGGCAAGCGCGTGCGCTTCCAGCTCCTCCACCAGGGCGCCGCCGCCGCGACGATCGCCAAGGCCAGCGCCAAGGTCTTCTTCTGGCGCTGACTCAGAAGTCGTCGTTGATGTAGGGGGCCAGCGGGACGGCCAACGCGGCCTCCAGACGCGCGGCCGCGCCGGGCGTGTGCTCGGCGACGGCGCCGATCCGCACCAGCGTGACCGGGCTCTGCCCGCCCATGTAGACGGCCGCGAGATCGGCCGCGCTCAGACTCAGGTCCGGAGCCCCGGAGGTCGGCTCGCACGCAGGCGCCGCACCGGTCGTGAGGCGCCACCGGCCCGCGTTCTCCGGAATACGAGGATCGTCGACCTCCAGGACGAAGGTGTCCTCGGTGGCCCAGGAGCGGGCGCGAAGAGCAGTCGGCAGATCGATCAGACGGAGCCACAGCGCGCCGTAGTCGCTCTTGATCGTGACCTGGTCGGGATCGGCGGCCATGTGCGGCAACAGATCGTCCACCGGACGGCTCGGCGCCTCGATCCGGGACGTCAGATCGATCGACGCCAGGAACGCCCAAAGTGCGGCCTCGACCTCGGGCGTATCGGCCACAAGGTCGAGGACCCTCACGATCCCCGGCCGGCCCCGGTAGACCGCGTAACCGGCGGGATGCACGACGATGCGCGGCGCGGTGTATCCGGGGGCGTCCCGGTCGACCGGCCGCAGGATCCCCCGGGCCCACCACTCGGGGTCCCGGACGAGCCCGCCCGGCCGCACCGACAGCGCCCGGCGATGGATCGGGTCGACCACCTCGAACGCGGAATCGACGTCGACGAGCCGAAGCGGCCGGTCGTCCGCGACAGTCCGCAGCTTCAGCGGACGGGACGTGTCCACTTCCAGCCCGATCGCACGCGTGGCCAGACCGAACCCGTACCGGCCGTAGATGGCGCTTTGGGACGCCCAGAGCGCGGCGACCGGACGTCCGGCGGCGATGGCGTCGGCGTCCATCCGGTCCATCATGGACGTCAGAATCCCCCGGCGCCGGTGCGTGGGCAGCACCCCGACGAACGTGACCGCCGAGCAGTCGAGCAGAGCGCCCGGGACCGCGAGCCGCATCGGCATGGCCGCGAGCTGCCCGACCTTCGTCTCCCCGTCGAAGGCGCCGATCCGCTCGGCCCGGACGACCGGCCACCCGTCCCGCTCGCGGTCGATCTCCTCGATCGGGACGTGGAACACCATCCCGGCGAAGTCGACCATCAGCCCGGCATCGGCCTCCGGCACGTCCCTGATCTCGATCACGCTTCCACGCTATGCGGCCGCGCAACAGGTTTTCCAAGCTCACGGGAGTCGGCTGGGGGCATCCGGCTCAGTTCGCCCGGCGGCGCCGTGGCGCAGGCCGTCGAAGAGGAGGGCGGTGATCTGCCGGGCTTCGACCAGCCAGCCTTCCGTGGCGCGCATCCCGCAGATGCCGCCCAGCGCGCGCAGCAGGGTGGAGCCCGTGACGTCGCCGCGGACGGCGCCGGCCTCGGCGCCCGCGGCGAGCAGCCGGTCGAGGGCGTTCGCCATCTGGGTGCGGGCGGTCCCGAAGACCGGTGAGTCCGTGGCCATGATGCTCTCCAAGGCGACGGACATCCCCTTGCCGACGGCCGCGTGGTCCACGAGCAGCAGCAGGAAGCGCCGCAGGGCCTCGTCGGGGGCGTGCCGGTCCAGAAGCTCCACGGGCGCGGCGCACAGTTCGTCGACCTCCTTGCGATAGACCTCCTCGATGAGAACCTCGCGTGTCTCGAAGTGGCGGTAGAACGTCCCGACCGCCACGCCGGCACTACGGGCGATCTCCTCGACATGCGCGTCGGTGTCGCCGCCGAGGAACGCCTCCCGCGCCGCGGCGAGGAGCGCCTCGCGGTTGCGTCGCGCGTCGGCGCGCAGCGGGCGCGATGAAGCCAACGGGACCTCCATAAGGTGAGTCCGGTTCCGGTTGTGTACTGTTTCCGGAGTCGGGTTCATGTTACGAGGGAGATCCCATGACGATCGCAGAAGAAGGACTCGGCGGCCTTCGAGTGCTGGTCACCGGCGGCAGCCGCGGCCTCGGCGAGGCGACCGCCCGCCGTTTCGCCGCCGCGGGCGCGACCGTGCTGACGGCGTCCCGGAGCAGACCGAAGGACGAGGTCGGCGCGACGTTCCTTCCGGCGGACCTCTCGACGGAGGAGGGCGTGGCGGAACTGGGCCGCCGCGTCGTCGACCTCGTGGGCGGTGTGGACGTCCTGGTGAACAACGCGGGCGCGGCGAGCGCCCCCGCGCCGACCCTGACCCGGTCGGAAGAGTCCTGGCGGGCGGACCTGGAGATGAATCTCCTCAGCGCCGTGCGCCTGGACCGGGCCCTGGTGCCGGGGATGGTCGAACGGGGCTCCGGCGTCGTCGTGCACGTCTCCTCGATCGCCAGCCGGCTCCCGCAGCGCACCGAGGCGTCCTACGCCGCCGCCAAGGCGGCACTCAACGCCTACAGCCGCGAACTGGCGACCGAGGTGGGCGAGCACGGAGTGCGCGTGGTGTGCGTCCTTCCGGGCTTCGTCGTCACCGACGGCGCGGCCGCCCACCTCCAGCGCATGGCCGACCAGCAGGGCACCAGCCCCGAGGAGATCGAGCAGCGGATCGTGGACCACCTGAAGGTCCCGATGGGCCGCCCGGGAGACCCCGAGGACGTCGCCGACCTGATCGCGTTCCTCGCCTCCCGGCGCGCGAAGTGGCTCACCGGAGCGCAGTTCCGCGTCGACGGCGGCATCATCCCGACCGTCTGAGCACCGCCCGACTCGAAGAACGGGAAACCCGTGATCATCAACCTGAGCTCCGTGGTCATCGACGCCGCCGAACCGGAGCCGGAAGGCGCCTTCTGGCACCGGCTGCTCGGCGGCTCGATCACCCGCACGCCGAGCCACCACTTCGTCCAGGCCCCCGGCCTGCCCGTGCTCGTCATCCAGTCGGCCCCGGGACAGATCGCCCCGAACTGGCCGGACGGCCTCCAGCAGATGCACCTCGACTTCACCGTCGACGACCTCGCGGCCGCGGACCGCACGGCGCTCGAAGCCGGTGCCACCAGGCTGCGGCCCGCAGACGACGTCCACCCGGAAACCCAGAACGGCAGCCGGGTCTACGCCAGTCCGGCCGGACACCCCTTCTGCCTGCGATCAGCCTAAGAGGGCGGCACACCGCCCGCCCGACCTAGGCGCTTGACCAGGAACCGCGCGGGGTCGACCACTTCATGGCGGGTCCCGTGGTCGTCGATGTAGTGGTACCGATCGAGGTAGCGGCAGCCGGTCTCCTGGTAACCGAGCCGGAGGTAGAGATCGGCTGCCCGCTGGTTGTCGTCGTCCACACCCAGCCCGATCCGGTCGTGACCGCGTTGGCGGACGAGGGCTTCGGCCGTGGCGATGAGGGCGCTGCCGATGCCCTGGGACCTCAGTTCGGGCGGCCAGACCCCCAGACCGTTGAGCTCAGGACAGTCCGGATGCCGCTGCCTCACCTCGGGAGCGGCACAACCGTGCCACAGGATCTGCCCGGTCCCGACGGGAACGGCTTCGGCCCAGGCGATCAGAAACGTGGTGAGACCGCGCCGCTGCTGCTCGAACCGCGCCGCATGCCGCCTGGTCCGACCAGGCGAGGGAATGCAGGCCTCCAGCAACTCAAGATCTTCCTCCCTGCACTCCCGAACCCCGACCATCCCCAAACCTCCCCGAAGCCGACCTGTGGTGCACTACCGGTCAGCCCTTGACCAGGGTGGCGAGGCACTCTACGTGGTGGGTCATGGGGAAGGCGTCGAAGGCGCGGAAGGACTCGAGGGTCCAGCCGCGTTCGCTGAAGTAGGCGAGGTCGCGGGCCAGGGTCGCCGGGTCGCAGGAGACGTAGGCGATCTTGCGGCCGGCGACGCGGGTGATGTGGTCGACGACCTCGCGGCCCGCGCCGGTGCGGGGCGGGTCGAGGACGACGAGGTCGGCCTTGCGGACGCGGGAGCCGCCGTGGTGGCCGGTGCCGCGCTTGTTCTGGGTGCGCGAGCCCGAGGACGCGCGACCGAACTCCAGGTCGGCGACGACCTCCTCCACGGGGCCCCGCTCGATCGAGACGTTCGGCAGGTCGCGCAGGTTGAAGCGGGCGTCGCGGACGGCCTGGCCGTCCGACTCGATGCCGACGACGAGGCCGTCGCCGCCGACGCGGTCGGCGAGGACGCCGGCGAACAGGCCGACGCCGCAGTACAGGTCGAGGGCGATGTCGCCGGGCTTCGGTTCGAGGGCGTCCACGACGGCGTCGGCGAGCAGTTGCGCGGCGCCGGGGTGGACCTGCCAGAAGCCGCTGCCGCTGACCTGGTAGAGCCGTCCGGAGACCTCTTCGCGCACGTACGGGAGCCCCGAGCCCGGCTCGGGCTTGCCGCGCACGAGCCGGACCGGCACGTCCAGCCGCGGGACGCGGATCTTGCGGCGGTCGCGGCCGCGCAGCACGACGAGGCGGTCGCCCGTGCTCGCCGACACCACGCCCTCGACGCCGGACGCGCCCGGCCAGCGCTTGCGCTCGATGCCCATCAGCTCCACGCCGGGGTGAGCGATCAGGCACTCGTCCACCGGCTCGATGTCGTGCGAGCGGTGCTTGCGCAGGCCGACGACGCCGGAGGAGACCGAGAACTGGACGCGGGTGCGCCAGCCGAGCCCCGGCTGCGGCACCACCTCGCCGTCGACCGGGTACGGGACCTCCTCGACGACGACCGTGCGGGTGATCCCGGCGAGCCGCTCCAGCTGCTCCTGCACGACCGCGGCCTTCAGCGCCCGCTGGGCGGGCAGGGAGGCGTGCTGCCAGTCGCAGCCGCCGCACCGTCCCGGACCGGCGAACGGGCAGGGCGCCTGCACCCGGTCGGGGGACGCCTCGATGATCTCCACGGCGTCGGCGCGGAGGAAGTTCTTGGTGCGGTCGGTGACGCGGGCCCTCACCCGTTCGCCGGGCAGGGCGTGCCGGACGAAGACCACGCGCCCCTCGTGCCGGGCGACGCAGAAACCGCCGTTGGCGACGTTGCCGACCTCCAGTTCGAGGACGTCGGGTTCGAGTTCAGTCACGGTCCGAAACACTACCGGCCCCGGGGCGCGTTCCGGCCCGCGGCGGGCGCCGGGACGAGCCGGGCCCCGGAGGCTCCTTGCGCCCCTTGAGCCGGTCGGAGGACTGCAGCTGCCAGGCGACGCTCGTCACCATCACGCCCGGCTGGAACAGCAGCCGGCCCTTCAGCCGCAGCGCGCTCTGGTTGTGCAGGAGATGCTCCCACCAGTGGCCGACGACGTACTCGGGGATGAACACGGTGACGACGTCGCGGGGGCTCTTGCGCCGGACCCCCTTGACGTAGGACAGGACGGGGCGCGTGATCTCCCGGTACGGGGAGTCGAGGATCTTCAGCGGGACGGGGATGTCAAGGGCGTCCCACTCCTGCTGGAGCCGCTGCGACTCCTCGTGGTCCACCGCGACGGTCACCGCCTCCAGGGTGGACGGGCGGGTGGCGCGGGCGTAGGCCAGGGCCCGCAGCGTCGGCTTGTGGATCTTGGAGACGAGCACGATGCCGTGGTTGCGGGCGGGCAGCGCGACGTCCTCGCCGGAGGGCACCAGCTCCGCGGCGACCCGGTCGTAGTGCCGCCTGATCGCCTTCATCAGCAGGAACAGCAGCGGCATCGCGATGCAGACGATGTAGGCGCCGAGCGCGAACTTGGTGATCAGCACGACGACCAGGACGATGCCGGTGAGGGTGGCGCCGAAGGCGTTGATCCCGCGGGAGGTGCGCATCCGGCGGCGCTGCGCCGCGTCCGGCTCGGTGGCCAGGAGCCGGTTCCAGTGCCGGACCATGCCGACCTGGCTGACGGTGAACGACACGAACACGCCGACGGTGTAGAGCGGGATCAGCCGGCTGACGGACGCGTCGTAGGCGTAGATCAGCAGCCCGGCCATGGTGGCGAGGATGATGATGCCGTTGCTGTAGGCGAGCCGGTCGCCGCGGGTGTGGAGCTGGCGCGGCAGGTAGCGGTTCTGCGCGAGCACCGAGCCGAGCACCGGGAACCCGTTGAACGCGGTGTTGGCGGCGAGGAACAGGATCAGCGCGGTCATCGCGGTGACGAGCGCGAACCCGGGGGTGAAGTTGCTGAACACCGTGTGCGCCACCTGCGCGATCACCGGGTCGGCGTCGGTGACGGGTTTGCCGGTGGACGGGTCGATCAGCTGGCTGCCCTGGTCGGGCTCGGCGAACTTCGCGTCGGTGATGTAGGCGAACGCGGTGACGCCGCCGAACAGCGTCATCGCGACGAGCCCGAGCATCAGCAGGGTCGTGGCGGCGTTCTCGCCCTTGGGCTTCTTGAACGCGGGCACGCCGTTGCTGATCGCCTCGACCCCGGTCAGCGCGGCGCAGCCGGAGGAGAAGGCCCGCAGCAGCAGGAACACCAGGGCGAACCCGGCGATGCCCATCTCGTCGCCGCGGACCTCGTAGTGCGCCGTCTCGGCCTGCAGTTCGGCGCCCGACACCAGCCGGACCAGTCCCCACGCCAGCATGCTGAAGACCGCGAACATGAACAGGTAGGTGGGGATCGCGAAGGCGACCCCGGCCTCCTTGAGGCCGCGCAGGTTCCCGAGGGTGAGCAGCACGACGATGACGATCGCGACGGCGACCTCGTGCGGCTGCATGAACTTCAGCAGGGCGCCGAGGTTCTCCACCCCCGACGACACCGACACCGCCACGGTGAGGACGTAGTCGACCAGCAGCGCGCTCGCCACCACGACGCCCCAGTTGCCGCCGAGGTTGGTGGTGGCGACCTCGAAGTCGCCTCCGCCGCTCTGGTAGGCCCGGACGTTCTGCCGGTAGGAGGCGACCACGGTCAGCAGGATGATCACGACGGCCGCGGCGATCCACGGGGTGTAGTGGTACATCACGAGGCCGCCGGCGCCGAGCGCGAGGAGGATCTCCTGCGGGGCGTAGGCGACCGACGACAGTGCGTCGCTCGCGAAGACGGGCAGCGCGATGCGCTTCTTCAGCAGCTGTTCGTGCTGCTGGGCGCTGCTCAGCGCGCGGCCGAGGAGGAGCCGCTTCGCGAGGTCCGGAACCTTTGACACGCAACGAGACTCTAGCCCCTGCGGGGCGCCGTGCAGCGCCCGGCCGCCCCCCGTCCCGCGGGCGCCTCGCCGCCCCGGCGGATTGCTGGTTGAGTAGTACTCGCCTGGGCGGATGTGTAGGTTTGCAGCCCGGCAGGGATCATTCACAGGAAACGGTCCTCGGGTGCGGCGCGGTGTCGGCGGCGAATGCCGTGCCCGGCGCGGGGGGTACAGGGGGAGCGTCCCCCTGGACGGAAGAGGGAACGGCCGTGCATATCGTGATCATGGGATGCGGGCGGGTCGGCTCGACGCTCGCCCACATCCTGGAGGACAAGGGTCACTCGGTGGCCATCATCGACCAGAGCCCGGAGGCGTTCCGCCGGCTGCGCAGCGGGTTCCGGGGCCGCCGCATCACCGGGTTCGGGTTCGACCGCGAGGTCATCGCCGAGGCGGGCATCGAGCGCGCGTCGGCGTTCGTGGCCGTCAGCAGCGGCGACAACTCCAACATCATCTCCGCGCGGGTGGCGCGCGAGACGTTCGGGGTCGACAACGTGGTGGCCCGGATCTACGACCCGCGCCGGGCGGAGGTCTACCAGCGCCTCGGCATCCCCACGGTCGCGACCGTCCGGTGGACGGCCGACCAGATCCTGCGCCGCCTGCTCCCCGAGGGCGCCGAGCCGCTGTGGCGCGACCCGACGGGCGCGGTCGTGCTCGCCGAGCTGGACTCCGGCCACCTGTGGGTGGGCGAGAAGGTCGGCGAGCTGGAGGAGCACGCGAGGACGCGCGTGGCGTTCCTGTCCCGGATGGGCGAGGCGCTCGTCCCCGAGCGGGACACGGTGATCCAGGACGGCGACATCGTGCACATCATGGCGGAGGCCGACGACCTGGAGCGTGTCAACGCCGCGGTCGCGGCGCGGAACGGGGAGGACGCGTGATGCGGGTCGCGATCGCGGGGGCGGGCGCGGTGGGCCGGTCCATCGCCCAGGAGCTGCTGGAGAACGGGCACGAGGTGCTCCTGATCGACAAGAGCCCGAAGGCCATCAAGGTGGAGATGGTGCCGCGCGCGGAGTGGCTGCTGGCCGACGCGTGCGAGATCGCCGCGCTGGACGACGCGGCGCTGGAGCGCTGCCAGGTGGTGGTCGCCTCCTCCGGCGACGACAAGGTCAACCTGGTCGTGTCGCTGCTGGCCAAGACCGAGTACGGGGTGCCCCGGGTGGTGGCGCGGATCAACCACCCGAACAACGAGTGGCTGTTCAACGAGTCGTGGGGCGTGGACGTGGCGGTCTCCACGCCGCGGCTGCTGTCGGCGCTGGTGGAGGAGGCCGTCAGCGTCGGCGACCTCGTCCGGCTGATGACGTTCCGGCAGGGCGAGGCCAACCTGGTGGAGCTGACGCTGCCCGACGACGCCCCCCTCGGCGGCGAGCGCGTCGGATCGGTGGACTGGCCGCGCGACACCGCGCTGGTGGCGATCCTGCGCGAGGGCCGGGTGCTGGTCCCCTCCCCCGACGACACCCTGGAGCCGGGCGACGAGCTGATGTTCGTGGCCAGCCAGGACGTCGAAGACGAACTCGCCGAACTCCTCGGCGGTAGATAACTGGCATTTCGCGATCGCGACCATTGATGTTGTCGCGTGGTTGCTGCGACGGCTGAGGCCGGCGCGAAGAAGGTAGGGCGAGAAGGTGGAGGCCAGGCCGGAGTTCGCTAGGCGGGTTCTTGGCTCTTTGCCGGGCCCCCGCGGTTGATGGGGGTGCGGCCGCGGGTGAGGAGCCAGACCATGGCGGCCAGTGCGGCGACCTGGAGCGGCCAGCCCATCGCGATCTTCGCGGTGCCGAGCAGGCCGCTCTGGTCGCCGTCGGCGAGGTAGATCGGATACTGGACGGCGACGCGCGCGGCGCAGGGCAGCACGAGCAGCCAGGTGAGCCGGGAGCACAGCCGGACGATCCCGGGGTCGGCCCGCCAGGCGGTCGGGTCGCCGGTGACCGATCCGATGATGAAGCCGACGACCGGCCAGCGCACCGCGATCGAGAAGATCATCGCAGCGGCGTAGCCGGCGTTCAGCATGATGCCGGGCAGGAAGGCGTTCTCGGCCTTGCCCGAGCGCAGCGCGAAGAACGCGGCGATCGCGATGCCGATCAGGCTGTTGAGGACGAACTGCGGGCTGGAGCGCTGCGCGATCCGGACCAGGAGCAGCACCACCGCGGCGCCGACACCGGCGCCGACGGCGAGTTTGACGTCCTTGGCGGCGACGTAGGTGCCGGTGAAGGCGATCGTCGGGACCGCCGCCTCGACCATGCCGCGCACGCCGCCGAGCGCCTTGGTGAGCTGGGCGCGGACGGCCGCCTCCACGGTGTCGTGCGCGGCGGTCTCCCGCGCGGTGCCCGTTTCCGTTTCGCTCACGTCGCTCTCCCGGCGGTTCGCCGCGGCCTCACGCGCCGCCGCGCAGCTCGTATCGCGGATTGAACATGACCTTGCGCCCGTCCTGCTCGCTCACCAGTCCCTCGGCGCGCAGCCGGCGCCCCGGGTCGATCCCGGCGATCTTGCGGCGGCCGAGCCAGACCAGGTTGATCACGTCGGTGCCGTCGTAGAGCTCGGCCTCCAGGGCGGGTGCGCCGCCCCGGGGACGGAGCGTCACGGTACGTAGCGTACCCGCCACGCAGTGGCGTTTGCGCGCGGCGCAGTCGGTGATCGGCGTCGCGCCCTCGTCGCCGGTGGTCTTCTGCAGCTCCTCGGCCTCCAGCTCGGCCTTGGTGGACGCCATGCGCCGCAGGAAGCGCCGCAGTCCGCCCTTCCCGCGCTCGCGTCCGCGGGGCCCCGCCCCCGGCGGGGTGCTGGCCGAAACCTCGTCCATACCTCGAAGCGTATGGCATCCCCGGACGAAGCGGACCCCTTGCCCGCCGCCGGAACCCGGCCGGGCGCGATGTGGAATGAAGCATTCCGTTCTGCTATTATCGGAACAGAGCATTCCGCTCCAGGATGGAAGGACGGATCATGACCGCCACCCTCGAAACCCCGGCGCCCGTGGCCGGGACGCGCCCGGCCGACGGCGCCCCGCGCCGCTGGCTCGGACTCTCGGCGATCCTGGCCGCCACGCTGCTGAACCTGCTCGACTCCACCGTGGTGAACGTGGCCGCGCCCGCGATCCGCGCGGACCTCGGCGGCTCCTTCTCCGCGCTGCAGTGGACGGCCGCCGGCTACACGCTCGCCCTCGCGGTGGCGCTGCTGACCGGCGGGCGGCTCGGCGACATGTTCGGGCGGCGGCCCGTCCTGCTGGCGGGCGCGGCCGCGTTCACGGCGATGTCGGCGGCGTGCGCGTTCGCCTGGTCGCCGGAGAGCCTGATCGCCGCCCGGGTCGCGCAGGGCCTGTGCGCCGCGGTGATGATCCCGCAGGGGTTCGGGCTGATCCGCGACCTGTTCGGCGCGCACACCGGCAAGGCGTTCGCCCTGTTCGGACCCGTGATCGGGCTGGCCACCATCCTCGGCCCGGTGGTCGCCGGCCTGCTGATCGACGCCGACCTGTTCGGCACCGGCTGGCGCGCGATCTTCCTGGTGAACGTGCCGGTCGGCGGCTACGCGCTGATCGTGGGCGCCAGGGCGCTGCCCGCCCCGTCCGCCGCCGACCGCTCGGGCGGCCTGGACGTCGCCGGGATGCTGCTCGGCGGCCTCGGCATGAGCATGCTGGTCTACCCCCTCGTCCAGGGCCGCGAGCTGGGCTGGCCCACCTGGTCGCTCGCGCTGCTCGCCGGATCGTTCCCCGTCCTGGCCCTGTTCGCCCTGCACCAGCTGCGCCGCGCCCGCCGGGGACGGACGCCGCTGGTCAGGCTGAGCGTGTTCGCCGGCCGCGCCTACTCCTCGGGCGTGCTGTTCGTCGTCGTCTTCTTCGGCGCGATCGCCGGGTTCTCCCTCGCCACCGGCCTGTTCCTCCAGCTCGGCCTCGGCTACACGCCGCTGGCCGCGAGCCTGGCGATGTCGTCCTGGGCGGTCGGGGCGTTCGCCGGGTCGGCGTTCAGCGGCATGACGATGACCCGGCTGGGCCGCCGGGTCCTGCACCTCGGGCTGATGCTCATGCTCGCCGGGCTGGCCGCTCTGTACGCGGTGTTCGAGGCGGCCGGGACGGGCGTCGGCGGCTGGCACCTGGCCGCGCCGCTGCTGCTGTTCGGCGCCGGCATGGGCATGATCTTCGTCCCGCTGTTCGACGTGATCGTCGCGGACATCGCCGACCACGAGGTGGGTTCCGGCTCGGCCGCGCTGGAGTCGGTGCAGCAGCTCGGCGCGTCGCTCGGCATCGCGGTCCTCGGCACGGTCTTCTTCGGGGCGGTCGGCGCCCCGGTGGCCGGACGGTTCGCCGCGCCCGCCGCGCTGGAGGCCGCCGAGCAGGTCACCGCCCTGACCGCCGGGCTCACCGCCGCCGCGTTCCTCGTCGCCTTCCTCCTCCCCCACCGCGCCCGCGCGCACTGACCCCGCGCGCACTGACCCCGCGCGCACCGACCCCGCGCGCACCGACCCCGCGCGCACCGACCCCGTCCGCCCCGAGCCCGGCTCGGGGCGGACGCGTGTTCCCGGGCGCCGGTACCGTACCCGGATGATCACTCCTGTGGACGTCGGCCCGTACCGGTGCGCGCTCGTGATCCGGTACGAGGACGGGATCGACGACGCGCTCCTGGGCGCGCTCGCCGGCGCGACGGGCCTGACGTTCGCGTACTACGGAAACGGCGGTTTCGGCGGTGAGACCCTCGCCGACGTGTACGCGGACGCGTCGGGCCGGACCCTGCTGATCGAGGTGGCGGCCGACGAGGTCGGGGTGAAGGCCGTGTTCGTCCGGGCGGAGTCCGCGGACGAGGCCGTGGCGATCCGGGCGGTCGTGGGCGAGCACGTCCAGGTCTGGACGGAGCAGACGCTGCGCGCGCAGCTGGAGGGGACGCTCACCGACGCGCCCTGGACGCTCGTCGCGCTGATGATGGCCACGGGCGGCGCGGAGCCCGATCCGGAGACCGTGGATCTGCTCCAGCGCGCTCTCGGCCACGGCGATGGTGACGTCCGGGAGGCGGCCGAGTACGCGCGTGCGATCGCCGCCGAACTCGTCCATGCGCCGGTGGTGATGCGGGAGGCGCCCCGGGAGCGGCCGACGGGCGTCCTTGCTCCCGCGCGGCCGGTGGAGGGCGAGCAGGACTGGGTCACGGTCCGGCCGGGGATCCCGGACCGGGCCGTCCCGCGACCCGTCGTCTGGGTCCGCCTCGCCACCGATGACGCCGAGAAGGCCGCCATCTGGGCCTTCAAGGAGGACTGGAACATCGCCGTCGTCGGCAGGGACACCGACGGCTCGGGCTGGAAGGAGGCCATCTACACGACCATGGACGAGGAGACGGCCCTCCACATCGTCGAGCACCCGGCGCTCGGCACGGTCGTCCATACCGCCGTGCACGGGACGCACGCCGAGGCGACGGCCGCCGCGCTCCGTGAGGCCCTCGGCGGTGAGATCCTGGACGGCCCGCCGCCCGGCCTGGAACGCACGGCCCGGTCGCCGAAGGCGGATCGCCCGTCCGGCGGACGGTTCAGGCGGTCGCGAAGCGGACGGCGGAGACCGCGATGACCAGCGCCGCCACCGCCCAGTAGGCGCCGGAGGCGAGGGCGACGGACCGGACGCGGCGGGCCTCGGGCAGGCCGGTGAACGTGAGCAGCCAGGCCAGCAGCGGCAGGACGAGGATCGCGTGCATCGTCACGAAGTGCGCCGGCTTCAGCGCGGCGACCACGTGGTAGGCGGCCTGCTGGTCGCCGGACTCCACCGCCGTGACCCCGCGGGCGATCATCGCGGCGCCGGAGGCCAGCGCGAGCATCAGGGCGGCGAAGCCGGACCGGACGGCCAGCCGCATGCTCGGCGCGGTCTCCCCCTTCCGGCGGAAGGAGGCGACCGCGAGCGCGACCAGCGTGACGACCAGGATCCCGCCGCCCGCCGCCAGCATCCGGGTGACGACCGTGTCGAACGCCGTCTCCTCGTTGAAGTGGGACGGGACCTTGCGCCACGCCTGGAGGGTGATGAGGGAGACCTCCGCGACGCAGTCGGCGGCGAACACGCCGAGGATCACGGTCCGCGCGCGGTCGCCCAGCCGGACGAACGCGCTGACCCACGCGATCGTGAGGAGCGTCAGGCCGAAGGAGAGCCCGAAGGTGACGGGCTTGCGCCATGACACCGGTCCCGTCCACGGGCCGCCGTCGACCGCGAACACGACCAGGTGCAGCAGCCCCGAGGCGATGAGCGCCGCCCCGATGGCGTAGGCGGCGCGCTCGACCCGGCGGCCGCGCGTCCAGAACGCCCGCAGGCCCTGGACGGCGGCCGCCACCGGGAACCCGGCGCGCGAGGCCTCCACCGATCCCGCCATGTCCGCTCCTAAATGAGTGAGTGCTCACCCAGTATGGGCGAGCACCCACGCGAAGACAAGCCGGGCGGTCAGCGGAGGGCGGCCTCCACGGCGGGGACGCGGATCGCGCGGCGGGTGGCGGCCCACGTCGTGGCGCCGGTCAGGGCGGCGGCGAGCGCGACGACCGCGAGGTAGGTCCACGCGTCCCCGGCCGGGACGGCGGAGTCGCGGCGGGCCAGCCCGAAGGGCACGATCGTGAACACCGAGGCGACCGTCCCGCAGACCACGCCGGTCACCGTCAGCATCGCCGACTCCAGCGCCACCGAGGCGAGCACCTGGCGCGGGGTCGCGCCGGCGAGCCGGGTCTGCCCGAACTCGCGGCGCCGGTGCGCGGTCGCCGCGACCAGCGTGTTGACCAGCATGATCGCCGTGAACAGCACCACCATGCCGATGACGACGAAGTTGAGCGTCTCGATGCTCTTCTGCTCGGCCGTCTTGGCCAGCCCGGCGGCCTCCATCGCCGCGTTCTCGGTGGCCTGGAGGTATAGGGTCCCGACGGCCGTGCCGACGAACAGGATGACCGGGGTGACCGCGGACGCCAGCGCGCCCGTCCGGCGGCGCATGGTGGCGGCCGCCAGCTCGCCGGCCGCGCCGAACGCGCGCAGCGGCCGGCCCAGCAGGGCCGTCGCCCGCCGCATGATCGCCGGAGCCAGCAGCGCCAGCCCGATCGCGGCGAGGATGTCGGCCTGCCCGGACGTCGCCATCACGTCGCTGCCCTTGCCGTCCATCAGCGTGACCGTGATGACCGCCTCGTCCAGCGCCAGCAGCAGGAACAGGACCGCGAAGACGATGCGCTTCCTGCTCAGCCTCCCGGTGTCCACCGCCGCGGACCGCATCGAGTCGGCGACGCCGGCGCGGGTGGCGCGCCGGGCGGTGATCAGCGCGGCGGCGGTCGCGGAGACCGTCGTGATGCCGATCCCCATCGACAGCGCGACCGGGCCGAAGCTGTGGCCGATCTCCGCGGGCACCTGGCCGGTGTCGTGCAGCAGGCC
This sequence comes from Actinomadura sp. NPDC048955, assembly GCF_040649435.1. Taxonomy (NCBI): domain Bacteria; kingdom Bacillati; phylum Actinomycetota; class Actinomycetes; order Streptosporangiales; family Thermomonosporaceae; genus Actinomadura; species Actinomadura sp. NPDC048955. Next base: position 32,219 of record NZ_JBEZJI010000068.1, read on the forward strand.
GAGCACGCCCCGGCCGGCCAGCATCCCGGGGACGATCGCGAGCAGCGCCGCGACCACCGCCAGCCCTGCCGCCTCGCCGACGATCATCCGGGCGAGCTGCGCCGGGGTCGCGCCGACGCTCTTGAGCAGCGCGATCTCCGACGCGCGCTGCCGCACCGACAGGGTCAGCGTCGAGGTGACCGCGAACACCACCAGCAGCAGGCCCCAGCCGCCGACGACGTTGGCCATGATGACCAGCGTGCTCCGGGCCTCCCCGGTCGCGCCGCCCGACGCGGCGGTGTCCAGCATCGAGGCGAAGGCCATGATGATCGTCGAGCCGAGGAACAGGGCGAGGAAGCTCGCCGTGAACGCGCCCGCGCGCCTGCGCAGGGAACCGATCGCCAGTGCGAACATCTCACGCCCCCGCCGTCATGCGCTGGCGCTCGACCTCGTCGGCCAGGTGCGTCATCCGCTCCGCGACGGACTCGGCGGTCGGCGCGGGCTGGTGGCCGACGATCCGCCCGTCGGCCAGGTACAGCACGGCGTCGGCGAAGGACGCGGCGACCGGGTCGTGGGTCACCATCACCACCGTCTGCCCGAACGCGGCCACCGACTCGCGCAGCAGGCCGAGCACGTCGCGGGCGCTGCGGGTGTCGAGCGCGCCGGTCGGCTCGTCCGCGAACAGCACCCGCGGCCGGGTGAGCAGCGCCCGCGCGATCGCCACCCGCTGCTGCTGGCCGCCGGACAGCTCCGCGGGCAGGTGCCCGAGCCGCTCGCCGAGGCCCACCCGCTCCAGGACGGCCCGCGCGCGGTCCTTGTCCGCCCTGCGGCCGGCGAGCTTGAGCGGCAGCACCGTGTTCTGCATGACCGACAGCGTCGGCAGCAGGTTGAACTGCTGGAAGACGAAACCGATCCGCTCCCGCCGGAACTTCGTCAGCTCCGCCTCGCCGTCGCCCGTCAGCTCCGCGCCGTCGACGAAGACGCGGCCCCCGGTGGGACGGTCCAGGCCCGCGGCGCACTGCAGCAGCGTGCTCTTGCCGGACCCGGACGGGCCCATGACCGCGGTGAACGACCCGGTCGGCAGCGACAGCGACACGCCGTCCAGCGCGACGACCCGGTTGCCCTCGGGGCCGTACACCCGGCGCACGTTCTCCAGCCGGAGCGCCTCACCCGGCACCCGGTGCGCGGGCTCCGGTCCCCTGCGTCCGAACATCGTCCTCACCTCCGCCCGGCGCCCCCTCGCGGGGCGCCTTCGGGACACGAAGCTACGGACGCGCGGCGCCGCGGAGGATGGGTCCAGCACTCCGATCGGGGTAGGCAAAACCCCACCATCGCCGGGCCCGGCCTCCCCCGCGGCGTGCCGGGACGGTTAGAGTCACCCGTGGTGCGCCGGGAAGTCTGGTCGGCAGGTCCCGTCATCAGCATGCCGTCCAGGAGGTTCTGTGCAGGCCACCGCCGCGATCGTCATCTTCGTCTGCGCGTACGTGCTGATCGCGTCGGAGAAGGTGCACCGGACGGCGGTCGCGCTCGGCGGCGCGGGCCTGATGCTCCTGCTGCACATCACCGACGCCCGGGGCGCGTTCTTCTCCTCCGAGTCCGGGATCGACTGGAACGTCATCTTCCTGCTGCTCGGCATGATGGTCATCGTCTCGGTGCTGCGCCGGACGGGCGTGTTCGAGTACGTGGCGATCTGGGCCGCCAAGCGCGCGCGGGGGCGCCCCTACCGGCTCATGGTGATGCTGGTCGTGCTCACGGCGGGGGCGTCCGCGCTGCTGGACAACGTCACCACCGTCCTGCTGGTCGCGCCCGTCACGTTCCTCGTCTGCGAACGGCTCGCGCTGGCGCCCGAGCCGTACCTCATCGCCGAGGTCATGGCGTCCAACATCGGCGGCACCGCGACCCTGGTCGGCGACCCGCCCAACATCATCATCGCCAGCCGGGGCGGCCTGTCGTTCAACGACTTCCTGGTCCATCTGGCCCCGCTGGTCGTGGTGCTGATGGTCGTGTTCTGCCTGCTGTGCCGGTGGCTGTTCCGCTCGGCGTTCCGCTACGACCCGGACCTCGCCGCCGAGATCATGGAGCTGGAGGAGCGGGAGGCCATCACCGACCGCCGCCTGCTCGCGCAGGGGCTCGCCGTCCTCGCCATCGTGATCGTGGCGTTCGTGCTGCATCCCGTCCTGCACTACGAGCCGTCCGTGGTGGCGCTGCTCGGCGCCGGGCTGCTCGTCGCCGCGACCAGGGTGACCACGGAGGAGGCCCTCAGCGAGGTCGAGTGGCCTACGCTGGTGTTCTTCGCCGGCCTGTTCGTCATGGTCGGCGGCCTCGTCGAGACCGGCGTCATCGGCGAGATCTCCAGGGCCGCGGCGGACGCCACCGCCGGCCGCCTCGGCGCCGCCACGATGCTGCTGCTGTGGGCGTCCGCGGGGCTGTCGGCGATCGTGGACAACATCCCCTACGTGGCGACGATGAGCCCGATCGTCTCCGACCTCGTCCAGCGGCACCCCGGTACCGACGGGCACGTGCTGTGGTGGGCCCTCGCCCTCGGCGCCGACCTCGGCGGCAACGCCACCGCCATCGGGGCCAGCGCCAACGTGGTCGTGCTCGGCATCGCCGCGCGCAACGGCACGCCCATCAGCTTCTGGCGCTTCACCCGCTACGGCCTCGTCGTCACGCTCGTGACGGTCGCCCTGGCGACCCCGTACCTCTGGCTCCGCTACCTGTGACGACCGGCCGCCCGTCCGGGGGAGGATGGGGGGCATGGACGAGGTGCCTGAGGACTGGGAACGCGCGCTCGCGATCGTGGCGCACCCCGACGACCTGGAGTACGGGACGTCGGCGGCGATCGCCAAGTGGACGGGCCAGGGCAAGACCGTGACGGAGGTGCTGGCCACCCGCGGGGAGGCCGGGATCGACTCGATGGACCCCGGCGAGGTGCGGCGGATCCGCAGCGCCGAGCAGGTCGAGGCGGCGCGGATCGTCGGCGTCCGCGAGGTCGAGTTCCTCGACCTGCCGGACGGCACGCTGGAGTACGGCCTGCCGCTGCGGCGGATGCTCGCCGCGGCGATCCGGCGGCACCGGCCCGAGGTGGTGCTGTCCGTCAACTTCCGCGAGACCTTCCCCGGCGGCGGCTTCAACATGGCCGACCACCGGGCGCTCGGCCTCGCGGTCGCGGACGCGGTCCGGGACGCGGCCAACCGGTGGGTGTTCCGCGACCTCGGCCTCGAACCGTGGCAGGGCGTGCGGTTCGCGCTGTTCGGCGGGTCGCCGCAGCCCACCCACTACGTGGACGTCACCGGCCACCTGCGGGCCGGCATCGACTCACTGCTCGCGCACCGCGTGTACTTCGCCGAGCTCGGCGCCGGGTTCGACGCCGAGGCGTTCCTCACCGGCGCGGCCGAGGCGGGCGGGAAGCAGGCGGGCGTCGAGCACGCGATGACGTTCGAGATGATCGGGAGTTAGTGGCGGGCGTTGGGCCGCCTGCCCTTGTTGTGCTTGCTCCGCTTGCGGGCCCGGCGTTTGCGCGTCTTCTTGGACATGTCCCGATTGACCGCCCGCGGGGCGGTCCAAGGCAAGAGATCGGCCGGGCGCAGACGCCGCGAACCCGCCCGGTCGCACGTCCGAAAAGCGTGCGGGCGGGCGGGTCCGGTGCTCGTGGGGTCAGCGGACCTCGGTGATCTCCGGGCCGCGCTCGAACGGGTCGAAGGTCTCCACGGCCTCCTCTTCCCCGTCCTCGCCGGCCTCGCTGAACTCCTGCGGGATCTGCAGCTCCAGCAGCTCGCGGGGCGGCATCGGGGCGTCGCCGCGGTGCACGACCACGCCGCGCAGCACGTCCTCCAGGACCTGCCACTGCTCCTCGTCCTCGATCGCGGCGCCCTGCACCACGGCCTGCAGGAACCAGCGGGGGCCGTCCACGCCGAGGAAGCGGATGATCTGCGGCGCCCAGCCCTGCTCGACGAACTCCGCCGGGATCTGCTCGCGGACCTCCTGCGGCATCTCGGCGAGGACCTCCTCGGTCAGCGCCGCCGGGACCATCGCCAGCAGTTCGGAGCCGAACGGGCCCTCGCCCTCCTGGGTCTGGCCCTGCGCCTCCTCCTGGATGTCCTTGGCGGTCTCACGGCGCACGTCGTCCCAGATGCCGCTGCGCTTCGGCGCGGCGAACACCTGGAGCTGCATGGCGCTCTCCTCGTACTGCACCAGCACGGCGACGGGGCGCCCGTCGAGCGGGTTGCCCTCCTCGTCGACCTGGGTCGCCTCGAAGTTCACCTGGAAACCCAGCCCCGGCGCGACCGGCACCTGGAGAGCCCCGAAATCCAGCCGCTGCAGCTCGGGGAAGGACTCCTCGGAGTCCCACGGGCCGCCCTCCGGCGTCTCTGCCTTGGCCGACCCCGCCTCGGCGGGAGCCTCCTCGGCGGTCTCCGCCGGCTCCTCGGTCACCTCGGGACCCTCCGCGGGCTCCTCGGCCTGCCGGCGACGTCCAAAAGCCACGACTCACGCTCCTTCTCGACTGTGCTCATTGTCCCCGGATCGCGGGGCCGGGCCGAATCCGCCGGTGGAGCCGAACCCGCCGGTTCCGCGCGCCGATCCGGGAAGCTCGGTGACCTCGTGGAACACCGCGTGCTCGACCCGCTGGACGACCATCTGCGCGATGCGGTCTCCGCGCCGCAGTCTCACCGTGGCACGGGGATCGGTGTTCAGCAGGGTCACCCTGATCTCACCCCGATAGCCGGCGTCGACCGTACCGGGTGCGTTGACGATGGTCACCCCCAACCTAGCGCCCAATCCGGACCGGGGGTGAATGAACGCCGCGTAGCCGTCCGGCAGGGCGATCGCCATCCCGGTGGGGACGACGGCGCGCTCGCCCGGCGCCAGTTCCACGTCGGCGGCCGCGACCAGATCGGCGCCCGCGTCGCCCGCGTGGGCGTAGCGCGGCAGGGGCAGCTCCGGATCCAGCCGCTGGATCAGCACATCGACCTTGCTCACGGGCTCCACCTCACGCGCCTACCTGCCGGAGAACCACACGACCCTACCCAGGGCGCCGGGGACGGCCGCCGCTGAAACGCCGCTGCCGCGCGAGTCCGGCAGTTGACCCTACCCGGTCCCGGGCGTGACCACTTCCGGAAGGTTTGACCCTGAAGTGACGTATCGAGCGTAGCGTCGCAATTGTTACCCGCGGCGCTTCTGTGGGGCGCGTCCCCGCAGAAAGGGGACGGCATGGGCACACGGGGACAGGGCACCGCAGGCGGGCACCACGTCACCCACCGGTCGCTGGACGGCGTGCGGGTCCGCCTCACCGGCGACCACGACCTGCGGCGGCCGTGCACGTCGGTGGCGCGGATCGCCGAGGGCGGGCGGCTCCACGAGATCTCCAGCGGCACCCGCGAGGACGCGCTGGCCTGGGCCGCCGACATCGGGGTCGACCGCTTCGAGGAGGAGTTCCGCGTCCAGGGCGGGCGGCTGCGGGTCGGGCGGACGGCGACCCGCGACGCCGAGACGGGCCTGAGCGACCCCGTCCTCGCGGCCGTGTGGGAGGGACGCCGCCACGCGGTCTTCACGCACCTCTACCACGGGCGCCCCGCGGACGCGGTGGCCTTCTTCGGCACCGTGCGCCTCACCGAGCACGAGGACGGGATCACCGCCGTGCCGCGCGGCCGGGCGCGCCGCCCCGACCCCGCCGAGATGGTCAAGGAGGTGCCGGGGATCGGCCTGCTGGAGATCACCGCGCTGACCTCGGCGACGCGCAGGCGGCTTCCGCCGTGGCGCGGCGCCTCCGTCGCCGGCGGCGAGCTGTTCCGGGACACCGTGGAGGGCCAGGGGCCCTACTTCCTGCTGGCGCTGGCGTCGCTGCTGGTGACCGTGCTGCCCGAGGAGGACCGGGTCCGCGACGTCCCGCGCCGGCTCGCGGGGCTGGCGGTCGAGGCGGTCCGGTGACCGGGCTCCTCGCCGGGATCGCCGCCGTCACCGTCCCGCTCGTCCTGCTGGCGTCGCTGGCCGGGCAGGTCAGGCGCCCCGCGGCGCTGGCCGCGGCGGTGCGGGCGCACCGGGTGCTCCCGGCCGCCCTCGCCGGCCCGGCCGCGGCGGCCGTGATCGCCGCGGAGGCGCTGATCGGCGCCGCCGGGGCGGCGGCGCTGCTGCTCCGGCTGGACGGCCCGGCCCGCGCGGCCGGCGGGGCGGCGGCCGCCCTGCTGGCCCTGTACGCGGCCTACGCGGCGCACGTGGCCCGCGTCCGGCGCGGCGTCCCCTGCGGATGCGGAGGCGCGGGCACTCCGATGACCGGCTGGGTCGCGGGACGGGCCGCCGCGCTCAGCGCGCTCGCCCTCACCGGCGCCCTGTACGGGCTCCCGGCCGGGCCCACCTTGTACGAGTCGTCCGTGGAGGTCGCGGCAGGGCTGGTGTTCGCCGTGCTCCTCTGGACGCTCCCGCACGCCATGACCGAGGAGAGGAGGACGGCCGGATGAGCTTCCAGAACAGCGCGCTCCTGCTGTCATGGGCGGCGATCCTGCTGCTCGCCCTGGTGGTCGCCGGTCTCGTCCGGCAGGTCCACGCGCTCGGCCAGGGGGCCTCCCGGCCCGCCGGGCTCGGCCCCGCGGTGGGCGCGGCCGCGCCCGCCTTCGACCGGCTCGGGCCCGGCCTGCTGCTCTTCCTGGACCGCGAGTGCGGCGTGTGCGCCGACGTCCTCGCCGCCGTCCCGGCCGGACGGCCGCTGCACGCGATCTTCGCGGGGCCGGCGCCCGACGAGGCGACGCGCCCCGAGGTGAGCGTGCTGGCCGGCGAGCAGGACGGCCTGTTCGCCGACTACCGCGTCCCCGCGACCCCGTTCGCCGTACTGGTCGGCGCGGACGGGCGCCTGCGGGCCGCCGAGCCCGTCGGCTCCCCCGACGCCCTCCGCGCCCTCACCCTGGAGGCGGCACGATGATCGAACTGGAAGACGTCCCGCCGCTGCGCGGCCCCCGCCCGGCCGGGGCGCAGCGCGTCCGGCGGCGCCCCGCACCCCCGGACGAGCCGAGGTTCCGGCCGGTGCGGCGCAGCGTCCTCACCGGGCTCGCCGCCGCGGGCGCCACCGCCGGGCTGAAGGCCCTCGGCGTCTTCCCGCCCGCGCGGGAGGCGCTCGCATCGGGATTCCAGCTGGTCGGGTACTACGACATCTATCCGCGCTGCCCCTCGTACGCGTCCAACCACAACTGCTCCCCCGGCTGCGGACCCAGCCTGGTGTGCAGCGTGTGCTGCCGGACGAGCGGCAAGTACAAGGGGTTCCACAAGTCCGGCGTGTCGGACCCGGGCCGCTACAAGCTGCGTCCCAACCAGTGCTACGGCGGCGGGTACGACGGCTGGCTCTGGGCCTACGCCAAGAGCTGCGGCAGCTGCAAGAAGGGCGTCACCTGGCGCTGCCATGACGGCTGGAAGAAATCCAAGAAGGGCAACTGGTACAAGACCATCTGCCGCAAGGCGATGGCGTGCAAGAACTGACCGCCGGGCGGCTGCGGCGGGGCACGACCGACCCGCTCCTGCCCGTCGCCGCCCTCGCGCTCTTGGCGGTGTCGGCCGCCGCCCTGGACGCCGCCGTCCTCTGCTGGGCGTCGATCGGCGCGCTCGCCGGATTCTCCCTGTCCGGCAGCGTCTGAACGCGCAACAGCGAATCCGTGCTGTTCTCGCCAGGTTGGCGGGCCCCCGTACGGCAGGGCGAGATCCTGGCCGTCTTCACCCTCGGGCTCCTGCTCGGAGGCACCCTCACCGCGACGGTGATCTGGTCGCTGTCCGGCCTCTCCGCGCCGCTCCCGCCGGCCGCCCGCACCGCCGCGATCCTCGCCGTCGCCGGGCTGGGCGCCGCGCGCGAGGCCGGGCTGGTCCGCGTTCCGCTCCCCCAGAACGCCCGCCAGATCCCCCAGGACGTGTTGCAGGCCCACCTTCGCAAGGGCGCGCTCCAGTTCGGCTTCGAACTCGGAACCGGCGTCCGCACCTACGTCTCCGCCACGGCGCCCTACGTGCTGGCCCTGGGCCTGCTCCTGGTCCGCGAAGACGCGCTCACCACCGTCCTGACCGGCACGGCCTTGGGCGCCGGTCGCGCGCTGAGCGCCCTGCTCACCTACCTGGCCCGCGACGACCGGCGGGACGCGGCGATGGCCGTCCGGATGCCGCCCGTGAAGAACGCCACGGCCCTCGCGTCCCTCTCCGCCCTCGCCCTCCTCCTGCTGCTGTGAGCGCGGACCGGTCGATCATCGTCGCGCCGCCGTGGCACACTGATCACATCTCGCCGTCGCGCTCCCGGAAGGGCCCCTCGTGCTCTGGTCATTGCTGATCTTCGCGCTGTTGCGGGGGTTCGCCGTGGCCGAGTGGGCCGGGTCCGCGCCAGGGCAGTCGGTGCTGGTCACGCTGGGCGCGCTGACCGTCGCAGGGCTGCTGGTGCTCGCGGCGGTGCGAGTGCGCGCCGCGTGCCGGGGGCAGAGGGCGGCACGAGCCCGGATACGGACGACCCTGCGGGAGCGGACGCTGCGGACCGCCTTCCTGCCGCAGCGCGATCCGGACGCGGCGGGACGGCCCCGTCCGCGAGCGCCCGGAACGGGGATCGCGGCCGCCTGAACGCGGCCGGAACGCCATCGATCCCTCGTTCCGGAAGGCTCATCCATGTTCGACATTCCCATCTCCATCGCCGCCGCCCTCGTCGGCGGGCTCGCGGACGCCCTGGACCCGGTGGCCGGGGGCCTGGCCACCGCGCTGGCGATCGTCCTGTTCACCGCCGGGGTGCGGCTGGCGCTCGTCCCGCTGGCGGTCTCGGCCGCCAGGGGCGAGCGGGCGCGGGCCAGGCTCCTGCCCAAGGTCCAGGCCCTGCAGAAGAAGCACGCGAAGGATCCGCACCGGCTCCAGCGGGAGATGGCCGCGCTGTACAAGGCGGAGGGCGCCACACCGGCGGCCGGATGCCTGCCGATGGCCGCGCAGATCCCGTTCTTCATGGTCATGTACCGCCTGTTCACGTCCGCGGCGGTCGCCGGGCACCAGAACCTGCTGCTCGCGCACACGCTGCTCGCTGCGCCGCTCGGTCAGAACTGGATCGGCGTCCTCGGCGGGGGCCTGCTCGCGCCGCCCTCGCTCGTCTTCCTCGGGCTGTTCGCGCTGCTCGCGGTCGTGGCCGTGGTGACGTCGCGGCGGATCACCGCCGAGGGGCCGATGGGCGCCGTCGCGCGGCTGATGCCGTTCGGGACGGTCGCCGTGGCGGCGTTCGTGCCCCTGGCGGCCGGGCTTTACCTGCTGACCTCCGGGGCGTGGACGGCGGCGGAGCGGGCCGTCCTGCGCCGCGGCGCCGCGGCGGCCGCCTGATCGCTCTTGACGGATGTCCGGAAGGCTCGGTTCGATGGTAACCGAACGGCGTTCTGACTCACGAGGACGGTGTGCGGTGACGACGACGGCACGGGCGACCGAGGACGACCTGTCCGATCTGGCCTTCTGGTCGCTGCCCCCGGACCGGCGGCTGGCGGCGTTCGCGCGGCTGCGCGAGCGGGAGCATCCGGCGTTCTTCCCGGAGCTCAAGCTGCCGTTCATCCGGTCCGGGCGCGGCTACTACGCGCTCACCCGGCACGCGGACGTGGTGGAGGCCAGCCGGACGCCGGAGGTGTTCAGCAGCGAGCCGTGCTCGAACAGCATCGCCGACCTGCCCCGGTACATGGCCCGCTACTTCGGCTCGATGATCAACATGGACGACCCGCGGCACGCCAAGATCCGCCGGATCGTGTCGCGGGCGTTCACCCCGCGCGTCCTCGCCAAGCTGGAGACCGACCTGCAGGCCACCGCGACGCGGATCGTCGACGACCTGGAGCGCAAGGGGTCGGCTGACTTCGTCACCGACGTCGCGGCACGGCTCCCCGTGCAGGTCATCTGCGACATGATGGGCATTCCCGAGCGGGTGCGCCCGATGGTGTACGACCGGACGAACACCATCCTCGGCCTCGGCGACCCCGAGTACACCGGCGGCAGGGACGTGACCCGCGAGGGCATCACCCGGATCGGCGTCCTGTACGGGCTGCTCATGGCGATGTCCGCGGGGTACGAGCTGAACCACCTGGCGATGAAGCTCGCCCGCAGGCGCCGCCGGGACCCCGGCGACGACCTCGTGTCTCGGCTGGTCTCGGCCAACGTGGACGGCGAGTCCCTGACCGACCAGGAGATCGGTTCGTTCTTCATCCTGCTCGTCGTGGCCGGGAACGAGACCACCCGCAACGCGATGACGCACGGGCTGAAGCTGTTCACCGACAACCCCGAGCAGCGGGCGCTGCTGATGGAGGACTTCGACGCCCGCGCCCCGGGGGCCGTCGAGGAGATCGTCCGGATGGCGACGCCGGTCATCCAGTTCCGGCGGACCGTGACCCGCGACCACGAGATGAACGGCCAGCGGTACAGGGCGGGCGACAAGGTCCTGCTGTTCTACAACTCCGCGAACCGCGACGCGGAGGTGTTCACCGACCCGGACGTCTTCGACATCACCCGCTCGCCGAACCCGCACGTCGGGTTCGGCGGCCCCGGTCCGCACTTCTGCCTGGGCGCGAACCTGGCCCGGCAGGAGATCACGGTGATGTTCCGGGAGCTGTTCACCCGCGTCCCGGACATCCGGGCGAGCGGCGAGCCGCAGATGCTCTACTCCAACTTCATCAACGGCATCAAGCACCTGCCCTGCACGCTGTGAGCGGCGCGGCTCAGGACGCCGGGCGGCCGGCGGACCGCGCCGCGGGCGACACCGCGAGGTAGTCGAGCGCCCGCTGCGTCGAGCACACCTGGGACGGATGGTAGTCGCGCCGCAGGTAGGCGCGGCCGGCGGAGATCATGAACCGGTTGCTGGGGAACAGCCCGCGCCGCACCGCCCGCCGGTAGTCGCGGATCCGCGGGCGGACGCCCTTCAGCGTCGGATCGGCCCGGCACAGGAACACCGCCCCCGCGTAGACCATGAGCGGCAGCGCGAGGACGCCCAGGAAGAACGCGATGAACCGCATCCAGTACCGTCCGGCCACGTGCTGGTAGACGTCGAACGCGACGGACCGGTGCTCGACCTCCTCGGCGCCGTGCCAGCGCAGCAGGTCCATCATCGTCGGATCGGCGCCGGCCTCGTCCAGTTCGCGGGCGTCCAGGATCCACTGCCCGAGCACCGCCGTGTAGTGCTCGATGCCCGCGATGACGCCGATCCGCACGAACAGCCAGCGCTTGCGGGGCAGGAACGGGATCCAGCACCGGTCGCCGAGGATCCGCCGGAACACCCACTCGATCCGGTCGGTGAGCGGGCCCGGATCGAGGCCCTGATCCCGCATCTGCCGGTCCAGGACGCCCTGGTGGGAGTAGGCGTGCACGGCCTCCTGGCCCATGAACCCCTTGACCTCGCGGTGGAGGCGCTCGTCGTCGCGGACGAGCGGGAGCGCCTCCTTGTAGACGTGCACGAACCACCGCTCGCCCGCGGGCAGCAGCAGGTGCAGGACGTTGATGAAGTGCGTGGCGACCGGCTCGTCCGGGATCCAGTGCAGCGGCGTGCCCGCCCAGTCGAACCGCACCCGGCGCGGGGCGATCACGGGGTGCCGCTCGTCGATCTCGCTCATCCCGTCTCCTCCCGCGCCGGACCGCGCGCCTCTCACGGCGGCACCAATTAGACCGCTGATCTAATATCTGGAGAGTGCCGGACCCGCGTCAAGGCCCGGCCGGGGTGATCTACGTCGCGGGCGCCAGGACGACGTCGACGGTGAGCGCGGCGGGGGCGTCCTCCAGCGTCAGGTCGGCGATCCGCCCGGCCGCGGCCAGATCGGGACGCGCGATCCGCGTCACCTGCGAGCCGCGCACGACCGCGCGGGACACGTCGGCGCGCATCGACGCCCTGGCCTCCGACTTGGCCTTGCGGACCTGCCGGAGCGCCTCGCCCGTGGCCGCGAGGACGGCGGGGTCGCCGCCCGACGGCAGCTCGGCGGCGGACGGCCACGAGGCCGTGTGCACCGAACCGTGCCGCCACCACGACCAGACCTCCTCGGTCACGAACGGCAGGACGGGCGCGAACAGGCGCAGCATCACCGACAGCGCGGCGCGCAGCGCCGCGCGCGCGGACAGCGCCTCCGGGCCGTCGCCGTAGGCGCGGGCCTTGACCAGCTCCAGGTAGTCGTCGCAGAACTCCCAGAAGAACCGCTCCGTGCGCTCCAGGGCGCGCGCGTAGTCGTAGCCCTCGAACGCCTCCGTCGCCTCCTCCACGACCCCGGCCAGCGCCGCCAGCATCGCCTTGTCCAGCGGTTCGGTGACCGGCACGTCCGGGGCCGCCTCGCCGAGCCCCAGCACGAACTTCGACGCGTTGAGGATCTTGATGGCGAGGCGGCGGCCGACCTTGATCTGACCGGTGTCGAACGCGGTGTCGGTGCCGGGCCGCCCGCTCGCCGCCCAGTACCGGACGGCGTCGGAGCCGTACTCGCGCAGCAGGTCGATCGGCGTGACGACGTTCCCCTTGGACTTCGACATCTTCTTGCGGTCCGGGTCGAGGATCCACCCGGACAGGGCGGTGCCCTTCCACGGCAGCGAGCCGTGCTCCAGGTGCGAGCGCACCACCGTGGAGAACAGCCACGTCCGGATGATGTCGTGCGCCTGCGGCCGCAGGTCGAAGGGGAAGACCCGGGCGAACAGGTCGGCGTCGCGCTCCCAGCCGCCCGCGATCTGCGGGGTCAGCGACGAGGTGGCCCAGGTGTCCATCACGTCGGGGTCGCCGGCGAACCCGCCCGGCCGGCCGCGCTGGTCCTCGGTGTAGCCCGGCGGGACGTCCGAGGACGGGTCGACCGGCAGCGCGTCCTCGGCCGGCACGATCGGCTCGGAGTACACCGGCTCGCCGGAGTCGTCCAGCCGGTACCACACGGGGATCGGCACCCCGAAGAACCGCTGCCGCGAGATCAGCCAGTCGCCGTTCAGCCCCTCGACCCAGTTCTCGTAGCGGGCCCGCATGTAGCCGGGATGCCACTCCAGCTCCCGGCCGCGGGCGAGCAGCTCGGCGCGGACGCCCTCGTCGCGGCCGCCGTTGCGGATGTACCACTGCCGGGTCGTGACGATCTCCAGGGGCTTGTTGCCCTTCTCGTAGAACTTCACCGGCCGGCTGATCTTGCGGGGCTCGCCGTCCAGGTCGCCGGACTCGCGCAGCAGCTCGACGACGCGCTCCTTGGCCGAGAAGACCGTCTTGCCGGCCAGCTCGGCGTACGGCTCCGCCGGGACGCCCTGCGGCGGGTCGGCGGCGAGCCGCCCGTCCCAGTCGATGATCGCGCGGGTCGGCAGGTTCAGCTCGCGCCACCAGACGACGTCCGTGACGTCGCCGAACGTGCAGATCATCGCGATGCCCGAGCCCTTGCCGGGATCGGCCAGCCGGTGCGCGACGACCGGGACGTCCACGCCGAACAGCGGCGTGCGCACGGTCGTGCCGAACAGCTCCTGGTACCGCTCGTCGTCGGGGTGCGCGACCAGCGCGACGCAGGCGGGCAGCAGCTCCGGCCGCGTCGTCTCGATGTAGACGGGGCGCCGGTCGCCGTGGAACCGGAGCCGGTGGAACGCGCCGGGGTGCTCGCGGTCCTCCAGCTCGGCCTGCGCGACCGCGGTGCGGAACGTGACGTCCCACAGCGTCGGCGCCTCGGAGACGTACGCCTCGCCGCGGGCCAGGTTGCGCAGGAACGCGCGCTGCGACGCCGTCCGGGCGGTGGCGCCGATGGTGGTGTACAGGTGGTTCCAGTCGACCGACAGGCCGACGCGCCGCCACATCTCCTCGAAGGCCTGCTCGTCGACCTCGGTGAGGCGCTCGCACAGCTCGATGAAGTTGCGCCGCGAGATCGCCTGCTGGCGTTTCGGGTCGGGCTTGGCCGGGGGCTCGAAGTCGGGATCGTAGGGAAGCGACGGATCGCACCGGACACCGAAGTGGTTCTGCACGCGGCGCTCGGTCGGCAGCCCGTTATCGTCCCAGCCCATCGGGTAGAAGACCGCCCGACCGCGCATGCGGTGATACCGGGCGACGGTGTCGGTGTGGGTGTAGGAGAAGACGTGGCCGACGTGGAGGGACCCGCTCACGGTGGGCGGCGGGGTGTCGATCGAGTAGACCTCGGCGCGCGGCCGGGTGCGGTCGAAGCGGTGGACGCCCGCGTCCTCCCAGACGCGTACCCATCTGTCCTCCAGGCCGTCCAGCGAGGGCTTCGGAGGGACGTGCGAAGTACGCGGCTGCTCTGTCATGAGGCCAATCGTATTGACATCGGCCCGGGTCGCATGCCGATTGCCGGCGCCGACGCGGCGATCACCTTCCCCGCCGGGGGCGGGCCGTTCCGGTAGCGTCGGAGACGACAGGACGAGAGAGGACCAACATGGCGGACAAGGGCGACATCGGCTGGCGGGTGATGGCCGGCGCGGCCGCATTCGCGGGCGGCTTCGTCGCGAAGAAAGTCATCACGCTGGCCTGGAAGAAGAGCACCGGCAAGGAGCCCCCGACCAACCCCGAGTCCCCCGACGTGGCGCTGGCCGAGGCGATCGGCTGGGCCGTGGTGATGGGCGTCGGCATGGAGGTCTCGCGGCTGCTCGCCACCCGCGTCGCGGCCCACCAGTGGGCCAAGGGCACCGGCCAGCTCCCGCAGAACCTCAAGGCCGAGGTCTGAGACGTCCCGCGCCGGGGCCCTGAGCCCCGGCCGGTGATGCTCGCCCTCGGGGGCGTCGGGCAGGATGCCCTCCTTGCGCAGCGCGTCGAAGA